>NZ_JAUBPU010000010.1:0-136751 GCF_036700885.1 Microcoleus sp. S13_B4
GATGCACGGGTTTTGATCTATTTTACCTGTTTTTCACGGCGATGACTCTCGAACGCACCAGTTCTTAACCCAGGCCACGTAATATGCGATCGATATATTCAGCAAGCCCTATCTAAACTCGAATAATTTTCCCACTTTAGGTCTTTTTTGGGATGTTCCCACAATTTTTCACTCTGATTTAATTCAGGACTAGAGGCAGGTAAATATATTGACATTATATGCAGATAGCCAGTCTAATAAGAGAGATTTCTGAAAGCTACCATTATCCATTCGCTTACGCATCGTCGCTAATTCTTCTCTTGTTTTGATTTTTGTGGTGGCAATCCAGTATAATAGCAGTAATTTTTCGCGTGCTTACTGCTGTTATAGCCCGTTCGAGTCGATGCTCTAGTTCCTCAACCGTTTCGTGGATTTCTACCTGAAATTTGTTGGCCATATTGGCTCTCCTCTACTTTAGCCTATATGAGCGTGTAGCTTCCTAGTGAATTGGTCTTAGCAAATTATCGCTCCTAGATGCGGTTGTACTTCGTTTAAATAAAAAATAGACTTAGGAGTGAAAAGCAAGTTTTGAAGAGGCAGGATGGCTGTTCCACAAGAATTATGCCAGAGATCTAACGAACCATCAACTACTTAGGAGAGGGAACAGGCGCTGGGGGTAATTTTTTGTTCGGTACAGGTGCGGTAGAGGGAATAGGAACTGGCGGTAATTTTTGGCTCGGTACAGGTAAGGAAGTTGGTTGGGGTTGGGGTTGAGGGAGACCGGGAACACGGATATATCTCCAATTACCAGTAAACAATAGGTACATAACACCCGCCAGCACAACACCGCTAACAACAGCAGCAGTAATTTTCCAAACACTGTAGGGACGTTCGCCTTGAACTTCAGCGGTGCGTGCATTAACCATTACTTGATATCGTTGGTTTTGATAACGATAGGCACACAGCCACACAGGTAGCAAAATATGCTTAAAAGTGATAGCATTGTAATCAGTGGAAATGCTGTGAACCCGCTGCTCGTCGCCACCAATATTCCTACAAACATCGAAGTGAATAGTACCGGCCATGACATTTTTAGCAGATTCAAACCCTTGAGTGAGAGAAACTTGCGATCGCTGCGCTTCAAACCCAGCTAAATAAGATGAATTGTAAGCGCGCAGTGACTCCTTGAGATGCCAAGGTTCTAACGCATCCAGACGCGGGCGATCGACTGAAGTTGTAGCTGGAATCAGAATATCATCAAAAGAGCGATCGACTCTGCCAGAAACAGGCCACCACCTGGTATGTTGCACTTGACGAGTTTTAGTTTCAGTTTCGCCCTGCGAGTTTGTTTCCGTATAAGTTTCAGTCACGTAGTAGTGTTCTCCGCGATCGCCCCTATAGTAACTAACCGTATAAGTGTCGTAAGTCCAAAACGGCAAATAAACCCCTTGAATTTTCTCCTGTTGGGCTAGGGATTTCAAAGCAGAGGGAGCAAACCAGCGATTGCTGAGCCACTTCTGAATGCTTTCTCTGGCCTGTTTATCACTAACTTCAAAGGGTACAATTCCCTCTGGGTGGACGCTAGGGCTAGCCTTTGCAGGTTGGGTCACAATTGGAGAAGCGCAAAATGGGCATTTACCCGCTACTTTCGGCGGTTCAAAAGTAACACTTGCTCCGCAATCATTGCATTTTACTTCCAGGGCTGTTGTTGATAAAGTTGTCAGCGTCGTGCGATCGATTTGGAGATATTGTTCGTAAGAGTTCTCCTTTACATCTTCAGCATTTTGGGGAATTGCATCTTCCCAGCCACAGTAAGCACACTTGAGCTTTCCTGCTTGGGGGTTGAACTCTAAATAAGCCCCGCAGCTAGGACAGGGAAAACGTTTAACAGCAGGTTCAGAAGTATTCATAATGGTTAATTGGTGATCTAATTGGTAATTCGTAATCGGCAAAACATACCCATTACCAATTAACTAAATATGCAAAATTTTAGGCGGCGGCTGGCGGGGGCGGCGGGGGCACTGTCGCTAACAAAGATGCTAATTCCGGCACTTGCGATGCTAACTTCCAGCCGTCAAAACCTGCACGCCAAACCATTACCTGATGTGTCAAACCATTTTGCAAAAGTTTATCCAATCCAAAAGGGCCTACTTGTTGACCGTTCTGGGCAATATACCACTGAGTTTGTGTTGGTGGGGGAGGTGGCGGCGGTGTTTGCGATGCTGGTGACTGCATCATATTTGTCATTTGTTGGCCTACTGCCATGCCCATGCCCAATTCTAATCCTTGGTTGCCGCCGCTGGGGTTATTTGCTGATGCTTCTAGCGCGTTAGCAGCTTGATATTGGGTATATTGCTGCATATTTCCCAGAAGTCCGATCGAGGCTCGTTTGTCGAGTGCTGCTTCAACTTCAGGCGGCATCGAGATGTTTTCAATTAATAGCTGAGTTAACTCTAAGCCGAATTGCTGGATACTTGGCTCTATGGCAACTCGCACCTGTTCGCCCATGTGGGTGTAGTTGGCTGCAAAGTCTAGCAGGGGAACGCGGGAATTGCCAACCCAATTGGCAAAAGCACTGACTATTGTATTGCGTAGCTGTTCGCTGATTTCATCTACTTGAAATAGTCCGTCAGTGCTGATTAGTTGTTTTAAGAGTTGTTCGGGATGAGAAACTTTAATGTTGTATGTGCCAAAAGCCCGCATTCTCACTGGGCCGAGTTCTGGATCGCGGATAATTACAGGGTTAGAGGTTCCCCATCTCAGGTTGGTAAATATTTTGGTGTTAAAAAAGTAGACTTCTGCTTTGAAGGGAGAGTTGAAACCGTAGGGCCAACCTTTTAAGGTGCTAAGAACGGGTAAATTGCGGGTGTACAGTTCGTGCATTCCCGGATCGAAGACATCGGCAACTTGCCCTTCGCTGACAAAGACTGCTATTTGTCCTGGTCGTACAGTTAGTTTAGCACCTTGTTTAATTTCGTTTTGGTGACGCTCAAATCGATAGGCAATGGTGTCACTGGTATTGTCCAACCATTCGATGATATCGACAAATTCGCCGCGAATCTTGTCAAAGAGTCCCATAGATTTATTTTGGGTTGTTGTTTGATTTTAACATCAATAGGAGTGAGGGGAGTTCCCGATCGCCATTGTAAAGTTTTTACGTGCGATCGCTAGGGATGGGCGCGATCGCAGTTGCAGACAATTCACAATTCTGGTTCAATTCCAGCCGATCGCAACTGAGCGCGCAATTGCTCTAATTGGTCTTCGGCGCGATCGGCTCTTTCTGCTCCCGATAACAACAGATTCCCTTGACTATCCCACCAGCGCAACCAAGGTAACTGAACATTTTGATACACTCCTTGCCAAATTCCCAATTCCACTCCTAACTGTGGAATCGGATAATGACCGCGCTCATTTGCAGCAACTAATTGATACCTATCTTCTATCAGGTGATAGACTTCAACACTAGCCTTGGTTACTTCATAAATTCCGTAAAATGCCGGATGGATGACATTTTCATAAATCCAGAATTTACCCGGCTTAGTTTCCTGTTGACCGGAACGCAACAACGGTGTTCTGTCCCGTTCTTCTGCACCATTGCCCGATACAAATTCTAACACAATTAACGGTGCTACAAATTCTTGCCACATCACATAAGAACGGCGCAATTGACCGTCAATAGTTGGCGGGACATTAGGCACGTAAAACCAGTCGGGTGCTTCCGCACCCCGTTCTAGCGGCTCAGTTAATCGCCAATAAATGCCGCTGTCTTGCCCGATACAATAGTTACCATCTGGATGAATGGTTTGGAAGACGGGAGTAATTGAATCGGTTAACAGAATGCTTTGGGGGTGTTCTTGAAAATTTTTCACAAAAGTACCGTCTGATTCGGGTAGCTGAGTGTGGTCTGGCCAGCCTGTAGGGTTGTTTTCTACATCTAAGGTGAATTTCATGGTTTTATTTGGGTTGCAAGTATTGTATTGTATTGAAAGAACTTTTGATTTCGATTGGTCTACCGTTCAAGTAACCGATACAGGTATTGCTATCCAGCAAATAAATCACAGCAATTCCTCCCGTTCCTGAAATTCCCCTTGTTCTCCCCGCACTAAAGGTTCATCCTGAAAGCAGCCAAAAGTTCTATCAAAAAAACTGGGCGACCAGCCTAAATCTTCCGGTGTTTTAGCTTCAGTTGCGGGTGATATGCGCTGGAAAACTACAATAACTTCCAAATCTGTATCTGTAATCCCAACCGGTATTTGCAAATGCAACATCCCATCCGAACCGACGTGCGATCGCACTTTAATACTTTGCATAACTCTGGTCTCATTAAGTTTGTACTGAAATTCAATCTTGTCACGAATTACTCATCTATGCCAAAGAAACCGGGTTTTTTACCGAATATGTAAGTGCGAAAGATTTTCGTCAAAAAACCCGGTTTATGACCACCCGTGCGTCATTCTACCTCTATATTTAAAATTGGTGTATCTCATTGATTTAGTACGCGAACCCGAGTTAATCCAAAACCAATTAATCGCGCTGGAATATTTCGCAAAATTGGTAACTGCAACAAAAGTGGCGGTGTAAATGGTCGATCGCTATTTAATGCCCCCTTAATAATTCGCTCCTGTAAAAACGACTGAAATGCTTGAATGATGCGTGTGGGCAACTCCCGCTGTCGCTGCACTTCTGCCAAATCCCACAGATGCACGCGATCGTTTTTCAGGGAGGCGCTGAGTACATTAGCCGCGACGACAGCATCTTGAATAGCATAGTTAATTCCCACACCGCCTACGGGTGACATGACGTGAGCGGCATCCCCAATTAAGAGCAAACCGGGACGATACCAGCGGGGAAGGCGACTGGATTCAACCGACAGAAAAGAAATTTGCGACCAATCTTTCAGTTGCTCGACCCTATCTGCAAATTCGGGTGCTAATTCAGCAACAGATTTTTGCAAAGCTTCTATTCCTGATTCGCGCAATTTCTGATAGCTGCCTTTCAGAATAATGTAACCGAGTTGCCAATAATCCAAGCGGTCAATCATGACTAATAAATGACCTCCCACAGCTCGACCTCCCACGCCAAAGTCTTTGGCATCATCGGGACTGCGCGGCAAACGAAACCAAAGGACATCCATCGGCGGGGAAGTTTTAATCGGTTCAAAACCTGCTAATTGGCGCAGGCGAGAAAAGCGACCGTCTGCACCGACTGTGAGGGTCGATCGCACTTCATGCCATCCCCCGCGTCCCCGGTATCGAATTCCGCACACAACCCCATTTTCGACGATCGTTTCTTGGACATTAGCTCCCATTACTAGCTGAAAACTGGGGTAGCGCTGCGCTTCGGTAATGATGAATTCGAGAAACTTGACTTGGGGAAGGATAGTGATGTAAGGATACTTGGTTTTGAGACGGGATAAATCTACGAGTGTGGCGGTATTCCCAGCAGCTTGGATGGTGAGTTGGCGCATTTTTGTATGGGGCAATTTCAGCAATTGTGCTGCTAAACCCAATTGCTCCATAATTTCCATTACAGACGGATGCAGCGTATCGCCGCGAAATTCTCGATCGAAATCTTTGTGTAGTTCTAGCAGGATGACTGGAATGTTTTGCCTCGCTAAAAGTAATGCTAAAACAGCACCCGCAGGCCCACCTCCGACAATGCAGCAGTTGGTCTGTTGCACGTCAACGATCGAGTGTTCTTGAGAGGATTCTGAATTTTGAACAGAGTTGACAGTCATATTTTTATGTTCCTCTTTGCTCAACAATCCTGCTAGCTGCTTTTAGTTTAGCAAAACGCATTAGTTAATCAATTCTGAAACTTTTTTTCCTGTCAAAAGATGAACATACAGGGCTTTCCCAAGTTCACACTCCTACTCCTCGCAGGATCTCGCCAATCCACCAGGGGAGCGATCATACCCACCCAACCGCAGCCGCTTGACCAAAGTGAGGCAATCCCCCCGCAGCCCCCGCTTCTCGACGCGGTACAATAAATGCAATCATACTTAACGCTTATATTGAAAAGGCTACACACAACGCCACAGGAGACAACTGACGCATGGGTAAAGTAGTTGGCATTGACCTCGGAACAACAAACTCAGTAGTAGCCGTCATGGAAGGCGGCAAACCGGTTGTGATTGCCAATGCAGAAGGGATGCGGACAACTCCCTCGGTAGTTGCTTTCACAAAGGAAGGAGAACGCCTTGTGGGACAGATGGCCAGACGCCAGACTGTTCTCAACCCGCAAAACACCTTTTACGCTGTCAAGCGGTACATCGGACGCAAATATACCGAACTGACTCCAGAATCAAAGCGCGTTCCTTACACAACTCGCCGCGACGACAACGGGAACATCAAAGTCAAGTGTCCCCGCCTGAAAAAAGATTTTGCCCCAGAGGAAATTTCGGCGATGGTGTTGCGAAAGCTGGCCGATGAAGCCAGCCGCTATCTGGGACAAGAGGTGACGGGGGCTGTAATTACTGTTCCCGCTTATTTCAATGACTCGCAGCGACAGGCGACGCGGGATGCGGGACGAATTGCCGGACTTGATGTTAAGCGGATTTTAAATGAGCCAACGGCGGCTTCTTTGGCTTACGGTTTGGAGAGGCGAGAAAGTCAAACTATTTTAGTGTTTGATTTGGGTGGCGGTACTTTTGATGTCTCTATCTTAGACGTGGGAGACGGAGTATTTGAAGTCAAAGCAACTAGCGGTGACACTCAATTGGGTGGCAATGATTTTGACTCCAAAATTGTGGATTGGTTGGCAGAACAATTCTTAGAAAAAGAAGGAATTGATTTGCGGCGCAACCGCCAAGCTTTGCAGCGCTTGATCGAAGCGGCCGAAAAAGCCAAGATTGAACTGTCGGGAGTCGGTGTCACAGAGATTAATTTGCCGTTTATCGATGCGAATGAAGATGGGCCTTTGCATCTGGAAACGCGGCTGACTCGCGGTCAATTTGAGGGGCTGTGCACAGATTTGGTGCAGCGATTGCGGCGGCCGGTGAAACAAGCTTTGGCTGATGCAAGTTTGAGTCCTTCTCGCATTGATGAGGTTGTGTTAGTCGGCGGTTCGACTCGCATTCCTTTGGTGCAGGAAGTTGTTCGCAGTTTGATCGATCGAGAACCCAATCAAAATGTGAATCCCGATGAAGTTGTGGCGGTGGGTGCGGCAATTCAAGCGGGTATTTTGGGTGGGGATGTCCGCGATGTGCTGCTGTTGGATGTGACGCCGCTGTCGCTGGGTTTGGAAACTATCGGCGGGGTGATGAAAAAATTGATTCCTCGCAATACTACTATTCCCGTCAGGCGATCGGACATTTTTTCTACTGCTGAAAACAACCAAACTGTGGTAGAAATTCACGTCATCCAAGGGGAACGGGAATTAGGCAGAGATAATAAGTCTTTGGGACGCTTTAAACTAACTGGAATTCCGCCGGCACCGCGAGGGATTCCGCAGGTGCAAGTAGCTTTTGATATTGATGCTAACGGGATGCTGTTGGTGACTGCTTTGGACAAAACTACGGGCAGGGAACAAAGCATTACTGTACAAGGTGCTTCGACGCTGACTCAGCAGGAAGTGAATCAAATGATTCGCGATGCGGAACAGTTTGCTCAAGCTGATAAGTTGCAGCGGGAAAAGGTAGAAAAACGCAATCGCGCTGAAGCTTTAGCTTATCAAGCCGAGCGGCAGTTGCGAGAAGTTGCGCTCGATCGCGGAATGCAGTTTGCTCAAAGAAGCCGCCAGCGAATTGAAACTTTAATTCGGGAATTACGAGACAGTTTGGAACGCAATGATGAGCGGGGAGTTGACCAAGTTGGTTCGGATTTGCAGGATGCTCTTTACGATTTGAGCCGGGAAATTTCCGCGTTTGCTGATGATGACGATGATGATGATTTCTTTGAGTCTGTGAAGCGGACTTTTACGGGCGACGGTACCAAGCGGCGCAGCGATGACAGCAGCTATTATACCAATGCTAAGCCGTACAGGCGATCGACTGTCGATCCAATTCCCGATCGCCCATATGATCGTATGGGTGATCGTATGGGTGATCGTATGGGCGATCGTATGGGCGATCGTATGGGCGATCGTATGGGCGATCGCAGAAGCAGTGCTAATCGCCCCACTCGCCCTTATCAAAATCAAAGCGACGATTGGGATGATGACGACGATTGGCTGTAATTAATGATTAGTCATTAGTCTCTAGTTTGATGCTGACAAGCCGAATGACTAATGACTAATGACTAATAACTAATGACTAATGACTAATAACTAATGACTAATAATGCAGAACTTTCGTAATTACTATCTAATTTTGGGAGTGCCCAAAGATGCCACGGCTGATGAGATAAAAAAAGCCTATCGACGGCTAGCCAGACAGTGGCACCCTGACGTAAATCCAGGTGATAAATCTGCTGAAGATAGGTTTAAGGATATTAATGAAGCTTATGATATTCTTTCCGATCTCGACAAGCGCGCTCAATACGATCAGTTTAGTAAGTTCTGGAAACAAAAGGGATTTCAAGGCCAACAAGGGGTGCGACTTCCCAATTTCAAAACTTGGGGAAACAGTAAAACTACCCGCAAAAAACCGACCGAGGATGTCGATTTTAGTGATTACTCGGATTTTAATAAATTTCTCGACCAAGTGCTCGGAAGACGCCGGGAAGTGAGGATGGCGACAGCGAATGATGCACCGGGAGTAGGCTCCTCTGAACCGTGGAGTACGGCTTCTAAGAAAACCAGTTATGTTGCTAATTCTCGCCCACCTAGAAGGGATTTCGACGATCGCGAAATGCGACGGGAAACAGTCGATCGCGAAATGCGACGGGAAACAGTCGATCGCGAAATGCGACGGGAGATAGTCGATCGCGAAATCAGAAGGGATATAGTCGATCGCGAAATGCGACGGGAAATTAGGGAAACAGTCGATCGCGAAACGAGAAGAGACATTGAGGCCAGGCTAACTCTGCCTTTGGAAAGGGCTTATTCGGGTGGTACCGAGCGAATTCGTTTGGAAGATGGGCGAGCGATCGAGGTAAATCTGCCTCCTGCTATGGTATCAGGTCAGCGGATTCGCTTGCGAAATCAAGGTATGGGGGGCGGAGATTTATATTTGAAAATCACGGTTTCTCCCCATCCATTTTTTCGATTGGAAATGTCAGATATTTGCTGCGAATTGCCTCTGACTCCCAGCGAAGCGGTGTTAGGCGGAGATATTGAAGTACCGACGCTGGATGGCCTGGTAAAGATGAAATTGCCACCGGGAGTAACGTCTGGAAAGCGGTTGCGGCTGGCTAACAAGGGCTATCCGACGGGAAATGGCGATCGGGGCGATCAATTGGTAGAAATTCAGGTGTTAATTCCCAAAGAAATTAGCGAGGAGGAACGGGAATTATACGAAAAGTTGCGACAGGTTGAGTCTTTTAAACCGCGTCAGGATTTATCGGTTTAATGTAGAGTACGCAATGCGCCCGTTTAATTTAGTAGGGGCGCAATAATGCGCGCCTTACTACTAATTGTGTACGAAAAATTAGGAGATGCTTGGCTAAATTTTACTGACATATCACATTTAGCCACTTGGCTGTAAATATATGATAACAAATCCGTTGGTATCGGAATTATTCATCTCTCTTCTCTTCCTCCGCGCCCTCTGCGGCCTCTGCGGTTTAATCATTCCCAAACAACCATAAACGATATGATTAGTCGCCAGAATAGCCGATCGCACTTTCAGCAATCCTGACTCCCATAAGTAAAATTACTGTTGTGATTATTCCTGAACTAGCAGAGAATTAACAATAAGGTAATTTTCCCACAATCAGGAGCAGTCTGCCGTCATGACTCAAATGCCCCCTCAATGCAACAATCTGCAAGAGCAAGTTGATTCTTTAGTGCAACTGCTGCGTCAGGAATCGTCTTTGCGACAACAAGACATCACGGCGGTACAAGCTTCTCTGAAAAAGGCAATTTCTCCTGAGTTTGAAATTGTGTTTGCTGGCGCTTTCAGTGCGGGAAAATCTATGTTAATTAATGCTTTGCTGGAGCGAGAATTGCTCTACAGTGCAGAGGGACACGCGACTGGTACTGAATGTTATATCGCCTTTGCTGAGCCGGAAAAAGAGCGCGTTGTTCTAACTTTTTTGAGCGAATTTGAGATTAGCCAGCAAGCTTATGTGCTTTGCCATCAGTTAGGTTTAACTACTGAACTTAATATTAATCAAACAGATGTAGTGTCGCTGTTGTCTCAGGGATGCAACATAATTATTGAAACGGAAGGCGGCGAAAATAAATCCGAACTAGCCAAAAAAGCTAAGGCTTTGATGCTGCTGTTAGAAGGTTTTGAGGCAAATCGCGATCGCATCCAAACTCTCGAAAACGCTACCTACTCGATGGAACAGTTTAATTTTTCCAATCTCAAGGAAGCTGCTAGTTATGCCCGTCGCGGTAGTAACAGTGCTGTACTCAAGCGAGTTGAATATTACTGTTATCATCCCTTGCTGCAAGATGGCAATATTATTATCGATACGCCGGGAATTGATGCGCCAGTACAACGGGATGCAGAATTGACTTATGATAAGATTGAAAGCCCGGATACTTCGGCGGTTGTCTGCGTTTTGAAAGCGGCTTCGTCTGGGGAAATGACGACGGAGGAAACCGAGTTGATGGAAAAAACACGGGGAAATCCGGGAATTCGCGATCGACTCTTTTACATTTTCAACCGCATCGACGAAACTTGGTACAACACGCAACTGCGACAGCGCTTAGAAAATCTGATTAATTCCGACTTTCGCGATACTGCGAGAGTTTACAAAACTAGCGGATTGTTGGGATTTTACGGAAGTTTGATTCGAGGGACAACAGGGCGCGATCGCTTTGGTTTAAATACAATCTTTGCCACCAGCCAAGGGCGAGTTTCTGGAGATGATAAATTAGATTCAGAGTTGCTCAGTAATAGTGAAGAGACTCCGCAATTTGTTAGTGAATTTAATCGCTACTGTGCGAATTCCGGTAAGCTATCTCCGAGCAAATTTCGCGTTTCAGTTAACAGCTACGAATCACCAAATGAAAACTACGTGCGGATTCTTGCCGAGCAAGGACAACCATTAATTACTCAATTAATTCAAGATAGCGGGATCGAAGATTTTCGCACAGCCATCACCCGTTACCTCACCGAAGAAAAACGCCCGCAACTGTTCAAAAATTTAGCTGATGACTTAGAAGACTTGTGCATTCAACTGCGGAAACATTACCAAACAATTCAGCGGAATTTGGACAGCCAGCCCCGCGAGATTGAAGCGATGAAAGCACAGGAACTTTTGCGGCTAAATCAAGAATTGCAGCAAGTTGGGGAGGAATTTCGCGAACATATCGCCGAAGAAGTCAATGAAATGATTATGAATAAATGCGATATTTTTGATACAGACTTTCGGCAACTGCAATCTCGGATGATCCGCCGCTTGGATGAATTGTTAGACGGATTTTCTGTTGAGGCGGCTTACGGACGCACTTTGCGGAATCATCCCCGCAATGCCACAGCACCTTTAATTGCTGTTTTAGTTGAAGCGCTTTATTATTTAGCGAATCAGTTGGAAGATATTTTAGTAGAGGCTACTAAGTCACTGGTTGATAATTATTTCCAGTATTTGAAAGATAGCGTTCGTAAGTCTGAATACTATCGATTACTTTATCGGTTGTTGGGGAATGATGGGGGCATTGAACAGCAGTTAGAGGAGTTATCAAAGCGGGTTTCTGATGCTTTGGTAAATGCGGCTGGCGTTGAGTGCGATCGCTACGTGCGAGAAAGTCCCCGTTTTTACGACGAAGGCACATTTTCGATTTATCAATTCCGGGAAACATTGCAGCAAACTTCTCAAGGCTACGACTGCGAAAACATGGTGGACGCCCAACCGGCAATTCGACAATTATTGCGGCTAGATTTCGAGCCAAAAGTATCTAGAACTATTCGGCAAACTTTCCGCCAAACTGTCAACCAAACCCTGAAAGAGCATTTGTTGCCGCTGGCCCAAAAGCAAGCTGATGATATTTTGCAGAAATACAGTCAAGCCCGCGATTATTTGGAGCAAACTTTGGCACAAGAAGCGGAGGAAAAGATTGCTGGGAATCTGCGGCGGCAAGCTGAGAATGAGCAGAAGATTCAAGAGTACGATCGGGCGGTTTCTGGGATTAATAGTTGTTTGCAGGCGATGAAGCTGCACGAGAATTTGTTGCCTGTAATTGGGCAAAATGATAGCGTTTCGGTGGAGGGTGAATGATTGCAATTTTGGCGATCGCAAATCGGCGATTGGAAATCGCTCGCTATCTTTATTGTGTTTATTATGCTATAATAGCCAACAAAGAGCGACTTTAATCCTATGAACATTCGCGAAAAACTTTTAACAATAATCGAACAACTTCCAGAGGATAAGTTAGCAACATTTCTGAACATAGCCCTCTTCTTGAAAATTGGGAAAGAATCTGTTCAACCGATGCTTGTATCCCAAGCTTATCAAGATTGGCTGAGTGCGGAAAATGACATTTATGACGAATTATTTGCCGATGAACTTACGGCACGGTGATGTAGTGTTGGCTCAAGTGCCAATGCCTTCTACTCAGCTAACACAGTTTAAACTACGTCCGGCTGTGATAATTTCGGCAGATAATCTTAACCAAATTCTTGAGGATGTGATGGTTGTACCTTGTACTTCAATGAGGGCATAAACCAGATCAATCGCTGTTTGATGGTAGCTTTGGAATTAGAAATAGTAGCTCAAATAGGACTTACGCCAGGAGGGCAAGAATATGAAAAATAAATTAGATTTTCACAACTGCGGTAATGATGATGCTGTATCTTTCGGTATGACTATGCTTAAAATGGAAAAACTCAAAAAAACAGTAAATAAACTTGTGTCTGAGTGGGAGTTAGGAGAAACACTTGATGATTTATTAAGAAAACAGAACCTAAATATCGATGTACCTTGCAATCATCCCCAAAAAAATTGGTCATACGAAGAATGGTTTGGTGAAGGTATAGATTGTGAAATTCTCAGAGTGGGTGCTCAGGGCTGGAAGAAAGGAAAAATTAAGCTCAAACTTAATGTCACTATAGAATTTTGCCCAGACGAACCAGAAGTCGAAGAAACACCAGAAAACCAGGAGTCAGAAACTAGCAAACCAGAATCCCCTCTCGATGATTTGCGTCGCCAACTACTAAACCCTGAAAATCAACCGAACAATTCATGAGCAAAACCCCTAGAATCCCCATTCCCCCCGAAGTAAGAAAATACGTATTCACCCGCAATAAATACCAATGCCAAAGCTGCGGCCAAACCAAACTAGAAACCCAACTGACGATCGATCATATCATCCCCCTAGCGCGCGGCGGCAGCAACGACATCAGCAACTTGCAAACCCTCTGCAGCACCTGCAACCAAAAGAAAACCGACAAATTAGACCCCCGCTTCCGCCGTCACTTTGACCTGTAATATCCTCCATAACATTTGCGTTAATCCGCGTTAATCTGCGGTTAAAAAATCCTACCATCGATAATAGCGATAAGGATCGTCCCCATTCTCAAAATCCGTCTTGTAATCCCAGTGATAAAACTCCCGACTCGAACCGTTAAACACAGATTCATCCGCCTTAAAACTCGCCCCTAAATTAGCCAAAATCTGAGCAGTTGCCCTGGTTTGCCGCCAGCGAGTAAAACGCAAATAAGTCTTAGTATCAGCATTCAAACTGTCGGGTTCAATCTGAGAGAAAATCGCCACACCTTTGCCCACTTGTACCCGACTTAACAAACCGTCAGCGCCGATTTCTCCCCCAGACTTAATCAACCAAGTATCATAAAAAGAGCGCGATCGCAAATCTGAGGCGCTAATCCCCTTCACCTCATCCCAACTCGGAACCGCCAGCGAACCGCCGAAATCCTGCGCTTGCTGCAAACCCACACCCAAACCCGCAGCAGGCACTTGACGCGGCAAGAAAAACGCCTTCCCGCCAGCATTCAAATAACCGCGCAAATCTGCATCTTTCAGATTCGCTTGTGTCCCCACAATTGCCAAACCAACATCATTAGAAAGCGAACTAGCGCGCTGATAAATTACCCCCAAACTGTCCAACTTTTGGGCATCTCTATCTCCCCCAATTAAAACCACTTGATCCGGTTTTCCAAGTACCGGAGAATTCATCCCGTAACTCACAATTTGTTGTACTAGCTGCGCCGCCCCAGCATCTACAGAATAATGGTCTTCCAAATCCAACTCGTTTAAAATCAGCCGCCCTTTTCCGTAATCCAATTCCATCAGCGGCGAATAAGCTAAATCAAACTCAGATTCCAAAATGGGGCGCCAACCGCTGCGGTGCGGCTTCTCAATTGAAGCGCTACTGACACCGCCGCGATTTCCCCAACGCCAGCCGTACCAAGGTTTATTTGCCGGGTTCAAATTAGGGCCAGTTTGGATCGTATCTGGATAAGGTTCAACCAGGGTGCTTTCCCCCACCCAATCCCGCAAATCTTCACTGTCTAAACCGCTAATTGCCGGGTGGTTGCTGTCAACTGGATAAGCGCGGCGGCTGACATGGGCAGCCACCCGGAAACCCGTATTTTTCAGCCATTCCCTGCGCTGAGGAAACACAATTGCTTTGCCGCCGTTTCGTACAAAACTTTCTAAACTTCCCGGCAACTTTTCCCCACTCGAAAACGCTTCCCTACCGATAATTAATAGCGATGAAACTTGCGAACCATTCCACGGTACAAGCTGATGACCTAACTGTTTTAACATTGCCGAGGTTTTGCCCGCTGGATCGAAAATTGCAACCGAATCTTTGATGTTAGATTGTTTCGGAAAAACGCGGAAAGCAAATGTATCAGAATGCGATCGCTCGCCCACCCGTGCCGTCAAGCGAATTTCGCCCTCAGCCTTGCTAGAAATGGTATTTGGCAATTTTACGTCTATTGGGAAAAACAGCGTTTCTGCCGACTCAATCGTCCCTTTTTGCTCGCCTTTTTTTACTTCTTTCCCACCCACCAAAACTCGCCAATTAAACGCAAATTCTTGCCTCGCCCGCGTATCGTTAAGTAACACTACTTGCTTTGCCATTTTTCCGCCCACAAACAAATTGTGATCTTTCGCAGTAAAAACCGGGTTAGCACCAGCAATCCAAGCCAAAGTCGAGCTATTATTATTCATAATTGCCTCGCCCCCAGGATGAACAGTGTAAGCTTCGGGCTGCAAATAATTCAAAAGATTATTAGAGACTTGCTTCAAATAAACTCCCCGACGACCCGGTTGAAATGCCCCAATATCCACCTTTTTTCTGCCAGCTTCGGAAATTTCCCAACCATGTCCGTCATTCCAAGGAATCATCCCCCCAGACATTCCAAAAGTCCGCCAACTCCGCCAAGTATTTGTGCTGAATAACTGCTGCAACTTTTGAAAAGCGGGTGCAAAATCTAACTCTTTTTTTAAATGCCAGCTTTGATACTCCTGACCCTTGACAAATTGCTCGCGAATTTTAGATTTATAAGCGGCAGTTTCCAACTCGTAAGCCTGCTTGCCAAAATAAATTGCCGCAAACTCAGTCATCCAAGGTTCGCTGAGAATCGCCTGACCAAAACCTTTGCGGTTCCGCATCATCGTTGCGTGCAGAGGAGTGCCAAACTCGACGGCCATGTAGGGCATGTCCCCGGTTTTGCTCCACTCAGAAATCCACTCTTCCCGTTCTTGCAAGGGAATCATATTTAAATAAGAATTCAGCGCATAAACATCGCCGAAGTTTGCGCCTTGGTGTACCATCACAGGTCTAGTTGGGTCTGCCGATTTAATCGCAGCTATAGCGTCATTTCCTAGGGGAGTGTTCACCCGCAAACGCTCGTTTTCGGAGGGACTGAGAGTTCCTTCTACTTTTCTTTTGCCGATGCGACGGGGATTTTGGTCGTCAGCGTTGCCGAAAAAATTAGGACTTGTCGCCCACATTAATACTGATGGATGATTGCGGTAGCGGCGCATTTCAGTCACCATTCGGTCTTTCCAGCGGCTTTTCCACAGGGGGTTCTTCCACTTGCCGTTCAAAGCGAGACGACTAATGTCTAAAGCGGGAGCCATAATTGGAAAACCTTTGAGGTCTGCTCTTTCCGAAAATAACTCTCGGAAGTGCCACGTACCCCGTTCGTCGTGATTCCAAGGCCACATTTCTGTTATGTTAAAACCTGCTTTTACGTAGCCATCAATTAGCCTGTCAGAAACTTCTAGTATCCCGCCTTCCCAAGACTCGGAGTGTAAGTTGGGTCGCAGCCGAATTTCTGTTCCGTTTAAGAAAAATTTGCGCCCTTCTATCCAAAATTCGCGGAAGCCAAAAGGTTGGTCGTATTGCGTGTCAATGCCGCTGCCTTTTACTTGTAATTGCAGGGTGTAAAGATTTGGTTGCCCGACATCCCAAAGACGGGGATTTGGCCAATTCCACTGAACTTGTACGGTTTGAATTGGTTTAGCTTTAACGTTGGCAGTTGCGGTGAAATTTTGTTGTACTTTGCCTTTTTCGTCGAGCATTCGCGCGATTAATTCAACTTGACCGTTTTGGGCAACGTCTTTGAGTTCAACATCTAATTTAACTTGCTTTTTTCTGGTGGAAGTTTGGACGAATACGTCGCTAATTAGCGGGCCTGGGGGAACGCTCAGAAGTCGCACTTCGCCGATGATTCCCCGCGATTGCAATTTGGATTTTTCTGTGTAGATTTCTGTGGGGCCCATGATGACGGCTTTTTCCTTTTCATCGGATACTGCCACGACTAAAATAGATAGGGTGTTTTGACCGGGTTTTGCGGCTTTGGTAATTTCAATAGTGCCGTAGGGCCATGGGATTTGACCGCAGTTAATGCCGTTGATAAAGATGACTGCATCGGTGCTGACTCTGGCTAAGTCGATAAATATGCGGCGGTTTGTCCAGTCGCCGGGAATGTCTATATTTCTCTGATACCAAGCTTTTGATAGTTGTTGGCTGTTGAAGTTTTCCCACTCTTTGCCCCTGCCGCGAGTGATGATTCCGGGTACGGATTCCTTTTTTTCTTTTTGCCAGTCTCCGGGTACTTGGATGGAACCCCAACTTGGAGAGACGGGGGGGTTTTGGAGGTTGCCAACTGCGGGCACAAATTGCCAAGTTCCGTTGAGATAGATTTGGGATCGTTTGTTGTCGATCGCCCCGACGGCCGCGATGGTAAGATTGGGGAAGCCGATCGATATCGCTGAGTTGCTGGCAAAGTTAAAATTTTGAACCGCGTAACCTATGAATCCGAAGACGGTGGCGGCTGCGAAAAATAATCCGATAATTTTGGCCAGCTTGTGATTCAC
Organism: Microcoleus sp. S13_B4; assembly: GCF_036700885.1. Classification (NCBI taxonomy): domain Bacteria; kingdom Bacillati; phylum Cyanobacteriota; class Cyanophyceae; order Oscillatoriales; family Microcoleaceae; genus Microcoleus; species Microcoleus sp. S13_B4. The sequence continues at coordinate 17,319 of NZ_JAUBPU010000010.1, forward strand.
TCGCTTATTGCTCCCAGAAATTAGATAATCTAATTTGTCCCTGGATCTATGATAGCAGTTGTTCCAGCACCAATCCCGCAGCCAATCTGTCTCTGGGAAGATGGCATCCGGCAGACAACTGTGGTTTTGTAAATAAAAAATAGATACTTAGTTTTAAGTTAGTTTTCACAGGGTTGTTTCATCGACATCAGCAATAGTGCGATCGCGCCATCGCTACAGGTCAACAAAAATGAGTCGCTTTCAGGTCGGGCCCTTACCTATTAAATCTTATAGTATTGCTACCTTTAGTGCCGGCATGGCATTACTGCTGACAACTCTGTTACTGTTGGCACTCACGGCAACTCCTACAATCTTCTTACTTTTTGGGGCCGCAATGGTTAGCGCTTGGTATTCTGGTTTAAAGTCCACAGAAAAAAGACTAGAAATAGAACGTAAGATTATTTCAAAAGCAATTGAGACGACGGCTTGCTTGATTGTAGTTCTCGACAGCCAAGGACGGATTGTCCGGTTTAACCAAGCTTGCGAAAAAACTACAGGCTACTCGACAGCAGAAGTGGTCAATCAATATGTTTGGGATTTGTTCTTAATTCCCGAAGAAATAGAGCCAGTTAAAACAGTTTTTGCTAAGCTCAAGATCGAAAATTTTCACAGCGAATATCAAAACTATTGGCGCACTAAAAATGGAGATAAGCGCTTAATTTCTTGGTCTAATACTGTGAGCTTAGATGGCGAAGGCTTGGTGGAATATGTGATAGCAACTGGCATCGATATTACTGACCGCAAAGAAGCAGAAATAGCCCTGGCATTATCCTACACTAAGCTAGAAAGCCGCGTCAAACAGCGAACAGCAGAACTGACAGTAGCTAAAGAAGCGCTGCAAGCTCAAGAAGAACGATTTCGCTGTTTAAGTTCCTGTTCGCCAGTCGGCATTTTTATGGCAGATTTTGAGGGGCGCTACACCTATGCAAACCCTCGCTGTCAGGCTATTTGCGGCTTGAGTTTACCAGAACTTTTAGGAGAAGGTTGGGAAAATTGCATTCACCCGGAAGACTGCGATCGCGTATTGGCCCGATGGTGGGATTATACTCGGCAAGGTGGGGAATATGCGATCGAGTATCGCCTGCAAACACCAGAGGGGATTGTGCGCTGGATTAACGTTTGTTCCTCGCCGATGTTCTCCGACTCCGGCGAACTCATCGGGTACGTGGGCACGATGAGAGATGTCACCGAAAGACAACAAGCGCAAACAGCTTTGGCAAGCAGCGAACAGCAACTGAGAAGGCTGCTAGAAAATACGCCAGACCTCATTATCCGCACGGACAAAGAACTGCGCTATATGTATGTCAATCAAGCAGTTGAAAGAAGCCAAGCAAAACCGCTTTCATTCTTCCTGGGTAAAACCAGTCAAGAAATAGGAATGCCGCCGGAACTGTGCCAGATGTGGGATGAAAGCCTGCACAAAGTGTTAGAAACAGGTCAAGAAGAAATTATCGAATTTCAGGCTTTATCAATCAACGGCCTCCGAAGTTATCAATCCCGCGTAGTTCCCGAATTGGACAAAAATGGCGTAGCAGAATCGGCCTTAATAGTCGCCCGCGATATTACAGAAATAAAACTTGCAGAAACTCAAAGATTGCAGTTAACAATCGAGCAAACAGCGAGGGAACAAGCGGAAATAGAACAGCAGCGATCGGCATTTTTAGCAGAAGTCAGCAAAATGCTGGCTGATGCGTTTGACGGGGAAACGGCGCTGCAAAAGGTAGCAGAATTAGCAATAAATTCGATCGCAGACGGGTGCTGCATTCATTTGACCGAAACCGACTCAAAAGTGCGCCAAGTCGCTGTGGCTCACGCAGAAGCCTCTATAGTTGATAGTCTGAATAACTTGAGAATCCGCAATCCGATCGCCGACAATGCTGTTAACGGCTATCCGCTGGTAATCCGCAGCGGAAAATCAGAACTACTTGCCGAAGTGGATGAGGAAATTTTAGCAGCAGTAGCCGACAATGCAGCAGAAATGGAAATATTGCGATCGCTCAATATCGGATCTCACGCTTGCGTACCGCTAAAGGCCCGCGGGCGGGTAATGGGTTCCATCACTTGCTTTACCTCTAAGTTGGGCCGCCGCTACAGTACAGAAGACATGGCAATGCTAGAAGATTTAGCATACCGCGTGGCGATCGCCCTCGACAACGCCAGACTTTACGCAGAAGCGCAGCAAGCACTATCTCAAACATCGCAATCCTTCGCCTTAATTGACTCGCTATTAGAAGCATCTCCCCTAGCGATTTGCTTTATGGATCGCGAAATGCGCTTCATCCGTATCAATCAAGTATTAGCAGAACTCAACGGTTTGCCGATAGAACAGCATCTAGGCCAAGACTTCCGGCAATTGTTGCCAGAACATGCAGCCAAATTTGCGCCGATTATTCAGCAAGTTTTAGAAACTGGCCAGCCTGTCTTAAACTTAGAAATGAGCGGCGAACCTGATGGGAAACCGGGATATTTCGGTTACTGGCTTGCCAACTACTACCCAGTGAAGAATGAAAGAGAAGAAATAATCGGAGTTGGCCTAATTATCACAGACATTACCGCAGCCAAACAAACAGAATTAGCTTTGCGGGAAAGCGAAATGCGCTTCCGCAGCGTGGTAGAATCTAACATGATCGGCATCGGTTTCTGGGATGTCAGCGGCGAAGTTACGGACGCTAACGACGCTTTGCTGGAAATGATTGGATATACGAGGGAAGACTTAGTTTCAAGAGAGATCCGCTGGCTCGAACTTACGGCGCCGGAATATCTAGAACTCGATCGCATCGCCTTGGCGCAAGTCGCAGAATTCGGAAGTTGCGCGCCTTTTGAAAAAGAATACCTCCGCAAAGACGGCACGCGCTTCCCAGTTTTAGTCGGCGGCGGAAACTTCCAAGGATGCAAAGACAAAGGAGCATTCTTCGTACTCGATATCACCGATCGCAAACAAGCCCAAAATCAACTTCGAGAAAGCGAAATACGCATTCGCCGCCAACTAGCAGAACTCGACTTAGTTTACAACACCACACCAGTCGGGCTGTGCTTTGTAGATACCAATTTGCGCTACATCCGCATCAACGAATGCCTCGCTGCCATCAACGGCCGATCGATCGCAGATCACCTCGGGCGCACCGTTAGAGAAGCGAGTCCCGAAATCGCCGATATGGTAGAGCGGATTTACGGCCAAGTGCTGGCGACGCAAACCCCCGTGCTCGACTTGGAAGTTAAGGCCGCAACCAAGCAACAGCCGGGAGTTTGGCGGGATTGGCAAATCAGCTTTTACCCCGTGATCGATGAATCAGGAACACTGCTGGGAGTCAGCACCGTGGTTGCCGAAATCACCGATCGCAACCAAGCAAAACGGGTAATGCAGCAAAGCGAAGCCATATTCCGGCGGCTGTTCGAGTCAAATATTTTCGGAGTCGCGATCGGCGATTTTAGCGGCCGCATCGCCTACGCCAACCAATCCCTGCTCAACATGGTCGGCTACACCCGCTCAGACTTGCTCTCAGGTCAAATGCGGTGGGACAGGATGACCCCCCCCGAATATCTGCACCTCGACGCCTTAGCGGCCGGGGAACTGCGGGCTAAGGGAGTCGCAACTCCTTTCAAGAAAGAGTACATCCGCAAAGATGGCAGCCGCGTGCCGCTTCTGATGGGCGGGACGACTCTGAACCCGGACGATCGCGAACCAGAAACGATCGTCGCATTCTTCATCGACTTGACCGAGATATCGCGGGTGGAAGCAGAACTCAAAAACAATCAAGAACGGCTGCAAATCGCTCAGCAAGCAGGCAAAATCGGAACTTTTGAATTGAACATCCAAACCTGCGAGGTCGCCTGTACGCCGGAGTTAGAGGCTTTGTACGGGCTGCCTGTCGGCAGTTTAGACAGCTATCAACGTTGGGCCCAAATGGTGCATCCAGACGATCGCGCTGTTACCGAAAAGCAGGTGCAGGCTGCGGTGGCCTCCGGGGAGGAATTAAACATTGAGTTCCGCATCTGCCGCCCGGACAAAAGCGTGGGCTGGATTGCTTGCAGGGCTAAGGTGTTTCAGGACGATCGCGGTTTGCCTTGGCGGATGATCGGGGTGAACGTCGATATCAGCGATCGCAAACAAGCAGAAGCAGCGCGATCGCACATCAATCAAACTTTAGAAGCCTTGATTCAGGCTTGTCCCCTAGCAATTACTGTTTTGGACTGCGACGACGGCACTGTGAAAATGTGGAACCCTGCCGCCGAAAGGATTTTTGGCTGGCATGAATCAGAAGCGTTAGGTCAATTTATACCCAGCGTTCCCGCAGACAAGCGGGAGGAATTCAGGGCTAATTTGAAAGGAATTCGCGAAGGAAACGCGATCGCTGGCATGGAAACCCACCGCCAAAGGAAAGACGGCAGCTCGATCGACATCAGTTTGTGGGCAACTCCAGTCCGCGACAGCAACGGCAACATCAACTGTATGTCGATCATCGCCGACATCAGCGATCGCAAGCAAGTCGAAGCACAACGCGCTCAGTTGCTCGATCGCGAACAAGCGGCGCGCGCCCAAGCAGAAGCCATCAACCGCCAGAAAGACGAGTTTCTAGCTACTCTTTCCCACGAACTCCGCACGCCTATAAATGTGATTCTGGGGTGGGCGCAGAGGCTGCGCGCCCTCCCGTACACGGAAGATGATTTAGCTTGCGGTTTGGAGGCGATCGAGCGTCAGTCGAGGGTGCAGGTGCAGCTAGTGGAAGATTTGCTCGACGTTTCCCGGATTATTCAAGGCAAGCTGGCTTTGAAACCCGGCTGGTTCTATATGCTAAGGACGATCGAGGCGGCTCATAATTCAGTTCGTTTGGCAGCCGAGGCCAAGTATGTCACCGTTTCCTCGGAATTTGACCCCGCAGTCGGTTTGATGTGGGGCGACGCCCAGAGGTTGCAGCAGATAGTGTCGAATTTGCTGACTAACGCCGTGAAATTTACGCCTTCGGGGGGAACTGTGGAAGTGCGCGTGTCTGCGGTAGCTGTTACCGATTCCTCATCACCTAATTGCGTGCAAATTACTGTCAGCGATACCGGAAAGGGCATTTCCAAAGAGTTTCTGCCCTACGTGTTCGATCGCTTCCGACAAGCAGACGGCTCGCTTACTAGGCATCACAACGGTTTGGGACTGGGATTGGCGATCGTCCGACACTTGGTGGAACTCCACGGCGGCACTGTGACTGCGGAAAGTCCGGGTAAAAACAAGGGTGCGACATTTACGGTGAAACTGCCGCTCAAACAGCGTCGGAGTAAGCAGCCACAGTTGAGGGAGGAAAGCAAATTCCCTCAACTCCGTCCCGGTATTTTGGCTGGTTTAAAAGTGTTGGTAGTGGACGACGAACCCGACAACCGCCAGTTTTTGATTGTTGCGCTTGAACAGTTGGGGGCGACTGCGACTGCGGCTGCTTCGGCTGCGGAGGCGATCGACATTTTACAGCAGTCGCCACCGGATATTTTAGTCAGCGATATCGGTATGCCCGTTGAGGACGGCTACTCGCTGATCCGCAAAGTGCGATCGTCCGCATCCGACAAAATCAAGCGCTTGCCGGCTGTGGCGCTGACAGCTTATGCTAGCGAAGAAGACCGCGATCGGGCGATCGCCGCCGGTTACAACGAACACTTAACAAAGCCGATCGAAAGCGCTCTATTCGCCGCCGTTTTAGCCAAGTTAAAAAATTTGCATTAGGGCGATCGGGTTCGATGAACGCACAAATCCTATCCTTTCCGTTTGATTCGGATTTTTATGATATTAAATCTTGTAAGGGCGGCTTCACCAATAATAATTGCCCATAATCCAATACGGTTCAGATAAGACCGATTCCCCCTAGCCCCCCTTAAAAAGGGGGGGACAAGAAGTTGCTCAAAGTCCCCCAACAACCAGGGGGATTTAGGGGGATCTCCGGGGAATTAACAGTGTTAACTGAACCGTATTGACCCATAATCTACAATCTCATAAACCCGCCCCCGCTGGCTTTTCATTAACAACATGATTGCCGATACACACAAAGAAATTAGAAAAGTTATCACAGTTTATGTAAGTAAAAATCAGTCAAATGCCAAACAGCTAGAAACAGAACTGACAGAAGCAAATTTTGACAGCCGCGCCCAATCCTCGCTAGTAGTTGGTTATATTGAAGCGGGCGCAAAATTCACAGTTTTTGCGCGCCAATTGCCGGGAAAGGCACGCTACAGCAGTTAAAATACGATTGTCAGCGCAATTGGTTCACACCCATGCCCATTTATCACTTCAACCGCCTAACCGCAAAATTTTTCAGCAAACTTCCGCTGCGAACGGTTCTGATTGTTCCGTTTGTTTTGCAAACGGTGAGTGTAGTTGGGCTAGTGGGCTATCTTTCTTTCAAAAGTGGTCAGGAATCAGTCGAGGATGTGGCGCATCAGTTAATCGAACAAGTAGGAGAGCGAATTAGCGATCGCCTCACCGATAATAATGGACTGTCAGCAATCAATACCTTTTTGGCTAGGCTGCATTTCTCGGCATCGGGACAAACTTTTATTATGGATCGATCGGGCAATCTGATTGCCACATCTACACGAGAAACACCCTTGGTGACGCCAGCAAAAAAGCAACCGACGCCATTGCTAGCCACCAACAGCAAGGATGCCCGAACGCGAGATATTGCTCGACAACTCGCCAACCGATTTGACCACTTTCGCACGCTGCAAACAACCCAGCGATTTACCTTGACGAGCAAGCGCGATAGGCAGTTTGTCCGCGTCACTCCCTATCGAGATGCCCGTGGTTTGGATTGGTTAATTATCGTGGTGGTGCCAGAGTCTGATTTCATGGCTCCGATTCAAGCAAATACGCGCAATACATTGTGGTTATTGGCCGGTACACTGCCGCTGGCGATCGCGATCGGATTGTTGACTTCCCGTTGGGTAACAAAGCCAATTATGCGTTTGAATACCGCCGCCAAAAATGTTGCCAAAGGAAAATGGGATCAACCTTTAGAAATTAAACGCTTGGATGAAGTCGGAGAACTGGCCAATTCCTTCAATCTTATGGCAGCGCAACTGCAACAGGCTTTTGCAGACCAAAAATCTTTAAATGAAGCTTTAGCGCAGAGGGAGAGCCAACTCCAGCAATTTATCGAAGCCATACCTGCGGGAGTATCTATCCACGATGCCTCGGGTAAAGTCGTGTACTTCAACGAAACTGCCAAGCATTGGCTCGGCGTAGAAACTATCCCCGATGCGACTTTAGAAGAAGCAGTAGAAGTTTATCAAATGTACCGCCAAAACCAGCCGTATCCAATTGAAGAACTGCCTGCATTCCGAGCACTGCGCGGCGAAACGGTATTTCTTGAAGATATAGAACTTTATCGAGATGGGAAATTTATTCCTTTTGAGGTACGCGCCACACCCATTTTCGACGAAGGCGGAAACATTATTTATGCCATCATTACTTTTTCTAACATCGCACAGCGCAAACAATATGAAAAAATATTAACTGACTACAATCGCACTTTAGAAGCCGAAGTTGCCCAACGTACCTGGGCTTTAGCTCGTGCTAGCGAACTATTACAATATGAAATGGCAGATCGCAAATTGCTCGAACAAAAACTTTACACTTCTGCCGAGCAAGTTGTAAAAATATTTGAGTCGATAACTGATGTTGTATTGATTTTTAACCATGCAGAAAAAAGCATCCAAATTTTACCTACAAAGGGGATTTTTCAATACAACTATCAGACTAATCAGATCGACTCCATTCTCGAACAATTATTTCACGAGGAAGGCGAGGAGATTTATTTCGGTCAAGTTCGACAGGCATTGGAAACCAAACAAACTATTAGTTTTGATTACAGCCTGCGGATTAATAACAAAGAAGTTTGGTTTGCTGCTAAAATTTCGCCACTGTCCGATAGCTCCGCTGTTTGGGTAGCCCGCGATATTAGCGATCGCCAGTTTGCCGAAGCCCGACTGCTGGAAGCCCAAAAAATTGCCCGTATTGGCAGTTGGGAACACGATATCGCCACAAAAACCACTACTTGGAGCGAGGAACTATATCGCATTTACGAGCTCGATCCGACTCAAAAACCGCTGCCAACCGAACAATTAATCGAGCATTTTCATCCAGAAGATCGATCGCGCTATGTCAAAATGGTTCGCGATCAAGCTATGTCGGGGCAAAGCTTTGAAATTGATCTGCGGCTAATCCGAAGAGATGGCTCGCTCAGTTACATTGAAGTTCGAGGGAAACCGGTTTATGATAAAAAAGGCGAGTTGATCCGTTTGTTCGGCACTGTTTTGGATATTAGCGATCGCAAACAAGCCGAGTCAGCTTTGCGAGAAAGCGCCGAGAGGGAACAAGCGATCGCCCGATCGATCGAGCGCATCCGTCAATCCTTAGATATTGACACAATATTCAAAACCACCACCTCTGAACTGCGACAAACCCTAAAATGCGATCGTGTCGGTATCTATCGCTTTAATCCTGATTGGAGTGGGGAATTTGTTGCCGAATCAATGGCTCCCGGCTGGATATCTCTGATGCAACAACCCGACGATGGTAATGTGCCAAACACTCTCGTCGAACACTCTCGCTGTACCGTGAAAACTATGCAAGCCGACGGTACACCAGTGCTGGATACCTATCTACAAAAAAATCAAGGCGGTATGTACGCTAGAGGCGTTCCTTACCGCATAATTGAAGACATATACAGCGCTGGCTTGAGTCCTTGTTACATAGAACTGTTAAAACAATTTCAAGCTAGAGCCTACGTTATTTTCCCCATATTTTGTGGCAGTCAACTTTGGGGTTTGCTCGCCAGCTATCAAAATTCTGAACCCCGCACTTGGCGCGAAGCAGAAATCAATATTGGGCTGCAAATTAGCACCCAATTGGGAGTCGCCTTACAACAAGCTCAATTGCTCGAAGCCACTCAACAGCAAGCAGTACAGCTTCAACAAGCCGCCTGGGCCGCAGAAGCCGCCAACCTTGCCAAAAGCACTTTCCTGGCAAATATGAGCCACGAACTCCGCACCCCGCTAAACGCAATTCTAGGCTTCTCCCAATTGATGCAGCGCTCTACCAACCTCACTCGCGAACAACAGGAAAATATCCGCATCATCAACCGCAGCGGAGAACACTTGCTCGCTCTAATCAATCAAATATTAGATTTAGCCAAAATAGAGGCGGGACGCATTACAATCAACCCAACAGACTTTCAATTAAGCAGCCTGTTGAACGATTTGGAAGAGATGTTTCAACTCCAGGCAAGGGAGCAACAATTGCAGTTAATATTTGACTGCTCTCGCGAAGTTCCCGAATACGTGCAAACCGATCAACTTAAGTTGCGCCAAGTCTTAATCAATCTCCTCTCTAACGCCATTAAATTTACGAAACAAGGAGTAATTAGGTTAACAGTAAGTGCGGTTAGGGAGGGTGAATCTCAGCAATTACTAATGAGTAATTACCAATTACATTTTGAAATAGCAGACACTGGCTCCGGCATAGCTGCTGATGAGTTAGATAAACTTTTTCAAGCCTTTGTGCAAACCAAAACAGGAACAAAATCTCAGCAAGGAACAGGCTTGGGACTGGCTATCAGCCAACAGTTTATCAACCTGATGGGTGGCGTGATTACTGTACGCAGTGAAGTAGGGCGCGGCACCACATTCGCGTTTGATATCCCCGTCAGCGCCGTTGATGCCCCGGCGACTCAACCCGTACAGCCACTGCGTCGGGTGATAGCGCTCGAACGCAACCAGCCACGCTATCGTATTTTGATTGTGGACGATCAATCGGACAACCGCCAACTGCTGATCAAACTCCTCGCTGCCTTTAACTTTGAACTCCAAGAAGCCACCAACGGCATAGAAGCTATTGAAATGTGGTCGAGTTTTGAGCCACACTTAATTTTTATGGATATGTGGATGCCCGTGATGGATGGACATGAAGCGACCAAACGCATTAAAGCCACCGTTAAAGGTCAAGCTACGGCAATTATTGCCGTGAGTGCCGGTAACGCCGAGGAAGCGCAAACCGTTACTGTATCAGATGATTGCGATGACTTTATCCACAAACCCTTTCGAGATACAGAAATTTTTGCCACCCTGCACAAACATTTGGGAGTGCGTTACATTTACGATGAACCGGAGAGTGTTCCCGAGCCAACTCAAATCGAGGCTGCGACTCCAGAGACTCTGGCAGCTTTACCTGCTGATTGGCTGGCAGCTTTAGAGAAAGCCACAATTGAGTGCGATTTAGAGTTAATTCTGATCCAAATTGAGCAAATTCGCGATCGCAATGACGCTTTAGCTAGCGCTCTAGCCACATTGGCTAACGAGTTTCAGTTCAATCAAATACTAGCTCTCATCCATCCCGAACCAAAATAATAAGGATATGGGATAGGTTTGTAGTGAGTACGCGATCGTCCTCATAAAACCCGATCGGGCGATCGTACTCACTACAAACCTATAAAGGTTATTTTACCGAAATAGATATGAATTACGAACCAACTCCCGTCATAAAAGGGAATATTTTAATTGTTGATGATATTCCGGCTAATTTACAACTTTTAGCTCAAATACTCTCGCAGCAAGGGTACAAAACACGCACCGCACCCGACGGCAAACTAGCGCTGCGGTCGATCGAATTAACTCCTCCTGACTTGATTTTGCTAGACATCATGATGCCCGGTATGGACGGCTACAAAGTCTGCGAAGTATTGAAAGCTTCTCCCACAACCAAGGATATTCCAGTTATTTTTATCAGCGCTTTGAATGAAGTATTAGATAAAGTCAAAGCATTTGAAGTTGGTGGTATAGATTATATCACAAAACCATTTCAGGAACAAGAAGTTCTCGCCCGCGTCTCAAATCAACTCGTGCAGCGCCAGTTGTTCCAACAAACACAATCCTATGCCAAGGAACTAGAACAAACCGTAACTGAACTCAAAAAGACTCAAGCTCAGTTAATACAGAAGGAAAAAATGGCTTCTTTAGGTCAGCTAGCGGCAGGAATTGCTCACGAAATCAACAATCCCGTCAGCTTTATCTACGGCAATATTTCTCTAGCGGCGGAGTATGCGCGAGATTTGCTTCGCCTCGTTGAATTGTACCGACATTACTACCCCCACCCCGTTGCAGAAATTCTCGGCGAATTGGACGAGATTCAACCCGAATTCATCGCAGAGGATTATCCAAAACTGCTGAATTCGATGACAGAGGGTGCTTCTCGGATTAGCGAAATTGTGATGTCTTTGCGGAACTTCTCCCGCCTTGGCGAACAAAAGTACAAGCCAGTGGATATTCATGAAGGCATTGACAATACTTTAGTTATTTTGCAACATCGGCTAAAGGGAGCAAACAAAGCTGGTGAGATAGAGGTCATTAAAAACTACAGCCAACTGCCAAGAGTCACCTGTTACGCCAGTGAGTTAAATCAGGTGTTCATGAATCTGCTAACTAATGCTATTGATGCCCTGGAAAATCAATCGTCCCCCCGAAAAATTACTATCAGCACTTCAGTAGGTTTTGAGTCAGAAGCTGCGCTGCACAATCACGATTCAATATTAGCCACTCAAAACAATCAATCCGTTGTGATTAACATTGCCGATAACGGTTGTGGCATGAGTGAGGAAGTGCGCCACCAGATATTTGACCCATTTTTTACTACGAAGCCTGTAGGCCGCGGTACTGGATTAGGGTTGGCAATCAGTCACGATATTGTAGTGGAAAAACATCGAGGTCAAATCAGTTGTATTTCTGCTCCGGGCCGAGGGACAGAGTTAATTTTGCAGATTCCGATATGTGTTAAATCTTAACTGTTAAAATCTTAACAGACGGAGATGATATATCAGATAGATTGTAGCCGAGCATCTGTAGGGAAACGGCAATGCAGTTTCCGGCGCGGGAATGAGGGAAACGGCAATGCAGTTTCCCTACGGTTCGCATTAAGGACTATTGTATTTACTTTAAATCGAGCAATCCGCTAGTTTTTAGCTTGGGATTAAACCGGATTTCTTCAGTTACACCGCGAGCTTTCAACAGCGATAAAATTTCATTTTCCACCCGCCGCGCGACATTTTTCAACAATTTATCTTTGGCAATTTCATCGGCGAAGATACCTTCATAATTTGCCGTTTCTTGGGCGGTCATCACAGTTTTGGTGTCGATGGGGTCGTTCCACTTGGCAGCATCGGCACCGTTACCCTGGGGTTGGGAACCGTTTTCGGCAATCCAACTTGATCGGATGCTTTCTAGGATAGTGCGGCTGGGCTTGTCAATAGTTTGGACTTTCAGCCAGTAGCAATATTGGGTTTGGCGTACCAAATGCTGTTTGAGGCTGAGGTAAATGTCGCGAGAATAGCCGACAAATTGCAGGACTTTCTCGGTGTCAAAAATCGCGTAAACGCCGATTTTTCCCTGGAGAAAATCGGGTAATTTTCCCTCGGAGTCTATGTATGGAATGAATTCTAAGCTGGCAAGAGATTGAATGTCTTCTGTCATCCGATTTTAGATTTTAGATTTTAGATTTTAGATTAAACCACAGATTAGCCAGCCTTTACCTAACTCTTAAAAACTCGATAAACGGCACAGAGGCGGCTGGGTTTAAATATTTTGGCTTGGAACATGAAATTAGGGGGGACGTTGACGATCGCAAAATCGCTCGATTCATGATACTTTTCAAATTCAGCAGGCATTCCCTTCGGCGTCTCGCTGCTGTAAGGGACTGGCTGAAAAAGTAACTCGGCAAACTCAATGCGCGAGCACTGCAATTGTAGGGCTATTTGTTGGACAAAGCTTTCACCTGTTAATAAACCGAACAGTGCAGTTTTAGCCTCTGGTTCGAGGACAAAACTGCTATCGTAGCTTTCAATAATCTTAAGACCCATTTTCTGTATACTCCTGACAGATGGCGGTTAACGGTTATTGGTTAACTGTTGATCGATCGACTTAATCCTGAATTTTACCTGAGATTGACCGTTTTGAAGGCAGAAGGTATTCGCCAGGAGGTCAATCGATTTTAGATTAAAGATTTTAGATTAAAGAATTGAAGCATTGACCCCAGGGATAAATTCGGGGGGCAAGTTTTATGGGATACAGGTTTTTTATTTCTGGACGGATGAATCCGGGGGCTTGTATCCTGGATGATTTCGGTCAATAAAAATACCACAATCAGGAAATTTTGACAAATAGCCCTGATTTATTTGCCGATCGCTTTTATCATGTCCGTATCGCCATCTATCCGACTACGACTAAAAGGCTATGCAGAAGATTGAAAAAGCATCATTCCCAGCTTCCAGAAGTGCCCCGAACCAGCCGGACTGGCTAGAATTGGTAGAATACGCCTCTGTGGCTGGTTCAGCGATTGGCACGATTGCTGCTGGATTGTCGGGCCAAATTCTCTACGCTGCCGCCCCCTTAACCGCAGCACTCTCGCTGAATCTCGCCAATCGCCAGCGTTTCGAGCAACAAATGCAACAAAAGGCAAATTCTGCGATTACGGACGTACAGGCCGCAGTAGAACGTCGATCGCAGCAAGTTCAGATACTACCTGGAGAACCTGCGGAACTCTACACCGCTGTCTCCGACTTGCAGCAAAAACTCGTGGGCTTGGAATCCGGCGTCATCGCCGAGGTACAAGCTGCCGTAGCCTCCCTCGAACGCCAAGCGCAGGCGCTGCCGGCTGATTCTCAGGATTTCCACACGCAACTGTCGGATTTGCAGCAAAAACTCCGCATTTTGGAAAATAGCGCCCTCAGAGAGCATGATTGGGAAAATGTCAACGTCCGATTTTTATTGATGGGCGAACAGTTAACTGAAGTTAAAACTATTACGACTCAGTTACAGGAGCGATCGAACGAAGTAGACTTGGATCAAATCCAAGGTTCTCTGAAGCAATTACAGGATTTGCTCGATCGACCCACAATAGACACAGGGATGTTGCAAACCGAGATTCAGCGTTTGCAGCAGCAAGTTTCCGAGTTGCAGCGGCAAAATCAAGAAATTGTCAAGCCTTATTTGCAGCGTCTGACTCGCGCCGTGAAGAAACTATCCGCAAATTAGTCTTACTTATTCGTTTTTCGTAGGGTGCAGCGCGGGCATCTTCCCGCAGTCTTTTGTAGGGTGCGCCGGGCCGCGCACCTTACCAATTACAAATTACCCGTTACTAAATTTTTGCCAAGCTTGCCAGAAAACATAAATCGATAAGATTGCCAAGAGCGATCGAAAAGCTAAACTAATAGTGCGATCGGGCAATCTCGGCAAAAACCGCGTGCTCACCTGCGCGCCCAACAAACCGCCGCCCCCCAGAATTAACCCCACAACCCACAAAACATTGCCGCGCGCCGCGTGTCCCGCCGTCGCCGAAATTGCCGTGATGACGATGACGCCCAAGCTGGTTTGAATTGCGGTTTTAATGCTTTCTCCTAACAGCAAAATTTGCAGGGGAACCATAATCACGCCGCCGCCTACGCCGAACAAACCCGCTAATAACCCCGCAGCACTGCCTGTAGCAATTTTAGCAAAAGTTGGATTGAATAAAATATTTGAATTATTGGGTAATTCGTGATTGGTAATTGGTAATTGAGCCTTGTCTCCTTGTCCCGCTTCTCCTCTTAGTTCCTCTTGTTCTGCTTCCGCTTTCTTCTTAGCTGTCAGGTGCTTGCGAACTTCAATCAAATAAATATTGAGCCACAGCAACAACCCAAAAGTAAGTAACAGCAAGTAAGGCGGAAATATCCCCGCCAAATAAGCACCGATTTGTGCGGTAATGACGGCTGGAAATCCGATGCCTGCGACTTGGCTCAAGCTGAGGTAGCCCATGCGCCAATTCTGGATGCTGCCAGAAATAGCTGTAATGACGATCGACAAACCGCTAGTAGCAACCGCCTGTACCGGAGCGTACTTGAGAGCCACCAACAAAGGCACGAGCACCGTACCGCCACCAATACCCAAAAATCCAGCTAGAATTCCGGCAAAAATTCCGGCCGCGCCGAGAATCAATAATTCAGTGATAGTCATTAGTTATTAGTCAGCAGTCAACAGTTAACAGTTAACAGTCAACAGTCAACAGTCAACAGTCAACAGTCAACAGTCAACAATCAAATTTTAAGAATCATTAGTTGTGCCGTCGGGCATAATTGCCCGCCTCAAATCTGCATCGCGGAAGTTAGTTCGATTGAGATTAGCGTCAATCAAAACCGCTTCCACCAAAACCGCCCCGCTAAAATTAGACCAGCACAGTTTGGCCCGGTACAAATTAGCACCGCTCAAATTAGCTCTTGCCAGCGTTGACCAACTCACATTAGCAACTCTCAAATTAGCATTGCTCAGATTAGCGTCGGTGAGATTAGCTCCCACCATCGTTACTTGGCGCAAGTCTGCACCAGCCAAGTTGGCCCCGCTCACCATCGCCCCGCTGAGAATTGCCTGAGTCAGATTAGCTCTCTCTAAAAGCGACTCGCTGAGGATGGCATTTGTCAGGTTTACCGCCTTGAGAGTTGACCAACTCAAATTTGCCTTCATCAAATTAATGCGAATCATGCTAGCGTCGGTTAAGTTGGCCGCAAACAAATTCGCTTCGGTAAAGTTGGCTTCGGTCAAATTAGCTTCGGTCAAATTAGCCTTGGTCATGTTGACTTCTCTGGCCATTGAGCCGCGCAGGTTGGCTCCCATCAGGTTAGCCCCGCTGAGATTGGCGCGGCTCAAATCGGTACCGATGAGATTTGCTTCGCTGAGGTTGGCTTCCGTCATATCCACCCCTGCCAATTTCACCTCGCGCAAGTTCGCTCCTGTCAGGTTAGCGCCTTTGAGGTTTGCGTCTTGGAAATTCGCTCTGGTAAAGTTAGCCTCGCTGAGGTTTACCCCTTTTAAGTCGGCCCCGGCGAGGTTAATTTCTCGAAAATTTCTTTCTCCGGCCGCATATTGCCTCAGAATTCGATCGGCCTCCATGTCATTCGCCTCGCAATTTTTTTTAAACGTTAGAGTGATGGGTGTTACCACATCATCCCAGATAACCACGGTATTCACTCTGCACGCTGTAGTATCTGTAGAATCTTTGCATTGCTTTCGGGGCACTGCGGTGCCACTGCCTCCTAAAAGGTCGGACAAATATCAACGCTTCTGAGAAAATTAGAAATAGCGTAAAACTCTCGGCACTGGGCAGTCAACAGCCAGCAGCAAAGAAAAACAGACAACTGACAAGTCAACAACAGACAACTGACAAAGGAAATTTTAAAATGCCTGAAAATTTGAGAAGCCAAGCTGTGACTGGGGGCGTGCAGCGCGCGCCCAACCGCGCAATGCTGCGGGCAGTCGGTTTTGGCGACGGCGATTTCACTAAGCCGATTGTGGGGATTGCCAACGGGTACAGCACGATTACGCCCTGCAATATGGGATTGAACGAGCTCGCTTTGCGGGCTATTGCTGGTGCAAGGGAAGCCGGCGCGATGCCACAGATGTTTGGCACGATTACTATCAGCGACGGGATCTCGATGGGAACTGAAGGGATGAAATATTCTCTGGTGTCGAGAGATGTAATTGCGGATTCCATCGAAACTGTTTGCAACGGCCAAAGTATGGACGGGTTGCTGGCTGTCGGCGGTTGCGATAAAAATATGCCGGGGGCGATGATTGCGATCGCCCGCATGAACATTCCTGCTATTTTTGTTTACGGCGGCACGATCAAACCAGGACACCACAACGGACGCGATTTAACCGTTGTCAGCGTTTTTGAAGCAGTCGGTCAATTCAGCGCGGGCAAAATTGACGAAACAGAACTCAGCGCAGTGGAACATAAAGCTTGTCCGGGTGCGGGTTCTTGCGGCGGAATGTTCACAGCAAATACGATGTCGAGCGCTTTTGAAGTGATGGGCATGAGTTTGCCTTATTCTTCGACAATGGCTGCTGAGGATGCCGAAAAAGCTGACAGCGCTGCCGAATCTGCAAAAGTTGTGGTAGAAGCTGTCCGCAAACAGTTGCTACCGAGCCAGATTTTGACTCGCAAGGCCTTTGAAAATGCGATCGCGGTCATCATGGCAATCGGCGGTTCAACCAATGCTGTGCTGCATTTATTGGCCATTTCAAATGCGATCGGCGTTGAACTGTCCCTCGACGATTTTGAAACTATTAGAGCGAAAGTGCCGGTGCTGTGCGACCTCAAACCCAGCGGCAAATATGTAGCAACCGATTTGCACAAAGCCGGCGGCATTCCTCAAGTAATGAAAATGCTGCTAGAAAAGGGTTTACTACACGGAGACGCCCTGACAATTACCGGTCAAACTGTTGCTGAAGTGTTGGCCGATATTCCAGCCGAACCCCGCACCGACCAAGATGTCATCCGTCCTTGGAACAACCCGATGTACGCCCAAGGACATTTAGCAATTCTGAGGGGAAATCTGGCAACAGAAGGAGCCGTTGCTAAAATTACTGGCGTTAAAAAACCGCAAATTACCGGCCCAGCGCGGGTATTTGAATCTGAAGAAAATTGTTTGGATGCAATTTTAGCGGGCAAAATTCAAGCCGGAGATGTGATTATCATCCGCTACGAAGGGCCCAAAGGCGGGCCGGGAATGCGCGAAATGTTAGCACCAACTTCGGCAATTATTGGCGCAGGTTTGGGCGATTCTGTAGGGTTAATTACTGACGGTCGCTTCTCTGGCGGAACTTACGGAATGGTTGTCGGTCACGTTGCACCAGAAGCACAAGTTGGCGGGACAATTGCTCTGGTAAAAGAGGGCGATTCAATTACGATTGATGCTAACAATCGCTTGTTGCAGCTCAATGTTTCTGACGCAGAATTGGAGCAGCGGCGCGCTCTTTGGCAGCCTCCTAAACCTCGCTATACTAGAGGGGTTTTGGCTAAATATGCTAAGTTGGTTTCTTCTAGTAGTATCGGTGCTGTGACTGATTTGGGTTTGGGTTAAAGTAGGAATTTTTTTAACCGCCGATGAAGGCCGATAAACGCAGATGAACGCAGATAAAATCTTATCTGCGTTCATCTGTGTTCATCCGCTGATATGTGCGGTTACAAAAATCCCAAATTAACTGCGCTGATTCAAAAAGCGGCTAGCCATAGACATTGCATCAGTAATATCTACATCACCGTCTCCATCTCCATCTAAAAACGTATTCAAAACGGGATTTCCGCCGTGGGCTGGATTTTGGGCGTTGCCGCCGGTTTGTAGCAAATTCAGTACGAGCGGCACCAAAACAGGTATCATCGCTTGCACTGTGGCGTTATTTAAACCGGTTCTTTGGGCGATATCGGCTACTATTTGCGTCAGTTGGCCTGCTCCGAACAAACTCTGTACCGCTTGGGGATTGGGATTTGTACCGCTAAATTGGTTGACAAGTTGTTGAGCTTGTGCGTCTCCTGACTGCGATCGCACGTCTTGTAATGCCGATCGCACGTGTCCGCCTAAAACCGACATTGCTAGCTGAGTCGTACCCGCATCGATGCCCTGGTTGCCACTCAACTGCTCTACCGCACCGAGAATGTTGCCCAACTGATTGGGACTTGCTTGTTGGTTGGGATTGTCGATCGCGCTCAAAATTTGGTCAAATAGTCCCATACTTTTCGCTCCGTACAGTGATTGCTCAACTTTAAATTATAGCAAATCCTGTTTTTAAAGATTACTGAAAATAGTTTTTAGTTGGGTATTATCACTCAGCGAGTGGGGTAGCAACAGCCAGTCAGTAAGCAATCTCATACCATTTTAGATTTTAGATGTGGAATAAATTATGACATTAGAGTGGGGAGCTTGCTTGCAGTTGCATTCTTTTTTCAAACAGGGATAAAAACGGATAATTTTTAACTTTTTACAGTTCCTCTTTTTTCGGCATTGGTTGGCACTTTCTCGTTGCCTCGGGAATTATATTCGGTAGCAAGTGGAGGTTGTAAGAGCGTCTTTTGCATTAAATTCTCCTGCTTAATCGGCAGGGCGATCGAAAATTCTGTCCCCGTTCCTACCTCCGACCAAAAGTTAATCGTCCCGCCGTGTTTCTGGACTATAATTTCGCGACCAATTGCCAATCCCAAACCAGTACCTACACCTCTCGGTTTAGTCGTAAAGAATGTTTCAAACATTT
The DNA here is from genome assembly GCF_036700885.1 of Microcoleus sp. S13_B4. NCBI lineage: Bacteria > Bacillati > Cyanobacteriota > Cyanophyceae > Oscillatoriales > Microcoleaceae > Microcoleus > Microcoleus sp. S13_B4. The sequence goes on from NZ_JAUBPU010000010.1 coordinate 36,435, forward strand.
TTTCTTGACTCTCTGGGGCTATTCCCATACCGTTATCTGAAATTCGCACTACCACTGAGTCGTCGTCCAAGTATTCTGTAGCAATGACAATTCTCGGCGAAAAACTCGGTTTTTTCTGTTTAAGTGACTCCGAAGCAGATTGTTTTTTCGCCTCCTCAGAGCTGCTTTTCTCAATTTTTGCTTTTTCTTCCACAGCATCTAGTGCATTGTTCAGAAGGTTCACAAATACCTGGTACAGCAAACCCATATAGCCTTCAACAGTCGGGATGTTCCCGTAATTGCATACCACTTCAATGCCCTGTTTGATGCGGCTGTTGAGAATCAGCAAACTGCTGTCTATGCAGGCGTGCAAATCGACGGGATGAGGGGTCGCCTCGTCGAGGCGAGAAAAATCTTTCAAACTTAAGATAATAGCTTTGGCTCTTTCAGCCCCTAGCTGCATCGAGTCAAATATTTTGCTCAAATCTTCTTTGAGAAAATCGATGTCTATTTCTTCGCCTTTGGCGATAACTGCGGCCGGCGGGTTGGGGATTTCTGTTTCGTAAGTTTTGAGCAAATCTAAAATATCTTCAACATAATTTCTGGCTGGGTCGATATTGGCATAAATAAAATTGATTGGGTTGTTAACTTCGTGAGCAACACCGGCTAACATCCGCCCCAAAGTTGCCATTTTCTCGTTTTGAAGTATCTGGGTTTGTTGTTCAGATTTCAATTCTTCTAGCAACTGATTTACTTTCTGAATCAGTTGATTCAGCGAAGCTGCCAATACTCCCACTTCATCGGTGCTGGTAACTTGTACTTGCAACTGAAAATTAGATTCTTGAGTCACTCGCTGAGCGATTTTAGTGACAGTGGCGAGGGGTTTGGCGATCGCCCGACTGGTGAAGCCCGCCAGCAGTGCTGCAACGACGATCGACAGTGCCATACTACCCAAAATTATTTGCACCCGCAGCGCCTGGGCTCGCAGCAGATCCTCCCGCCCTGCATCTTCTTGCTCTTGGGCGCGATCGATAATTTCTGCTATATCATTGACCGCCCTATCTAGTTGCAACCCAATTTTATCTCGATCGAAATTCAACAGCAACTTACGTTTAATACTTTGTTGATCGGGGTTATTGGGCAGGTTACTAATTTTTTTATTCACTATTTCTAGTCTAGAAATATAATTAGACAATATCGAATCGCAAGTTTTTTTAAATTCTTCTAGGCCTTCTATGTCTTCCATGTAGTGAGATTTTTTTACTTCCGATAACAAGAACTTCAAATTATAAATGTTGTTTTGTATTTGTTCGTATTTGCTATCAAATATTTGGGGTTTCTCTAGCCCGTAAATTAGCCCCTCTTGGCTGTTTTGCGTTCGCAGTAAAGCCACCTGCAACTTATTTAAAAGCTGAGTTTCTCGATCGATGTGTACTTGATTGTTAGTTCTGCGATAGTAATGAGTGCCCACCAACATCCCGAGAGTCGTTCCCCCAATCGCAACACAAAGAGCCAGTGCGTACCCACTGCTGATTTTGTCGCGAATAGTGAGGTTGCCCAAGGAATAGGCTATGTGAGCGAAATAATTGAGCTTAAGTGGCGGGCTGTCTTTGATGTTATGCTCGCAAGAGGTAGAGAGTTCTTGTGAAGGCTGATTCTGATGTTTGATCTGCATAGATGCTAACCTGTGAATAATTCACGCACTGACAATTCAGTCTAACTTAACTCGCGGCTAATTTGACAGTAGTGCCGTGATATTTAATGTGATAACTTTTGTAAATTAGGATGCTCTTAGCTTGCCTAAGAAACCCCGTTTCTCGTTTCTACTTTCGGAGCTTCCAGGAGCCACTGGTGTTACAAAACCGGGTTTCTCTGTACTGAATGCCATATTTGTTTCTTAATAAAAAAGTATTGCTAGACTCGCGAGCGAATAAATCACCGAATAAATAAGTAGGTAGATGCAAATAAACCAGCCTACGGTTCGGGCGGGCGATAAGCTGTAGCTGAGTTATCGTGCAAGCTACAATTGCAGGAAGAGGGCGATCGCACTTGTCCGTCCCGCTGGCGCTCAAACTCCGCAAACCGCGCCTGCTGGACAAGCAGAATGGCGATTTGCGGACTCGCGCAGTACGATCCTCTTAGAGGGCTTCGCTAACGGGCGCTTAGCCATTTTAGATTTTAGATTTTAGATTTTAGATTTGCAATGACTGATGACTATCGGCGTAATGTAAAAATCAAAGCATAACCCTTTTATTTGCCACTCCCCTCATGCCTTTGCCACGCCTCTTAACCTTAATTGCTGCTTTCTGCCTCGCCCTGGGGCTGATTATTGGGCTGGTGAGTTCCTTAACGGGGCTTTACAGTCAAGTTGCGTGGTCTGCCTCTCCGCTGTTGGCTAATTTGCTGATTTTCCTGATAATTGTACTTTTAGGAACCCTAATTTTTGCGCTATTTTATTATTTTAGGCTGCTGCAACGCCCCCAGAAAGTTAAGGGAAAACGGCCGATTACTCCGAAGGTTCCTGTTGTTAAAAGTGAAGCTGCTTCGGAAAATCTCAAAGCAATCAGGCAGCAAGTCGATCGCATTCAAGATGAAGTAGCGCGGCAAGCTTTGCTGTTGAGAGCCCGCGAAATTGAAGCTAGCATGGCTCGCGGCAGCGTTCGAGTAGTTGTTTTCGGCACCGGTTCTGCGGGCAAAACTTCCGCTGTCAATGCGTTGGTGGGGCGGATGGCGGGACAGGTGGGCGCGCCGATGGGAACTACGGAAGTTGGAGAAACTTACACTCTGAAATTGAAAGGAATCGATCGAGAATTAGCAATTACTGATACCCCAGGCATCTTGGAAGCGGGAGTAGCGGGAACCTACAGAGAGGAATTGGCGAGGCAGTTGGCGGCGAGGGCAGATTTGATCTTATTTGTTTTGGACGGCGATTTACGCAAATCCGAGTACGAACCGCTGCGGACTTTGGCGGAAATTGGCAAAAGGTCGATCGTGGTTTTTAATAAAGTTGACCTTTATCCCGACAACGACAGAGATGAAATTCTCGATCAACTGCGGCAGCGAGTCAAAGGTTTTGTATCAGCAATGGATGTAGTGGCCATTAGCGCCAACCCGCAAAAAGTTGTACTAGAAGACGGCACAATTTTTCAGCCAGACCCGGATATTATGCCATTAATTCGGCGCGTCGCTGCGATTTTGCGAGCTGAAGGCGAAGACTTAATTGCGGACAATATTTTGCTGCAATCTCAGCACTTGGGTGACCAAGCGCGCAAGTTAATTGATGCTCAAAGAAGGCGGCAAGCTGATAAGGCAGTAGAGCGATTTCAGTGGATCGGAGCCGGAGTAATTGCTGTCACGCCTTTGCCAGTTGTGGATTTGTTAGCGACAGCAGCAGTTAACGCTCAAATGGTAGTAGAAATTGCCAAGATTTACGGCTGCGAATTAAATATCGATCGCGCGAAAGAATTGGCATTGTCTCTAGCAAAAACCCTAGCAAGTTTGGGCATAGTTGAAGGCGTAATTCAAGTAGTATCAAGGGCGCTGCAATTAAGCGTAGCCGGGTTTGTACTTGGCAAAGCAATTCAAGCAGTCAGTGCCGCTTATTTAACCCGAATTGCTGGTAAAAGTTTTATTGAATATTTCCGCCATGACCAAGATTGGGGCGACGGCGGCATCACAGAAGTCGTGCAAAGGCAGTTTCAGTTAAATAGGAAGGACGAGTTTGTAAAAGCATTTGTCAAAGATGCGATCGCCCGCGTTGTCGAACCTCTGAACATTTATCAGCAGGAATCGGAACCAGAATTAGAAATGTCAGCCGAATTGGAAGCAGAAATAGAACCAGAACCTTTGTATCAGCCGCCGCAACAAGACGATTGGGAAACTTACAGTAACAAGCGAAAGGATGACTGGTAATGGGGAATTGGCCAAACAGGGAAGTAAGAATTGGGTAATTACGATCGTTCAATGAGATGTTCCCTGAGTCTGCTTTGTTGAATTTTATTAAGAAATTTTACAATAATTTTACACATGGGGAAGACTCCGGGGGGGATCAAGTCAAACTATGCGAGAGATCGATCGAACCGAACACAATTTTGATAAGATTGAAGATTCACAACAAAATTTGCTATTGTCCGTCCGGGTAAAAACAATGAGCGATCGACCAATTATTCTCGGTATTGTCGGAGACAGCGCAGCGGGCAAAACCACCCTGACGCGGGGAATTGCCCAAGTATTGGGGCCAGAAAATGTCACTGTGATTTGCACTGACGACTATCATCGCTACGACAGAAAGCAGCGGGCCGAAATCGGACTCACAGCATTGCATCCCGACTGCAATTACCTCGACATCATGCAGCAGCACCTCAGCCTGCTACGCACCGGACAAGCAATTCTCAAACCCATCTACAACCACACCACAGGTACATTCGACCCGCCGGAATACATCAAGCCCAGCAAATTTGTAATAGTTGAAGGTTTGCTTGGTTACGCAACCCGAACAATCCGCGATTCTTACGACGTAAAAGTGTATCTTGCTCCCCCAGAAGAGCTGCGAACTCAGTGGAAAGTTAAACGCGATGTCATGAAGCGCGGTTATACTGAAGAACAGGTGCTTGCAGAGATACAAAAACGGGAACCGGATTCAGAAGACTTCATTCGCCCCCAGCGGAAAGTGGCCGACGTTGTAGTTAGTTTTTACCCGCCCGAAGTGGACAAAGAATCAAATTTGAGCGTCCGTTTAGTGCTCAGACCCACAATTCCTCACCCTGATTTTACTGAAATTTTAGGTAGAGGCAGCGATAGTTTTCAACCTGCAATTCGCTTGGGACTCGATCGGGATATGGGCAAACCTGTTGACGTTTTGGAAGTAGACTCCCACGCTACTAGCGATCAAGTAAACGAACTGGAAATGCTCTTGTGCGGCGAGTTGCCACACCTGCGGGGATTTTGCACCGCCCAAGGCAACCCGGAAATTGGCAAACTGATCGGGACAACTGGCGAAGTTTTGCAAAGTTACCCGCTAGCTTTGACGCAGTTGCTAGTTGCATATCACATGATGAAAGCAATTCATGTGTATTAGTTAGTTGTTAGTTGTTAGTTGTTATTTTTTAATGGTTATTAGGTTTTTGGTCATTAGCTTCAAATACTATTACCAATTATGATTAGTAACAAATAACAACTAACCCATGACTAATGGCTCATAATTTGAGAATCTGCAATTTTCCAGATGCCATCCCAATACTCTAAGGTATAGCGAACTACCTTAGTATTAAAACTGCTAGTCTCGACTCTGCTATTTCGGTACACTGTGGCATCTTCGGTGACTTTGACTTCAATAGTGGCTTTGTTTCCAGATGCTGCAAAGCGTTCGACGGATTCAACTTTTTGGACACCGTATCGGTACTGAGAATTGGTGTTTCTCAGATTGTCCATCGCTTTGACTGTATCGGTATACAAAATACCTGTAGTCATTTTAGCCAGCAATTGGCGATCGAATGGAGGAGCAAATATTTGCTGCTTTGCATCCAGCCACTTGCCAATTAAATCCGAAGCTTGTCCGAGAGTAATATTCGGAGCTTCACTAATATAATTTTCGCAGTAATTTGTTGCTAGCGGTTGTCTGCTACAAGTAATATTTTCCGCTTTCGCGGGCGGAGTCAACCACAAAGGAGTTAAGATAGCGAGTAGGATTATCGGTTTCATATCTAAATTCCTCAATCATCCTAAATTGACTGTGTTTAGCCAAAATTTAAGTGAGAATTATTAGAAAATAATCTCAACCTATCATTAGTTGGTCAGTAATTGGTTCTACATCATGTACTGGGGGAATTTCGGAATTTTAATTGTATTATTTTTGTCACAATTGAGAATAAATCCTCGGTGCTCGCCAAGTCGGGTTAGCCGTGCCTAATTGTTGAATTGGGGTGGAGACTGGCAATTGACTTTGAGGTGCGGGCACCATTTCGCCTCGGAAGTCCAGGAGGGTGACGAGCAGCAGATAGGCAACTGCTAAAATTATAGAAATCACCCCTGTGATAATAGCAATAATTTTGGAACGATCCATATTCAGAAAGTTTTAAGTTCAGCTAATATCAGTTTAACATTAAAAAGAGCAATTATTACTGAACTTATGCAATAGAATATAATCAGGTGCTAGTTATTTCTGTGACAAAAATGGAACCTCTTGTAGATGCGCCAAATCCCACCGAGATGCACGGAGCTACCCCAGTGGTGGAAACATTTAATCTGGGGAAGTTCTACCGTACCGGTTTCTGGATGAATGAAAAAATTGAATCGCTCAAAAATTGCACTCTGACTGTCTCTGAAGGGGAAACTTTCGGGTTGTTAGGGCAAAATGGAGCGGGGAAAACTACGCTGCTGAAAACTTTGCTAGGTATAGTGCGCCCCACTTCTGGCCGGGCGCTGCTGTTGGGGAGGCCTTTGGGCGATCGCACCGTGAAGCAGCGAGTCGGCTATTTGCCAGAAAATCCCTATTTTTACGATTATCTCACGGGCTGGGAATTCTTGCAGTTTGCGGCGGGCTTATTTCAAATTCCCCCGTCCATTCAGCGACAGCGAATTCCGAATTTGCTAGACTTAGTTGGGCTATCTCAATCGGCGGCAATTAAAAAACAGTTGCGCCAGTATTCTAAGGGAATGCTGCAACGGATCGGTATGGCTCAAGCTTTGATTAACAATCCAGATGTGGTGTTTTTAGATGAGCCGATGTCTGGTTTAGATCCGATGGGACGCTATCAGATGCGGGAGATAATTTTATCGCTGAAAAATCAAGGAAAAACAATTTTTTTTAATTCGCATATATTGTCTGATGTGGAAAAGATTTGCGATCGAGTGGCAATTTTGGCCAGAGGTGAGTTAATCTGCATTGGTGCGATCGATCAACTCCTGGGTAATACTGAAACTTACCGGGTTGAAGGTAGGGGCGGCCACTTGAATATCCTGAAAAAGTGGATACCGGATATGGAAGTTGATAATGATTTGTGGTACGGTCATTTGCAGGGCGAGCCGAAGGAGTTTCTTTCTAGTCTGAGCGGTACGGGAGGGCAGCTAATTGGGATGAATTTGGCTAAGCCTAGTTTGGAAGAGTTTTTTATGCAGCAACTGCAAGAAAGAGGGATTTATTCTAGTGGTTGAAGTCAATACATCAAGTTTATTGTGGGGTTGGGCATCTTGCCCGCCCTGACTATAGAAACGGGATCTTCGGCCCGTTCCACAGCAGATCAAGTTTATTGTGGGGTGGGCATCTTGCCCGCCCAAACTAATAAGAAAACTAGCTCTTCGGCCCGTTCCACAGGACATCAAATTTATTGTGGGTTGGGCATCTTGCCCGCCTTTTAAAGGCTAATGTTTTTTACTTCCGTTAACAATGGCCACTGTAGATTTGCACATACTAACTCTGCACAATTCCACTGCCGCAAATACTCATAGACTTCAGAAATAATCGCACTTGCCGCATCTAAATCTCCGGCTTGAGAAGCATGATAGTGTGCTCTGATTAGGGGCTTAACGCCTTCATCTGCGGTGCAAAAAAGTGCGATCGCCCTTTATACACAAAGTGCGATCGCCCCTTTCAATTCCTAACCAGAAATCACCTCACTCAAAAGATGAGCCTGAGAACCCTCCAGACGCGGCCCATGAATCTGCACCACCCTAGAAGCCAAGAAATTGCCCCAGCGAGCCGCTTGTACAGAACTCAAACCGTTAGTAATTCCAAACAAAACACCGCCCGCAAAAGCATCCCCAGCGCCCACAGTATCGATCGCCTTTACCGGAAATCCAGCTACATCAACAATCTGTTTGTTCTCCACCACCATGCAGCCTTGATCCCCATTAGTGATAAAAGCCAAATCCGAAATCTCGCTCATTTTCCGAGCGCACTCTTCCAGAGATTCCTCCTTAAAAAAGCTCCGAACTTCATCAGCATTGCAAAAAATTACATCGCAATATTCGGAAACCACCTTGTGAAAATCATCAGCAAATCGATCGACTAAAAAGCCATCCGAAAAAGTAAAAGCCACCTTCACACCCAGACGCTTAGACTGTTCCATCGTCTCAATGCTAGCCTTTCTCGGATCGGGAGCATCCCAAAGATAGCCCTCAACATAACTGTACTTGCAGTGACTCAGGCGATCGACATCAATATCAGTCGCAGCCAGAGTAGTAGAAACCCCCAGATTAGTACACATCGTGCGTTCCGCATCCGGCGTAGTCAGCACAACACAAGTACCCGTGGGCTCGTTCGACGACTCAGCAGGATGCACGTTAAAATCAATCCCCGCCGCCAGCAAATCTTGCCGATAAAATTCGCCGTTAGTATCCTTAGCAACCTTCCCCGAATAATACGCTTTACCGCCGCTCTGAGCCAAACCAATTATCGTATTTGCTGCCGAACCTCCCGATCGCATTTGCAGTGAATTGTGCTCTAAATCGTGCAAAATACCCCCCTGCGTTTCCGAATTCATCAGGGTCATCCCGCCGCGATTCAGCCCGTGGCCGAGTACAAATTCATCTTCTACCAATGCTAGGATGTCTACCAGGGCATTTCCCACGCCAAACACATCCACGGAACGGGAATCTTGATTATTTTCTGTCATCAGTAATTTTTGGTTTACACTAATTATCAACTTTATAATAAATCGACTTCAACTCACCATCTATTTTCTTTAAGTTATCTTTATCTAAATCCCCAAGCCCAAATCGATCTAATCCAAAATCCAAAATCTAAAATCCCAAATCGATATGACTGATACTTGTCTCCCACCTCTGATTCAGCAAATGTTGCAGCCCGGGTTTTACCCGCACGGGGTGACAGAACCAGTGCAGCTAATTCAGACTCATGCTTCCTTTGTTTTGCTGACAGGAGATTATACTTACAAACTCAAGAAACCAGTCAATTTTGGCTTTTTGGACTATTCAACTTTGGAGAAACGGCAGCATTTTTGCAAGGAAGAATTGCTGCTGAACCGACGCACTGCTCCGGAAATTTATCTAGAAGTTTTGCCAATTGTTCTAATTGGGGATTCGTTTCAATTTGGCAGCAACTTGCCTGGTATAACTCCGGCTGAAGTGGCTGTAGAATACGCACTGAAAATGCGGGAGTTTCCTCAAGATTCGCTGTTGCTTAGTTTGTTGGAACGCGGGCTGTTGACCGAGCAAATTATGGCAGACTTAGGGCGCGAAGTTGCCAACTTTCACAGAACGGCAATTAGTAATAGCTATATTCGGACATTTGGCGAAGTCAGTCAGATTCGGACAGCAATAGACAACAATTACCTGATTTCGCAAAAATATATTGGCGGGCCGCAGACTCAGACACAATATGACGAAACTAAAAATTATACAGATACGTTTTTTGCGGAAAACCAAGAGTTATTTAACCTGCGGATTGACAATAAAATTCGCGAGTGCCACGGAGATTTACACTTGCGGAATATAGCATTCTGGAAAGATAAAATATTACTGTTCGACTGCATTGAATTTAACGAGCCTTTCCGCTTTGTTGATGTCATGTACGATGTGGCTTTTACAGTAATGGATTTGGAATCGCGGGGGCGCAGAGACTTGGGCAATGCTTTTCTCAATACTTACATCGAACAAACAGGGGATTGGGAAGGACTGCAACTGTTGCCTCTGTATTTGAGCCGTCAAGCTTATGTTAGAGCGAAAGTAACTTCGTTAATGTTGGACGATGCCGCTATTTCAATAACCCAAAAAGCAGAGATTTCACAGACAGCAGCTCATTACTATAAACTGGCTTGCAAATACACACAACCGCACCGGGGAAAGTTAACTTTGATGTCGGGTTTGTCGGGTTCTGGCAAGAGTACAGCGGCTCGATATTTGGCTCGCCGCACTGGGGCAATTCACATTCGCTCAGATGCGGTTCGCAAACATCTAGGGGGGATTTCTTTAAATGAACGCGGGGGGCAAGATTTGTACTCGGATGAAATAACCGCCCAGACTTATGGTAGATTGTTAGAGTTGGGGATAATGCTGGCTGACCGAGGTTGGGATGTGATTTTAGATGCCAAGTTCGATCGCCAAAACTGGAGAACCGATGCGATTAATCAGGCTCAATCCCACGGCTTGCCGCTGGAAATCATTTACTGCACCGCACCAATAGAAGTATTGCGAGAACGACTGCAACAGCGCAGGGGCGATATTGCCGACGCGACGGCAGAACTATTGAGTTCGCAGCAAGCAGCTTTTGAACCTTTTACAGAATTAGAGCAAATTTCTGTAAACATTCTAGATACCCTGCAAGACTTAGAGGTACAATTAAATGTGATTTGTGGGGAGTAGTTGCAGAGCGATCGCCCTTGCCAATTTGATTGTCTGCTAATATTGTCAATATCTTTCTGTGTTATTACAAACACAACTTGCAGCTCATGCCAAAATTTACCGGAGACTCCAAGGGGTTTAGCCCCGCGCTGATATGGTTTGTGTTGTTTACCGTTGGGTTTCGCTTAGTAGGATGTAAGCTGCCCGTGAGTCTCGGCCTTGGTGTCATCGGCGGCGTGGCAGCAGGTTTAATTGTCGCTTGGTGGCACAACGAACTACTACTAAACCCGAATATGAGTTCCAAGGAGAAAACCTCGGATGCTATCCTCAATAAAGAAGTAGTGGAAACGGAGGGCAGACAATATAGCAAAACCTCTAGGCGTGAAGCTGCTACATTCTTTGACTGGTTGTCTGGGCCAGAGGATCGTCGCTAGCACGGAAAAGAGTTTTTAGTATTGAGATTGCTTCTTTCCTCGTAACGCTGCGCGGTTTTAAGTTAAAGAGTTCAGAATTCAAAACTCAATACTAAAAATTAACAAGTCCCGCCAACTAAATTACTAATTACCGATTAGCGCTTAGCGATTGTCGCTGACCGATTGCGGATTATCCATTCCCGCTAACGAGCAATTTGAATTACTTGCTGAATGTTTGTATTTCTGTCGAAACTCCTGCCGCTGTTTATTTATCCTTTGGGGTTGAGTTGCCTGTTAATGATGGCGGCTTTAATAACACTTTGGAAGCGTCCCAAATGGGCGGCGGCGCCAATTGCTGCGTCTCTAATTATTTTACTACTCGGAAGTAGCGGTTGGGTTTCAAAATCGTTAGTTCGATCGCTCGAATGGCAAAACTTACCAACCGCCGAACTCCCCCAAGCTGAAGCTATTATCGTCTTGGGCGGCGGTGTCAAAGCAGCTTTGCCACCCCGTCCTTGGGTAGAATTAGGGGAAGCGGGCGATCGAATAATCTACGGTTCCCGACTTTACAAGCAAGGCAAAGCTTCCCTGCTAATTCTCAGCGGCGGTAGAGTAGATTGGAAAGGTGGCGGGCCTCCCGAATCGGCAGACATGGCAGAAATTGCCCAAACAATCGGTGTACCGGCATCAGCAATTCTGCAAGACCCCGATTCACACAACACCTATCAAAATGCCGTCAACGTGCGGAAAATTTTAGATGGTAAAGGCATAAAAGGGCCGGTTTTGCTAGTGACATCGGCGATGCACATGACTCGATCGCTCTTAATTTTCCAGCGTCAGGGAATAAAAGCAATTGCCGCACCAACAGACTTTCAGATAACGCAGCAGGATATCGCAGCATCCCAAAGCAATTGGCAAGCAGTCGCCTTGGATTTATTGCCGGACACCTATCAGTTAAACCAATCAACTAAAGCTTTGAAAGAATACATCGGCTTAATCGTTTATCGTCTACGGGGATGGCTTTAACAGAATTTTAGATTTGGGATTGTGGATGAAAGAATTTAAGTAGTCTCAACCGTGAAGTCACTTCCAAAATCCAAAATAGATTCAGTGTGTTAGCTTAAAGTCATTACAGCCAATATTAGCCACACTCGCCCCCAAACAATCATGCTGCCCCACGAGTTGCAAAACATTGCCCCAGAACCGACTCCCGCGGCCGAAATTTTTCAGAGACACCAAATTGTCCGCGAGTTTTACGATGAAATTAAGTACCGTCAAGAACTAGAACTTCACTGCCAGTGGTATTACGCTACAGCCAAGCAGCATCAGCAGGAATTGCAGAAAATGCAGGGAGATTTGAATATCTTCGGTTGGTTTAACCGGGGACGGTCGAAAAATTAAGGTTTAAATAAAAAAGATGGTTTGTAGTAAGGACTTTAGTCCTGCCGATCGACTAAAAGCCACAGAAAAAACTGAAGTCCTCACTACAAACTCTACAACAGCTATATGAATCCCGCCCAAAAACGGATACTTGCGAACCACAGGAGTCGCCATCAGCCCAAAATTTTCGACCCTAGTTCAAGCTTCCAGATTCATCTGTGGAGTAAATCTAAAATCTAAAATCTCAAATCGACTGACCGGATTTGATATTGTCTTTGGGCTCCGGCTTCTACTTGGGAGACAGCTAGACTTCCGAAGATATCAATTCGACCTCATCCTCTTTCAGGTGAGCTCGAAATTTTTTGTCAAATTGTACTAGAACCGGCCAATTAGCACTGACAGGTCGGCCGTGCCATTCGTGAACGATCGCCACGACTTCTCCTTCCATACCCTTAATATCAAATGGTTGACTGCGATTTTGAGGGTGGTGGTAGACAACAACAGAGTTTTTAATGCAAACGCGATCGCCAACTTTCATAGACTTATATTTAGTGTTCTCTCTTCAAAACTCTGCAAAGCTTACGGGTGCTTAACACTTGTACGCTTTGCCGACAGTTTTCTTATCTTCCCACAAGTAGAGCGAAAACTTAAACAAAGTTGGCGCTTCCCTGTCGGTGCTTCGATCCCCAGCCGCTATCCACCTCAGCCGAAATGTTGATCCATTCTCGGTTGCACCCGCAGGCCCGATCGGGATTTCAACCCCGATCGGGCGGATTCTCAAGGGCGGGAATTGATTTGGCTAATCAGGAAACTATTTACTTAACTGATTTAACCAACACTCAACATCAACACCCAAGGTTTGACCCAACTCCAGCAACTGCCGGATCGAAGGCAAGTCCCAGCCGGCGCCGGAACCTGCAATCCCCAACGCAACGGCAGCGACCACACTGTCGCCCGCCGACACCTCTTGCAGTTGCAGCCAGCCCAAACACAGGGGCACAATTTGACTGTAAAGAGAATTGAAATACAGTTCCTGCGATCGATCCAGACACAAACCCAAACTCAGCCGATCGCCCACAGCAATCAAACGCTCGATCGTGCGGATATCAGCTTCTAAAGTGACAGGCGAGCGATCCTCCGCGCCCGATCCAGCTTGCAGCAGCGTGTCTAGCGATCGCCAAACCAGCTTTTCCAAAATTTCCTTGACTTCGGGAACGTTCAACCGACAGCGGAGATGGCCGCTTTCAGTGGCGATCGCCTCAATTTCCGCCAGCAGCGACTCCATGTCCTCCGTTTCCACTTCCAGGGCCTTGGCCGCCGTCAAACAGCGGTGTCCCAAAGCCACCTCAGCGGCCACCTGCAACTCTACGGGCACCTGCAGATCGTCGCGGTGGAACGCCATTATCACCCCGTAATTTTCCCGGTAAACCTGAGTGTAAAGCTGATCCAACCGAGTCAAATTTTCCTGACTCAGCAACTGCACGATCCGGTGGCGTTCCTCCGCAAATAAATCCCGCAAGCTAAAGGACTGATCCCCAAACAGGCGCACCATTTCCAGAATCGCGTGGGACGCCGAAGCTTCTTGCATAACTCCAAACAACCGCTCTTTGAGCATAGTGTAAGACCGGCGGCTGCCAAAAGGCTGAATGCAGCAGTGGAAGTCCCAGCCGCCGAGGTGCAACGCAGCAAACACAAAAATCTCTGTTTCCCGCGTAATTTCCGAGGTTAACTGCAATTGACCCACAGCCAGAGTCATCGATCCCATGCGCTGAATTTGGAAATCTTCCTGCTCGGCCTGATAGCAGTAAAGTCGCTCTTCGCGGGAATATTTGGCAAACAGAGAACTGATTGCGTAGTGGGCGGCCACTTGTTTGAGACTAATTTGGGCTGTCACCACCAGTTGGCGGTAAACTTCTGCCCCTGTTTTAAAACACTCAACGTTGCTGGGTACGAGGGCTAGTTGAGCGACAAAATCTTTTTCTAGCTGGACGCCGGTAACTTCGGCCGCCAATTCCAGCGCCCGGGCCGCGTAGCGCAGAATTTGCACGCCTTCTGGCCGCGAGATTTCTTCAAAAAACCAGCCGCAGCTAGTGAACATTAACAAGGCGTGGCGCTGCATTTCCAGCAGCCGCAGGGCGTCCACCTGCTCGGAGGCATCGAGTTCGCGCACTTGATGGCGTTGAAGGAAACTGTCAACATTACTGGGTGATCGATCCCGGATGACCTCAATATATTCATCTCTGGCTTTCCAGGGATCGCTCAACAGCTTGCGCCCCGCTTCTTCATAAATCGGAATCAGCCGATCGCGCAGCCAATTGAGAGTATCCCGCAGAGGGCGGCGCCATTTGAGGTGCCATCCGCCGCCACCACCGCAGCCGCAATCATCTTGCCAGCGATCGACCCCGTGAGAACAACTCCAGGCCGTCACGGGTTTGAGTTCCACTTCCCAAGCGCTCGGATTTTGGCTTAAATAATGAGCAAAATTCGTCACCGTCCAGCCTCGGCGGGGAAACTCTTCTGTGAAGGCGTAGGCGAGGCATTTTTCGGTACTGTTTTTGTGGTGGCCGAAAGTTTCGCCGTCCGTCGCCACGCAGATTAATTGAGCCGGTCGGTGGTCTCCCCGTACTGCTTGACCCAAGCGCCCGACCAAATGGTGGCTGCTGCTGAGAACGTCATTGAAGCCCATATCCCGCGAGATCGGGCCGTCGTAGAAAAAGATATCAATGTAAGGAGTGTTGGCAGGTGGGGCTTCGGAATTTTGGGAGTGCTGGCGGCCAAAATAGTGAGTGCTCAGCGGCGAGAGTTGGTGGTCAGCCATCAACCGCATTTCTGGTTTCAAATAGCAGCGGTACGGGCGAGTCGGATCGATTTGGCCGCCGCCGACTTCGTGCCATTCGGAATTTTCCGCTGGTTCCGCTTCGTGGCTTTGCCCGATTAGCGGGCGGCAGCGTTCGGCTTGGGAGGGGGCTAAGACAATGAAACGGATGCCTTCAGCGACTAAAACTTCGAGGGTGGCGTAGTCTACGGCGGTTTCGGCGAGCCACATTCCTTCGGGATCGCGATTGAATCGGGAGCGAAAATCTGCGATCCCCCACCGAATTTGGGTGTATTTGTCTCGCTCGTTAGCGAGGGGCATGATGATGTGATTGTAGACTTGGGCGATCGCGTTGCCGTGACCGTTGAGCCGCTGACAGCTTTTGCGATCGGCTTCCAGAATCCGCTGGTAGACTTCCGCATCGTAGCGTTCGAGCCAGCTCATCAGGGTCGGCCCGATGTTGAAGCTCATATACTCGTAGTTGTTGACGATCCCCGCGACTTCGCCGCGATCGTTGAGTATGCGGGCAAAGGCGTTCGGGCGGTAGCACTCGATGTCAATGCGTTCGTTCCAGTCGTGGGCGGGAGAGGCGCTGGCTTGGCGTTCGATCGCGTCCAGGTAAGGGTTTTCCCGGGGTGGCTGGTAAAAGTGACCGTGAACCGTCACGCACACCCCAGTTGCTGCAGCCACGCTGCTTTGGGTTGCAGCAGTTACGGTTGGCGAAGACAAAGGTAGCACATCGGATTGAGTAGTAGAAATCGAAACCATGCGATCGAATCCTCAAGTAGTTAAAGACAATAAAACGAGCCTAATTAGAAACTGAAACCTTACGCAGCAAGAGTTACAGCTAGGCATCTGTTAGGACTAAATTTGGCTGACAAGTTTTGATACATTTGTAGTATTGCGAGCAAAGCATTCGTTCCAAGATGCCAACCGTCGATCCCTGGTTTTTTTGCCAATGCTTTGCTGTTGAAAGAGTTAAAAAAGGTAGCTTTTGCTGCTTTTTGGCACTTGCGACCCATTTCGGGTTAGTGCTTGCAGCACTGCTCATTGAGAGTTTCATTTACCTTGCTGGATTGTAAAGTCTTATTCATTAAATAGCAACTTTTGCCGGAAAGATTTAATTTTTGGCACTAAATCTTGGCGGTTGTGGATATCGGTTTAATGCCCGATGAATTTATAGAATAAGAGTATTGCCCGAGTTTCGCATCATACTTTAGGTGCTTTTTACCTAAGTTCTGGAGAAGTTAGGCCAGTTGGCTTAGGGCGGGGCAGATTTGCTGCCAATGTACTTTCCAGAAGAGTTGTAACACTGGTGCGGAGTCAAAAGGCAACAAAAAAGCAAAACGGTAAGTGTTATGTTTTAACTCCTGAGAGGTATGTGGGGGCGGAGGCCTGGGAGGAGGAGGAGGAGGGTTTGGACGAGAAGATGCTGCAGTTGACGGCGAAGTTGGAGAGGCACTTTGCCGAGAGTGCCAAGTTAGAGGCGATGATCCGGGAAAATCTGCGGGGGTGGAGTTATGGGAATTGAGGAATTGCTGAAGTTCAAGCGCTCCGATATCCTGAGAATTGCTACTCACCCAGGCGCCTTAAATGTGCGCGTTTTTGGTTCGGTTGCCAGGGGTGAAGCAACAGCAGATAGCGAGGTAGATTTTTTAGTATAATTGGAACCAAAACGCAGGTTTTAAGCAATATTAAAGAATGTATTGAGCGGATTTAGTCTTACGAAACCGGGTCAAAGACGCCGAAAAAATTGTATAGGAGACAATCTAGTGCCAGAACTCAGCAGATTTTTAGGCATCATCATCACGATGTACTATAACGACCACCCGCCCCCGCACTTTCATGCCCGCTACAATCAACAAAAAGCCATCATTGATATCGAAACCCTCTCAATCCTAGAAGGCAAACTTTCCCCTCGCATCTTAGGATTAGTTGTAGAGTGGGCTGCCCTTCATCAAACAGAGCTCATGCAAAACTGGCAACTTGCCAGACTTCAAACACCATTAGAACCTATTGCCCCTTTGGAATAAACAATGCTCAAAAATATTAGCTCAGTTCAACCATTAGAAAACTATCAACTTCACCTCAAATTTGAAGATAACCAAGAGGGAGTAGTTGACATTAGCCAATTAATCGAATTTACCGGAATCTTCGCCCCCTTGCAAGACTTGACTTACTTTAACCAAGTCAAACTAAATCCAGAATGGGGGACAATTTATTGGGAAAATGGAGCCGATTTAGACCCCGATGTTCTCTACTCCATTGTCACAAACCAACCGATACAAATCAAGCAAACAATAACCAACATGATGTAATTTTATCTACGATCTAGCACTAAACAGGTTAACAAGAATAATCGCTAGGTAAAAAGTGGACATCAACCAACAAAAAGAACAATTCAGCAACATCTACCTGCAAGCTGTCACCACCGTTGCCGGCTATTCCCTCTACAAACCATTCGTAGACGATGACAACGTAGACTGGGGAGTAGCTGCGAAAGCCGGGACAGGCCCGATTAGAGCACCTCGCTTAGAATTGCAGTTAAAATCTACATCAAGAGACATCCAAGACGATAACTCTATCCGCTACCCCCTCAATCTCAAAAACTACGACCACTTAAGAATTGATGATTTCGCCATTCCCCCAATTTTAGTTGTCGTTTTAATCCCCGAAACACCCGAATACTGGTTAACCCAGTCGGAACCAGAACTCTGCATGAGAAGCTGCGGATATTGGAGCTCGCTGCGGGGAATGGCAGACACACAAAATACCAGTGCTGTCACCGTCACCATCCCTAGAACTAACCAATTTACAGTCGCCGCCCTTCAGTCAATTATGGAGGGAATTAGCCAAGGAGTCCAACCATGAAATTCACCGTAAAAGATCGCCAAACTCTCGAAACCATCGAGCTAAATCAACTGAGAAATTACTTACAAACTCACGGCTGGCATCAAGACCAACCTTTTTTAGATAATGCCACACTTTGGCACAAACCAACAACCGACGGAGAAGAATTAGAAATATTGCTACCTAATCGGCAAAATCTCCGAGATTATGGAGCGCGTATCAGCCACGCAATTCAAACCCTAGAAAACGACGAAAATCGCCCTCAAATTGAAATTTTAAGCGAACTACTTACCCGCATTCCCAACACGATAATTCAGGGAATTGTTATGCAAATTTACACCCCAAATACCCAAAAATTAAGTGGCGAAATTACTCTCATCGGCCTTGTAGTTGCCAAATTGCAAAAAATTCAAACTTCACTTGCAGACAAAGATTATATCCTGGCGATTAAAGCTTATCAAGAACGCTTACCGATTCTCTGTAGCGGTGACTTAATCAAAGACAACAACGCCTTCATCCTCAAAAACCCCCACAACTTAACCCTCGATGAGTTGTGGTAAGACTAACAGATTTTGTCGAAATCTATATTAAACACTTTCCAAACAGATATCAAGTTCCCTAGCAAAGGCTTCCGGCGCATCCAGCATCAGCCAGTGTCCAGTATCGGCGATCGTAGTTGTCGTCAGTGTGGGACGGAGGATGTGGAGGCTGAAGGGAAAAGTGTTTGAGGGAGCAATAATGGCGTGGACCAGTGTTCCAGGGGCTGCTAGGTAGCGATCGAGAGCATCAACTGCTTCAAAGGGAAACATCCCGCGATACATTCCACACAGGCAATCCCGTGGAGTCGCCGCCAACCAAGCGAGTATCCGATCGCGCGTCTGGGCCCTGCTTCCTGTCAGCGCCTCATTGAAGCTGGTTTCCACAGCAGCCCGCCAATCCTCCGTCTCCAGAGCCCTCTGGTAAAGGACGATGCGTGCCTCGTGCACCTCTGCAGGCACCTTGGTAAAGTCTCCAGGTGGGTCTGCCAGGATCAACTGCGCGATGATGCGGTGCGGTGCGCTGGCTGCTGTGGCGAGGGCAATACAAGCACCGAAACTGTGCCCGACGATCGCCACTCGATCGAGTCCCAGCCCATCCAGTACCGCCAAAACATCCGCTGCACATGAGGCGGGCGCATAGTTGCCGTCCTCCGGCGGTGCGGAATCACCGTGTCCCCGCATATCAAGGGCGATCGCGCGTCGGGTACGGGCGACACGGGCAAGCTGCGCCTCCCAGATGCTCGCAGAAACCGCCATACCGTGCACGAACACCACCGGCAGCGCTTCCGATTCCGCAGCGGTGACAGGGGGGCTGGCTTTGATGATGTGAATAGTGCCGATCGGTCCTTTGATATTTGTCGATCGCATACAATTTTCTCCTAATTGTGAATTTCCTCTTTTCACACCACCAATTTTACCTGCGTTACTCCTTGGCGCAATTCATACTGTCCTTTTACCCAAAATTGTTTAATTTTTTCACCCAAAAACGGAACTGTTTGCACCATCAATAAACGCAATAATCCATTTTTTCGCAGTTGTTCGCCTTTCCACGCTTCTTGTGCTTGAAGTTGTTGGGCGCGAATAATTTCGGGTTCGCGTTCTGCCTGAATCCGCGATAATGCTAAGTCAATATCCTCGTAATTAGCCCCTACTTTCAATAAAGGTACAAGGTGATTTGCCGCAACAATTACATCGCGTAACGCCATGTTAATTCCTTGAGCGCGAACCGGAGACATGGGATGTGCAGCATCCCCCAAAAGTAGGATTCCTGGTCGATGCCAGCGCGGACAGCGACCAACCACAACAGATAATCGCATCGGAGATTCGATCGTATCGGCACACTTGCGGAAATGTTCTGCCATCCACGCAGGGGATCGCGATGCGAAAGTTTCTGCCCAGTCTGTGTGTTTCCAATCCGTTTTGTCATCTGCCGATAGCACCCAAGCCAGATGAAGTTTTCCTGATTCTGCCCCATGAAAGACACTGAATCCGCTACCGCCATTCAGGATGGAATAAAATACATTATCCGCCACAAACCGAGGATGATCGGCAAGTTTAAACCACAGAACATCTATACTATTCTGCTGTTTTACTAACTCTAATTCTGCACGTTGTCGTACAACCGAGTTTCTACCATCTGAACCAATGACAAGTGCAGCAGGAATGTCTCGCCCATCTCCTAGCTTTACACCCGCAATGCGATCGTTGCTGTACAGTAAATCTTTTACGGGAACACCTGAGATAAATTCAAACTCTGGATGCAACTGAGCTTCTGAAATTAGTCTTTCTAGCAAAGGCGGTTGCGATACCAGCGTACAAGGTCGATTTGACCCCATTGGCTCATCAACTCGAAATAGTTGCCGATCGCCCACAACGAACTCCCAGGCATCAATTTGTCGGTGTGGAACACCTTCTAGGATAGTGGATAAGCCCATTTGTGCGATCGCATCCAATCCGCTGGGCATTAACGCTTCACCCCGAAACACTCGGTAAGAATCTTTTGCAGCCTCAACCAACGTTACAGCAATACCTCGTTTCACCAGCAGTAAGGCAAGTGCCGCACCAGTTGGCCCCGCTCCTACAATTACAACTTGCGTCATTGCCATTCCCCATTGCTTTTTAATGTATTTCTCAGTTTAATTTCCATCCTAAGAGATAAAGCACTGCCCGCAACTATTCATCCACTTCTGCTGAAAAAGATTCTGGTAAAGACCGAATTTGCTAGACTAAAATGTTTTATTAAATGATATCGATTCCGGTTGCACCGTCCGTGATTGTTGACTGTTGACTCATAACTGATGACTAATGACTGATGACTAATGACTCGGGGTCAAAAAACGGAAAATTGTGCGCTATCTTTGTTGGCAGCTTGATTCGACTTTACGCCCGACTTCGGAGCGTGGATTTGATATCAATTCCGGCCTGACTGCCGGAATTGATATGATAAAGTCAAGGTCAATCATTCCTCCTTCCCCAACGGACCACTCCCCATCATTCCGGTGTAACGGGAATTGATATGACTTGTGATCGGGCTGATGCCTCCCCAGCCACAGAAAACATTCAAACCGCTGTCTGACCGACAACTTGCAGGCTGAACCTCAAATCGATCGCCACGGCCTCCACACTGACGATAAAAATTTATCGCTAATTGGCATCTCTTTCTAACTGTTGGGAAATCTCTTTGAGCGCATCGATCGTGCAAATTAAGCGGGGATGCTCTGGATCGAATAAATCGAGTTGATCCCAGGGAATACGATATCCCTTATGTAGATTGCGGGCACCCAAAAGATGCAGCAAACCTGCGCCTAAATTCCAGGCAGACAAACGCTCGACGATCGCCGGTATGCCCACCAGATATTCTACAATGACCCAATCATCGCCTTGCTGCTGGGCGCGCACCTCTTCAATGCGTCCAACGCGATTGCCCGTTGAATCAAATACGCATTTACCCAGCAGCAGTTCTAAGTGTAGTTCGCGACTTGCCATCAACTTCCTCCTGGAATGTGTTTAATCACATGATCGCGCAGCCAGACTTCGTAGGCTAATGCGGGAGTTTGTTCGGCATCGAGATCCACTTCCACATCAATGCCGATGTTTCGCACCTTCGACCAAGCAATGCGAAACGGTTCGGTGTGTTTAGCACCCCACTTGCTGGCAATCGCGGCAACCCAACGCGAGCAACCGGGATGAACTCGATGCGCTAAGGTGGTGACTCCTGTTTCAAGATACGCCAGTCGCGGTGGCTGTCCCTCTACGAGTTCTACAACAATGCCATCGACCTTGCCCATCTGGCGTTGGTTGCGATCGACAATCTGATTATCTAAAACATCTCGAATTACATCCATATCAACCTCCAAGCACTTCTAATGGAATGGCGACGAGCGCTAGCACAAAAGCCAGAACCATTGTGAAAATGGTGATACTATTACTGAGCCAGCCGTTGCAATGGTCGCCCACATACTCGCGATCGTTCATCAAGACCAAGAACGGGATAATCGTCACCGGTAAAATTACGGCAGTCAATGCCATGGAAAATAAGGTCAGTTGCAACGGATCGATTCCCACAACCATCAGCAGTGATGCCAGAAATACAAACACTGTGTAAACAAAGCTGAAACGGGCTGCCTCTTTGGGATGCAAACTTTCACCCCAGTTCCAACCAAAGGCCTGCGCCACAATATAAGCCGTGTCTAAGCTAACTTCCAAAGCCGCTCCAAAACAAGCAATGCCCAGCGATGCAGCAAACAGCACAAATCCCCAATATCCGAAAGGTTGGGTCAACATCAAAGCTGCTTGTTCGTAGCTGTCTACTTGAATTCCTCGCGGGTGCAATACCTGTGCCGCCACAATCAGCACTCCCAGCGAGACGACACTACCAAACCCCATCCCTAGCCCAGCAACTGCACGATTTACACCGAGATGCGATTTATCCCATTTATCTTCAACCGCACCCGAGGAGTAGAAGTAAAACAAATACGGACTAATTAATGCGCCGAGGATGCTGACGGCAATAAACAGATAATGGGCGGTGTCTTGTTGGGGTACGGTTGGCAAAAGTCCTTCAGCAACCGCAGGTAATGCTGGACGAAGCTTGAACGTTGCCACCACAAACGCCAGTGTAATCAGTCCTAGGAAGGAAATGCCGTTTTCAATCAAGCCAAAAGTTCCCTTCCAAAGCAACAGCCAGATTGCAAAGGCAACGGGTAGCGCCCACCATTGAAAGCTAATGCCTGTTACGAGTTGCAGCGCTATACAGACGCCGCCAATTTCAGCACCCAGCACTAAAAAATCGACGATGACCTCGGCAATCAACGGGAATATGAAGAAATTGAAGCCCAATCTTTCGCGAACGGCATCTGCCAAAGTGTGTTGGCTGACTGCCGCGAGGCGACCTGACATTTCGACTAAAGCGATGACACAAATCGTGCCTAGAACGATCGTCCAAATCAACTGAAACTCGAAGCTAGAGCCTGCTTCTGCGGCTGTGGCGATCGCTCCCACATCTAGGAAGCCGCCAATACTGGTGACAATACCCAAGGCAATTTCCCGAATCTTGTTCACGACCGGTCTCCCTGGGCTTTTAGCAATGCTTCAAGCTGCTGTTGTTCAGTTGCAAGCTGCACCAGAGGTGTGGCGATCTCCGCTTTGCGGTGCTGCTTGACGGTGGTTGTCATCTGCTGAAGCGTTTGCTGTAACTGGTATATCTGTCTTGGCAAAGTAGGAGAGTCAGTCAAATCTTTGGTTTCCTTGGCAATTTCCTGCTGGCTCTTTTCCAAGGTCTGTTGAGCATAGAGGTCGGGAATGCTACCCTGTTGCCAAGTCTCTCCCACCATACGAGCGGTCGCTGTCCAAGATTGAACCGTTTTCAACGTTTTGACCAACTGATCGTGGGAGGACGACTGACTACAGCCAGCTAGCACCAGCAGCAGACTGGCGAATAAAGCTTTTTTCATGGGTGGCGATCGACTCCTCTAAGCAGTTTTACTAATATTTTCCTGCTTCAAATCGGCACTTAACAGCATCCTTAGAGAGATTTATCTCTTAAGAGAGGTTGGAATTAGTCCTAGAAAAGAGGGTGTTCTTAACTGATTTACGATCGCCATCTTACAAATCGGGCTAAACGATTGATCGCACAACACCGCCATCGACTCGCAAAGCAGCTCCGTTAATAGCAGATGATACCGGACTGGCAATAAATGCGACAAGTGCAGCCACCTCCGAAGTCTCGGCAAAACGCTGAATCAGCGAAGAAGGGCGAGTCTTTTCAAAGAACTCTTTCTCCACTTGTTCGCGAGTCACCTTTTGGTTTTCTGCCAATCCTTGAATGAAATCTTCTACTCCTTCCGATCGCGTCGGCCCCGGCAGCACTGAATTAACAGTCACATTGGTGCCAACAGTCGTCTCTGCCAAACCGCGCGCGAGAGAAAGCTGCGCCGTTTTCGTAACTCCGTAGTGAATCATTTCTGCTGGAATGTTGAGCGCCGATTCGCTAGAGATGAAAATAATCCGCCCCCAGTTCTTTGTCAGCATTAATGGCAAATATTGTCGAGCCAGCCGCACCCCGCTGATGACGTTTACTTCCAGAATATTCATCCATTCGCGATCGGAAATATCCTCAAATGCTTTAGCGCCATAAATTCCTAAATTGTTTACCAAAATGTCAACTTCCGGGACTTGCTGAAATAATTCCTCGGCTCCGGTTGCCGTTCCCAAATCGGCAGCGACACCTTGAAGTTTGGCATCGGGAGCAATTTCTTTGATTTGGTTGATCGCCCTTTTTACCCGTTCTTGAGTCCGTCCGTTAACGATGACAGTTGCACCTTCTTTGGCGAGTTCTGTGGCAATTGCCAACCCGATTCCGGCAGTTGAGCCGCTTACCAGTGAAATTTTACCAGAGAGTTTTAGTTCCATTTTTGTTGTTCTCTAAGAGGTATTTTAGTCGGCGGAGGTGGACTTTATAGTTTTAGTTGCATTTTTGTTGTCTAAGAGTTATTTTAGTCGGCGGAGGCGAACTTTGTTTGTGGATCATCGGGATTCTATTGGGTGGTTTAAAAGTGAATTTTTAACCAGACGTTAACATCACACAGTCCGTAACGAATAGCGATCGCCCGGTCCAGGGCGATCGCCGCCCAGCTTTGAAACACCCCCAATTCCCTAACCCAACCCATTTTTAAAATT
Organism: Microcoleus sp. S13_B4; assembly: GCF_036700885.1. Taxonomy (NCBI): domain Bacteria; kingdom Bacillati; phylum Cyanobacteriota; class Cyanophyceae; order Oscillatoriales; family Microcoleaceae; genus Microcoleus; species Microcoleus sp. S13_B4. The sequence continues at coordinate 60,887 of NZ_JAUBPU010000010.1, forward strand.
TTCCCACAGGTTATGATTGACGGTTGGCAGCTTTTGAGAATCTAAATGCTAAACACAAATACAATTATTTCCAGCCTGCTGTTATTTATCCCGGTTTCCATCGCCGGACACTTTCTCGGTTGGGAATCCTCCACAATCTTCATCACCTCGGCCCTAGCCATCATCCCTCTAGCCGCCTGGATGGGTACGGCCACCGAAGAAATTGCCGTCGTCCTCGGCGCCAACTTGGGGGGTTTGCTGAACGCTACCTTCGGAAATGCCACGGAACTGATTATCGGCATCGTCGCCCTCAACGCCGGACTAATAGATGTTGTCAAGGCCAGCATCACCGGTTCAATTATGAGCAACCTGCTGCTGGTGATGGGATTTGCCATGCTGCTGGGCGGCTTGCGCTACAAAGAACAAGAATTTCAGCCGATAGTCGCCCGGTTGAACGCTTCAGCGATGAACTTAGCCGTGATTGCCATTTTGGTGCCGACTGCAGTTAATGCCACCTCTACGGGCATCCCTGCAGAAACTATGCAGAACCTTTCTAGCGCTGTTGCTATAGTCCTGATTGTCGTCTACGTGCTGACGCTGCTGTTTTCGATGAAAACCCACAGTTATCTGTACGATGTAGGGGTGGCAGAAATAGAAATGCTCGAAGAATTAGCCGAAAGTAACTTAGCACCAGATAGTCCTGACCACAAAGTCAATCTGCCGCTGTGGATTGGGGTGCTATTGGCCTGTACCCTGATGGTAGCTGTCGAGTCAGAACTGCTGGTGGGTACTCTAGAAGAAGCAACGGCGCGTTTGGGACTGACATCACTATTTACCGGGGTGATTTTAGTGCCGATTATTGGCAATGCGGCCGAACATACGACGGCGGTGACGGTGGCGATGAAAAATAAAATGGATTTGTCGGTTTCTGTGGCCGTGGGTTCGAGTTTGCAAATTGCTTTGTTTGTGGCCCCGGTGTTGGTTTTGGCAGGTTTTGTCTTGGGCAAACCGATGGACTTGAATTTCAACCCGTTTGAACTTGTAGCGGTTGCGGTGTCGGTGCTGATCGCCAATTCTATCAGTTCTGACGGCAACTCTAACTGGCTAGAAGGTACTTTGCTGTTGGCAGCTTATACGGTTTTGGCGCTGGCGTTCTACTTCCATCCGGTAATTGAGGGACTTGTTTAAAATGCTTTGTTCTGCTGAAGGAAGAGGGAAGAAGGAAGAAAGCAGATTTTTTCACTCCCTCACTCCCCCACTCCCCTACTCTCACTTCTTTCTTCGAGAGTGGTGGTTGCGATCGTACAATTGAAATGTAGCTCCCCTCTCGTTATTAGTTCTGGTGTGTTTGTACATTATGTGCTCTCATCAGGGATTTGTGACCTCGATCGGCTATGACAAACAACAAAAACTTTGGCCTCAACCCGATCGTTAGATCGCAGTGCCCCCGGTTATAAAAAAACACGGGATGCTGAAGTCAAGCGAGACTAAAACCTCTCTTGACTTCAGAGACGCTGCAAGATTTAAATAAAGGGTGCTCATGAGTCTTTTACTAGGTGTGCTACGATCGTCATAAGTTGAAAATTGAGTTGGACTAAATAGCCAAAAAGTTCACCAAAGTTAGTCATACTTAACTTGACTGATTAACATTCGGGGAAGTATGATTAAATCAATGCCGAAAAAAAGGCTTAATTATCTGGGAGAGTAAACCGAGCGTGCAAGTCAAAACTGACCAGCCTGTAAAAGGTCGAACGGGAGCCCGCGTTTCGTTAAATTGGTTGAAAATAGTGGATGACTCCTGGCTAAAAGCTTCAACTAAAATTAATTCAATTAGGGTGGGCTACATCCGAATTAACGCCTGTGGACAAGAAAGAGCCGACTCCCTTGGGTGAAGCAGGAAACAGACCCTTCAGGAGTAATTCTGATTGAATGGTGAGGCTTAAATAAGTTTAACCAAGTTTTGTGTAGCAGTAAACGACGGTCGATTTAAAACTGACCAGCCTATAAAAAGGTCGAACGGGATACCACGATTCGTTAAATTGGTTGAAAATAATGGTTAAACAATGGCTAAAAGCTTCCACAATAATAAATACAGACTGCAAAAATAGGGTGCTGCTCCACCCGAATTTACGCCTGTGGACAAGTAAGAGCCGACTCTCTTGGCAGAAGCAGGAATCAGACCCTCTAGAAAATACTTCTAGTTGAATGGTGAAGCTTAGATAAGTTTAGCCAAGTTTTGTAGAGCAGTGTCAAAGTAAAACTTGATAGAGCAACCTCAATCAGGGTTATGTGGCTTCTGTGAGTTATTGCCTCAATCCCAAATGCCCGAATCCCTCCGATCCAGCCAACTCTGGCAAATCCGCGTGTATCCACTGCGGGTCAGAACTTTTGTTGCAAGGTCGATATCGGCTAGTCGCCCCTCTCGGAGGCGGCGGCTTTGGCAGAACATTTGAAGTGGACGACAACGGCGCCCGAAGAGTGCTCAAAGTCCTGCTCAAAGAACATCCCAAAGCTGTAGAACTGTTTAAGCAAGAAGCCGACGTATTGGTCAGGCTCAGACATCCAGGTATTCCAAAAGTCGATCGCGACGGTTATTTTATATTTACGCCAGCTCACAGCACAGAGTCTTTTCACTGTCTGGTGATGGAGAAAATTGCTGGGGCCAATTTGCAAGACTGGCTGAAACATCGGGGCCGCCCCATCAGTCAAGAACAAGCTGTGAACTGGCTCAAACAACTGTCGGAAATTTTAGACCAAGTTCACCGCCTCAACTATTTTCATCGGGATATCAAGCCGCACAATATTATGTGCAAGCCAAACGGGCAGTTAGTGCTGATTGACTTCGGGACTGCTCGGGAAGTTTCGGCGACTTATTTCGCTAAGGTGGGCCAGGGGCAAAATGTGACTGGTATTGTTTCCCCGGGCTACACGCCGCCGGAACAAACTAATGGCAAGGCTGTTCCGCAGTCGGATTTTTTTGCTCTGGGGCGCACTTTTGTTTATTTGCTGACTGGAAAGCCGCCGACTGCGTTTCCAGAGAACCCGCGCACGGGCCGATTAATGTGGCGCAAAGGAGCTCCTCAGGTTTCCGACGCCGTGGCTAATGTAATCGATTACCTGATGGCGCCTTTTCCGGGCAATCGGCCTCAAAGTCCCCAGATGGTTCTGCAGTGCTTGGAGGAAATTAATCTCGACGGCGCGGAAAGTCAGTTGCCTACTCAGTTGCCGACGACGGGGCAAACTAAACTTCGCGCAACTTCCGGGGCGCCTGATGCGAAGAAGCAGACTTCTGTAAACCGCCTCAGACCTCTGAATTCGGGATTGAACAAGGCCGAGAAAGATGTTTTTGATTGGAAAAAGAAGTTGCTGGCGGGCACGGCTGTTTTGATGGTGAGTATTGGCGCGTCTCAAATTTACGGTTCGCTGCGTTATGGGGTGTTCCCGGCAAACCCGGTGTGGCTGCTTTCTAGTTTACCTAGCAGTCAGTTTTTGCAAAAAAGTTTGGATAATTTGGAGAGTGTAAATGCGATCGCCCTGTCGCCTGACGGCCAAAATTTGGTGAGCGCAAGCTTAGGGACAATTAGAATTTGGGATTTGAAGACGGGACGGGTGCGGACTCTCCATTCGGTGCATTCTAAAAAATCGGTCAATACGGTGGCGGTGAGCCCAGACAGCTCGATTTTGGCCAGCGGGGGCGACGACAATAATGTGATTCTCTGGGATTTGAAGACGGGGCGGCGGACGCGGACGATTCCCGCTCACAAAGCCCCCGTCAACGCGATCGCTTTTAGCAGGGACGGTCAAACTCTGGCTAGCGGCAGCGATGACAAAACTGTTCGCTTGTGGAATGTCAGAACCGGCAGCAGGTTGCGGACTTTGATCGGCCACGCCGGAGGAGTAAACGCGATCGCTTTGAGCCGGGACGGTAACACTCTGGCTAGTGGCAGCGATGACAAGACTGTGCGTTTGTGGAATCTCGATACCGGAGAAGTCAGAAGAATTATCACAGGTCACGGGGGCGCGGTTAATGCTGTGGCTTTTAGCCCAAACGGGAAAATTGTGGCTAGCGCTAGCACCGACAATACGATCCGCTTGTCGAACGTGCAAGACGGGAAGCGCACCCGCACTTTTAAAGGGCATTCGGGCGGGGTGAGGACGATCGCCTTTAGCCCGGACAGCCGCACTTTGATCAGCGGGGGCGAAGATATTATAGTGTGGGATTTGAAGACGGGAAAAGAAAGAAGCACTCTTTCTGGTCACAGTCAGTTTGTGAGTTCTGTTGCTATTGCCAGAGATAGCAAGACTTTTGTGAGCGGCAGTCCCGATCGCACTATTAAGATTTGGCGAATGCCATAGTCCTACTATTTTAGATTTTAGATTGAAGAGGCGAGGCGATCGAGAAATCCCATCCCGACTCCGACGTGGAAGTCTGGGCATTCCCCGCCCTACAACTGTTACTTGCCGCAATTGGCAAAAGTAGAAAACAGGTTAAATTCTGTAACCCTCCACGCTTGCCATGTCTGCGCGCCCGCAAAAAGACTGTACCTAGTTATGCTTTTATCGCTGTCAACATAACTTTGCCAACTTAATGAAGCAACAGTTGGATACTGGGCAGGAAACTCCCCTGGTATAGGACTTACTTGCGAGCTCATGTTCCATCCTACTTGCTTGCTAAATTCTTGAATTTGACCTTCGCAAGTGCGACAGCTAGAACCGCCCACTTTCTGCCAAATCTCTAACTGTGGAGTCAATCCATATTTGCCATTGCTCGATTGCATCCACAGCCGATCGATCGCGCGGAGGTTCGGACAAGACAGATTGGCGGAGTTGTTGCGGATCAGAGAAACTGTTTCTTGATCTGCTTCGTACCATTTTTTTGCTTCTAATAAGGATTGAAGTTTGCTGAATTCGCTGTTGCTTTCTTATGAATGAGCGGTAAATGCTGGTTGCAAAACTGCAAGAAATGTGCCTATTAATGCGAGGGATTGTTTGCCAAGTTTAATCATGTTCCCTGAGTAAAAGTGGTTTAACAAGTAATCAGTTTACCATCTCTAGACCGAGATGAAATCTTCAGAGCCGATGAGATTGGGAGCAACGCCTGTCAAAGCAGCTAAAACTTCACCGCTGCTGGCTACTCTAATTAATGTGCCGTTAGTTCCAGGGGAAATTGATAGCTGTCCGAAGGTCAAGCCATTAATTAATTGAATGGTATCTTGACCATTGCCGAAATCAGAGATTGTATCAACTCCCAACCCAGCACCTAAAACAAACACATCCTTGCCCACGCCACCCACTAGATTATCGTTGCCCAAACCGCCGTTGAGAGTGTCAGAACCTTTGCCGCCATACAGGATATCGTTGCCGTCGCCGCCATTTAAGACATCATTAGCCCGCAAACCGGTCAGCACGTCATCACCTTCCACACCGTTGATGATATCGTTGCCACTGGTGCCAGTCAGGTTGTCGTTGCCGTCCGTGCCGTTGATGACGTTTGGAGTGCTGCTGGTGTCAGCAACAAAAATGTTTCGGTAATTGCTAGTCTGCCCCGGCACGAGGTTGGAGGAATTTGAATCAAAAGCTACAAACCGCCCGTCGCCTGAGATGGAGGGATTAAATGCCTCCCCCGGATTGCCTGCTGAGTCTACAGAGACGTTGGTGGTGGTATTGGTGAGCGTGTCCCGCACCAAGATGTCGCTAAGGGGAGCCCCCACTATGTTGAAGGCATATGACTCAAACGCCACAAACCTCCCGTCGGCTGAGATGGAGGGGTTGTCGGAGTCAATGTTCCTGTGATTGCCTGCTGAATCTACTGACACGCGGGTGGTGGTATTGGTGAGCGTGTCCCGCACGAAGATGTCTCTCTCATCGTTGGTATCCCCCGGCACAAGGTTGGAGGCAAAAGACTCAAAGGCCACAAACCTCCCGTCGGCTGAGATGGAGGGGCTGTAGGAGACACTGTTCCCCTGATTGCCTGCTGAGTCTACTGACACGCGGGTGGTGGTATTGGTGAGCGTGTCCCGCACGAAGATGTCTGTCTTATCGTTGGTATCCCCCGGCACGAGGTTGGAGGCATCAAATTCAAACGCCACAAACCGCCCGTCGGCTGAGATGGAGGAGTCGTTGAAGAAGCTAATACCGTTCCCCTGATTGCCTGCTGAATCTACTGACACGCGGGTGGTGGTATTGGTGAGCGTGTCCCGCACGAAGATGTCGTTTCTCTGGTTAGTATCCCCCGGCACGAGGTTGGAGGCCTCAGAAGTAAACGCTACAAACCGCCCGTCGGCTGAGATGGAGGGGCGGTCAGAGAAACGGTTCGCCTGATTGCCTGCTGAGTCTAATGACACGCGGATGGTGGTATTGGTGAGCGTGTCCCGCACGAAGATGTCTTGGCTCGGGAAGGAGTCTGGGCTACTGTTAGTATCCCCCGGCACGAGGTTGGAGGCATAGGACTCAAACGCCACAAACCGCCCGTCGGCTGAGATGGAGGGCCTGCTGGAGCCATTGTTCGCCTGATTGCCTGCTGAGTCTAATGACACGAGGGTGGTGGTATTGGTGAGCGTGTCCCGGACGAAGATGTCTGTCTCATCGTTATTATCCCCCGGCACGAGGTTGGAAACACCAGAATCAAACGCCACAAACCGCCCGTCGGCTGAGATGGAGGGGGTGTAGGAGTTACTGTTCCCCAGATTGCCTGCTGAGTCAACAGAGACGGGAGTAATAGTCATAAGCTCTCACATTTAAGAGTATAAGAGTACAAGTTTGGAGATTCCCTAATCTTACTCACAACATACAAGATAGCAAAGCTCATATTCCCAGCCCGTTTTTGGCAAATTCATCAACAGTTTGCTGTGATAATTCATGAAGTGTCATTGCCTGCAACACGTCAAAAGGCAATGTCAAATGATGGGCGCCAGCTAATAAAGTCTTGACCGCTTCTTCCGGCGACTTAATGCTAGCTGCCAAAATTTCAGTATTAGTTCTCTGCAACACATTTGCCATATCCCGCACTAAGGCAAAACCGTCTCCTAGGAGTCGGGTGGCGCGATTCACGTAGGCGATCGCATATTTGGCCCCCGCTTCTGCTGAAACAACGGCCTGGGCCGCGCTGTAAATAGCTGTCACCGCGCAAGGAATGGACGGTGACAAATGCGCTACTGCTTGGAAACCCGCAGCCGTTGCTGGAACTTTCAAAACGGTTTGCCGCCCGATCGACGACTCAAAAGCAGCTTTTCCTTCTGCTACCATGCCATCTACATCAGATGCCATTAGCTGATAATACACTTCCCCAGGAATCAGTTGTGCCAGTTGTTTAAGGGTTTGCTCAGGAGATAACTCGCTTTTTGCCAAAAGTGTCGGATTAGTAGTAATTCCCGCTATCCATCCGAACTTGCTTGCCCGTGCGGCTTCCGCTACAATTGCAGTATCCACATAAATTGCCATCGGCTCTACACCTTCAGTTTGTTAATAATTTCCAGACACTTGCTTTCAGATTGAGATAAATCCGAGCAAAATTAATTGTTAAGCTTTAACAATATCAGAATCTCGGAAATATTACTGTTAAGTAAATATAACAATTCAGTGATGTGCATCATCGGTAGTAGTGCGTGATTTTTGAATTCAACGAAACTTACGCTCAGCACTCCCGTTTATTACAAAACATTCGTGGAGGACGACAGATCTGCGAATCAACCTCGTTTTTGAGGGGGATTGGGGAAGCGAGATTTAAGATAGCTAACAACTGAAATCACAACTTTTAAGTCAGTTGGTAACTGCGATTGTCGGGTAAGGAATACTTGACTCGCCAAATCCCGGATACAAAGAAATTAGATTTGTATTAAGGGTTATGTATGCAATAACTCCAGGAGGTGACTCAGAAAATGACCGAAGAAAAAAATCAGCAGCCACAAGTCAGCCTTGAGACATCTTCTGAACAACCTCAGTTGGAAAATTCAGCAGAAACCGCTGAAGAATTATCGATAAATCTTAAGTCTCAAACTCTGTCTCAAGCGGTTGAAAATAACGCCGAAGAGCGTTTGAAGGCTCTAGGCCGCTTAATGATGGTGAGCCTAACTTGGTCGCTGGCGGGGCTTTCCAAACGCGAGTAATTTATGGAGCGCTACCGCAACGGGCGAGTTATGATTTGTGAGTTTTGTTGTAAGTTTTGAGTTAAACAAAACTTACAACTCCCGGACTTACATGATGTCCGGTTAATTGTAATAAAACCAGTTTTTAGTGAGAAATAAAGTCCTTGCTTTAAAGACTAAAGTCTTCAACAGATCACTCATAACTTTTATTGAATTCCTTCAAAGGGCCCCAAAAAAGTCGGTTTCGGACGGGTAACGCGCACTTGCCAAAGCGCTTTAAGCACTGCAAAAAATTCGCGGACACTGTAGGCAATCATGGTATTTTGGTGAAATTTGCCCCAATCCGGCGTTCCTAAGCCGATCGCCTCTACGCCCAACTGGCGGCAGGTATAAACAGCGCGGGCTAAGTGAAAGTTTTGCGTAACTAAAACAGCTTGCGTTATGCCAAAAATCTCTTTCGCCCGGTAGCAACTTTCATAGGTGCTAAATCCGGCATAATCGAGAATGATATTATTAGTCGGTACGCCCTGGGCTTCGGCGTACTCCTGCATTGCTTTGACTTCGTTGTAATCGGCGCTGCTATTGTCTCCTGTCATCAAAAGTTTGCCCGCTCGCCCCGCTTTGTACAAATCGACGGCTGCTTGCACTCGATCGGCTAACATTGGGGTGGGAGTGCCGTCTTCCCAAACTCCGGCACCGAAAACAATGGCAATTGGTTCAGGGGGAATCTTAGCTACATCGGTGCGTAGGTAGTTGCTTGTAACTAGCCTGACGTAGTAGTTGAGGGCTAGAGGTGCGATCGCTGAGGTTAATATTAACAGCCCGATGGCAAAGCGCCATGGAATTATAAAGGATTTATGCAACATAAATTCAAGTTAACTTCCAATATAATTACACAAACAACCACCTTCGCCTGTCTCAAAAATGTCTAGTTACGGAATTTACATTATATTAACAAAAATATGATTCAACAACAGCCAAGCTTTGAATTGCTGGAATCATTTTTATGGGAACCAAAAAACGGCTATTTTTTGCTAGACAGACATCTTCAAAGATTAGAGCGATCGGCTAATTATTTTAATTTCCCCCTATCACTAACAGAAGCAAGCAAAGCTTTACAAGAATTAAGTATGACTTGCGGGTCAGTCAAACAAAAAATACGGTTAACAATATCTAGTGAGGGAAACATAACATTACAAGCTCAGACACTAGATAGCGGTATCTTAAAAATCGGTGCATCTGTGGGAATTGCCCGCAAACCGATCGATTCTCAAAACCCATTTCTTTACCACAAGACAACTTACCGATTGCCTTATACAATGGCTTTGGAGTCGCAGCCCGAATATCAGGATGTCTTTCTGTGGAATCAAGATGGAGTTATCACCGAATCCACGATCGCCAATATTGCGATCGATACACCCGCAGGTCTAATCACACCTCCCGTCAAGTGCGGTTTATTACCGGGGACGTTTCGTTCTCAACTTTTAGAGGAGAGAAAAATCAGAGAAGAATTAATTACCTTAGATGATTTGCACAGTAGCCAAACTCTATTTCTCATTAACTCCGTTAGGGGTTGGATACGCCTCAAAAAAGAAGCAAGCCGAGATGTTTGGAAAGTTGTAAGTAATGGCTGAGATAACGCTTTCAATCGATTTTAGTAGGTGCGAACTGTGCATCTTACTACTACAGATAGTGTCAAAATTGACTCATTACCTAAGTCCTGAAAGTGTTAATTATAGTGAAATCTATTATGGAAAAAATACAACCTTGGCATTGGCGAAAGCTTCCCCTAAATCAGCGCAGCGGATCTGAAATTTTTCAAATTTTATTTCTCGGTAAAACTGCCGACAGTGCAAGCTCAATATCGGATTGTTTCCCCCGCGATATGGCTGTTCTGCTAGAAAGTCCAGTTACATCTTCTACTAACTTGGCACGATATTCTATTTGTGCAGGTTCTCCCCGGATAATTAACGGTCAATCTCAGCTATGGACACCGCCAGTCGGTGAAATTTTACCTTTTTTACGCGCTCTTTTGGACTCTCAAAATCAAAATTTAGCGGTCAATGTACCGCCGGAAATTCCTTTTACGGGGGGTTGGTTGGGATGGCTAGGTTATGATTTAGCATGGGAAATCGAACACCTGCCCCAACTCAATACCGATCCGCTTCCTTTCCCGGTTAGCTGTTGGTACGAACCAGAATCTTTTGCGGTTTTAGACCGGCAAACGCAAATTCTCTGGTTGGCTGCGAGTCAACCTTCTCAACTCGATGTTATGCAGCATCAATTAGAGCAAACAGATCGAGAAATAATAGAAAATAATTTACCAGAAAATTATCAACAAGATTCCGCTACTCCTATTTTCCAATTATCTCAGAGTGAATATAAAGAAATAGTGCGAAAAGCTCAGAAGTATATTCATGCGGGCGATATTTTTCAGGCTAATTTATCTTTGCGGTTTGAAACCCGTACAGATTGCAGTAGTTGGTCAATTTACCGCGCTTTGCAACGGATTAATCCTTCGCCTTTTGCAAGTTATTGGCAAACTCCGTGGGGGGCGATAGTTAGTTGTTCGCCGGAAAGACTCGTTCAATTATTAGGAAAAAAAGTAGATACTAGACCGATCGCGGGAACGAGGCCACGAGGTTTAACCTGCATTCAAGATGAGCAGTTAGCACAGGAATTAATAGAGAATATCAAAGAAAGAGCCGAACATATTATGTTAGTTGACTTAGAGCGCAACGATATCGGGAGGGTGTGTGAATGGGGCTCGGTAAAAGTTAACGAATTTCTGACCATTGAACGCTACAGTCACGTGATGCACCTCGTCAGTAATGTTATCGGTACATTAAGACGAGATTGCGACGCGATCGACTTAATTCGAGGGGTATTTCCGGGCGGTACGATTACAGGTTGTCCGAAAGTGCGCTGTCTGGAAATCATCGAAGAATTAGAACCTGTGAAGCGCAATTTATTTTACGGTTCCTGTGGTTATTTGGACTGGCGCGGCAACCTGGATTTAAATATTTTGATTCGCACCCTTTTATATGCACCAAAAAGTGACGGTACGACGGGGGGAGTTGTTTGGGGACAAGTGGGTGCGGGGATTGTTGCTGATAGCGATCCAGAAAGGGAATGGCAGGAGTCGCTGCATAAAGCTCAAGCTCAAGTTAATGCTTTGAAATTAGCGGAAATATTTGATTAGATGCGTGTTATATAAATCGAATCGTTAAGATTATTGAAGGTTTTTAGCGTCTATTTACTTTTGATGTAATAGTAATTGAAATCTATCGAAGACCAAAGATTTCAATTACTATTACTGTTAGGGGACTGTTGGGATGGTGTTGCCTGATAGTTTTTTTAGCGATCGCACTGTGAGTCATATCAATTCCGGCAGTCAGACCGGAATGATATCAAATCCGCGCTTCGGGAGTCGGGCGTAAAGTCGAATCCCGAGGCCAACAAATAATTGGCGCAATTTTCATTTTTTTGACCCCTCCTTCAACAGTCAACAGTCATTAGTCATCAGTCAACAGTCAACAGTCAACAGTTCTATGTCTATTGATTGTCGGAACCTACTGCCTCAGAAATAGAACTAAATCCGCGTTCTTCTAACTTTTGCAACAACCCTTGTAGAATCCGACGCACCATCCAAGGCCCTTCGTAAACCCAACCAGTGTAGACTTGAATTAAACTCGCACCAGCGGCTATTTTTTCCCAAGCATCTTCGGCGGTGAAAATGCCGCCAACTCCAATTATGGGTAATTCGCCTTTTGTATATTGCCAGATAAATCGGATTACTTCTGTCGATCGCTCTCGCACTGGAAGCCCGCTAATTCCCCCGGCTTCTTCGGCGATTGGTTTGCCTGTTTCTCGCAATATTTGTGTTTTCAGTCCGTCGCGGCGGATGGTGGTATTTGTGGCGATAATTCCTGCTAGTTGGTAGGTTTTTGCTAAGTCGAGGATTGATACGATCGCCTCTGACTCCAAATCCGGCGCAATCTTGACTAAAATTGGCTTGATTCCCTGATTTTCTTGTTGCAAAATTTCCAAAATTGTGCTTAGCCCAGCAGCATCTTGGAGCGATCGCAACCCAGGCGTATTCGGAGACGAAACGTTGACTACAAAATAGTCGCCCCAATCTTTCAGCAGCTTAAAACTCTCCAAATAGTCTGCTGCTGCTTGCTCTAACGGTGTTACCTTAGATTTACCGAGATTGATGCCCAAGGGGAACCGAGACTGAGGCATGGGGCGCGAGGCATCGAATTTTGCCTGTTTCTGTGCTGCCTGAAACCGAGCCGCCATTGCCGCGGCTCCTTGATTGTTAAATCCCATGCGGTTGAGGGCGGCACTGTCCTCCGTCAAGCGAAACAAGCGAGGTTGGGGGTTTCCCGGCTGTGGTTGACAAGTGACAGTGCCAAGTTCGGCAAAGCCAAAGCCAAAATTTGCCCAAATGTCAGCAGCTACGCCGTTTTTATCAAATCCGGCGGCTAAGCCGACAGGATTGTTCAAGCTCAGTCCCCACAAAGATTGTTCGAGGCGAGAATCTTGGACTCCCACAGATTTCTGCAATCGAGAGAGCATTTGACTGGTTGCGGGGTTTGACTGGGTTCGGGCTGCAAGTTCGAGAACTTGGAGAGTGCGGTTGTGCAGCCACTCGGCATCGGTTTTCAATACGGAAAACAACAGCGGGCGTACACTTGATTGATAAATATCCAATGATTTGTACTGGGGCAATTTACAAATTAGAAATGAGAAGGGAAATAAAAATATTCACGAGCCGACAGCGAAGGCGAAGTTTTTACTTTAACTTCGATCGACTTTATCCAATGTTTGAGATTGAGGGATAAGTGAGACGATTATATTATAAGTTGACTCTTTTGCATTTTATTTTTTGGAATTTTTAAGTTAGTAATTTTAAATTAGACAAAGGTGCGGGGAAGCTTGGAAATGGGGCAGCAGCAAAGACCAAAGGATTTAGACGAACAAATCGCGACCCTAGAGCGCGTTCTCCAGACTCTCCGAGAAGAGGAGAATGTGGAAGTGCTACTTTCGACCACACTCGGTTACTTGCAAACGGAATTTGACTGGGGGTTGATTTGGATCGGGTTGTACGATCGACAGGCCCACAGATTATTCGGCAAAGGTGGCATAACTCCTAACGGCGACCTGTCTTTTCTCAAACAGCGGTTTGCTCTCAGTCCGGGGGATTTGCTCGAACAAGTGGTGATTCAGCTTCGGCCGGTGGGAGTCCCGGATTTGCGATCGGAAAGTAGAGCCGGAGAATGGCGCAAAGCAGCTCAAACTTTCAATATTCAAGGCACGACTCTGTTTCCACTGCGCTACAAAGACCGCTGCTACGGCGTGATTTTGCTCGGCACTGAGGTGTGGGGAGCGTCGCCCAAGTCGGGGGAAAAAACGCAGTTGGCGATCGTATTTGGAGCGCTGGCAACTGCTCTTTACCAAATAGAAAAAGACTGGCAGCGACAACAAGTTAAACACCCAGACGAGTCTCTTTTAGCGCTGCTTTCGCAGTTGGGGGAATTGCGATCGCTCGACCAATACTTGCAAGCGGTGGTCGAACAAACTCATGAATTTATCGAGCCGACGCGCACCAATGTTTATTGGTTCGAGCGAGAGCGACGCTATTTTTGGCGCCGAGTCAGCAACCGCGAAGTTACTCCGGGTTTGGGCGGGCCGAGCCGAGCGGCTTCGGGCATCACCGTCCAAGACTTGGGCGAATTTTATCAGGCTTTGGGCAGGGAAGAAATGGTTTGGATCGGTGAATCTCAAAGTTCTCTGAAAACTGAGCTGACGGGGCGGTTGATGCAGCAAATCCGCGCTCGCTCTCTGTTGGCTGCGCCGATTGTTTCGGAAGGGGAATTGTTGGGATTTTTGGCAGTAGAAGCCAGCGAACCCCGGATTTGGCAAGACAATGAAAAGCATTACCTGCAGGGAGTGGCGCAGTTAGTGGCTCTGACGGCTCCTGTGTCCCAGATGGAGGAGAGGATTCAGCAAACTGAGATCGATCGAGATTTAACTGCCGGAATAGCTCGCGCCATCTATAGCGATGCTGACTGGGAGGCGACTTTGAAAAATACCGCCGAGCAGTTGTGCGGGCGGCTCAAATGCGAATACTTTTTGCTGCTGCTGTACGGCGAAGAACAAAATCGCTTTGAGATTGTCTGCCAAAATTTGCCCCGCAACCGCAGGCCAGTGCCGTCGCCGCTCAACGCCCTCGATGTGGCTGACGTGGGGCTGTTGCAAGAAAGTACACCTGTGGCTATTGAAAATTGGGAGGAAGACCGGCGGTTGAGCGCTTGGCGGGAAGTGTTGGGGGAGGCGGGGGTGCGATCGCTTTTGGCATCGACCACTCGGAGGAAAAATGAAGAGGGAGAAAACCCCAATCTCAAATCGAAAATCGCCAATCGAAAATCGATCGAGGGTTTGCTGGTTGTCGGACACAATGCAACTCGCACTTGGAAGCGATCAGAGCAAGAATTAGTTCGGCTAGTGGGCCAACAGCTAGGATTGATCCTGCACTCCTGGCAGCAGAGTGCGGAAATCGAAAAATATCAGCAATTTGAGCGCTCGCTCAAATCGGGTTTGGCGGTTTTGCAGCATTCTGAGGAGGAGCAATCTGAGCAACCGATATCTGCTGCTTCACCGACGATTTTCCCAGAGTTGCCGCTACAAAAGCTCGATCGTAACTTTGCTCAACATGTTTCCCAAACACTTTCCTGTCCTTTAGTAGCCGTAATTACTTGGAATCCGGGTCAGGAGGAAGGTTCAATAGCGACGGCGCTAGCTGCCAATCCCGTATTTGCCCTCAATCCCGAGGCGGTGATTCCTGTCCAAACAGATGCTTTGATCCAACAAACCCTGGCTGCTAACTGCGTGCTGCAACAGAGCACAAGCCAACTGCAACTGGCGACGAAGCGGTGGCTCCGCAGTCCGGGAATTGGCGAGATTCTGACGGTGGCGCTGCGGACTGCCCCAGAACACGCTCCGGCGGGCATTGTGGTGGCTGCGGACGCTCCGGGCCGCCAGTGGTCGGAGTTGTCGGTGAGTTTACTCAGCTCAATGGCGTCTCAGTTGGCTTGGTGGCGCAGGTATTTGGCGGTGCAATCGGCCGCCGAGTCGCAGCGATTGGATCTGGAGCTGCTCAACTGGTACAAACAGCGCCGTTTTGAGGACTTTTACCGCACTGTGGGAGCGGGGGTGAAGGAGTTGGGGGAGTTGAGTCAGTCGATTTTGCAGTCGGCGAAGGAGCAAAAGGATGCTCTGAAAATTTTGCGCTACCAGCAGGTTTTGCGGCACATTGGCAATGCTGTGGGCTCAACTCATTTGCTGCTGAAACAGGAACAGTGGCGGCTGCAATTTGCACAAGATGCGGTGCCTGTGAGCGCTTGGCTAAGGCGATCGCTCGATCGAACGGCCCCCCTGGTCAAACAGTCGCAAGTCTTGCTGGAAGTACACAGAGAAAGTGCTGTGTCGATGCCTGCGGGTCAGACTTTGAGTGTTCGCGGGGACAGTATCAAGCTGGATTTGATCCTGTGCGAATTGCTGGCGACGGCTTGCAGGCGCTCGGCAGTTGGCGCCAAGATTGAGATTCGCTCTCAGTTGTTGGGGGAAGATTTGTTAGAATTGTCTGTGCTCGATAGCGGCGCGTGCGATCGACAGTTAATTGCTGCTTTCAACGGGGATTCCGAACCCGATATATTAGCGGTTTCTGCAAATAGGTCGATCGTGCAAAATCTCTTAATTTGTCAGCGAGCAGTACGCTTAATGGGGGGGAACTTTTATTTAGAAATGTTAGAAAACAATTTAATTGTCGCTCGTTTAGTGATCCCCCTAGCCCATTCTTAAAATTCTGTACCCGCGAGTTCACCCCTATCTGCAATTCACATACTCCGTAGTTATAAACCAACCCCTACCCAACTTTTAGCGGTCAAGTGCTTCAGGTGCACCCTACATAATTAGGTTCTGCGTCCAACAGTGGATGATTGATATCAACTCCGTTTGATTCGGACTTGTATTAGATCGAGTTCTGTTAGGTCGTAAGATTAAATGAACCGCGAAGACGCAAAGAGCGCGAAGGAAGAACTGCATTTTCTTCTTTCTCTTCCTTCGTGTCCTTTGCGCCTTCGCGGTTTTATCATTCCGATGTAACCGGATGCTGTATAACATCCAAGGTATTAAAAACCCTCTGCCTAAACCGATGAAGTAACAGTTTCCTCCGCCTCAGAACTGGCGAAAAACCTTTGAGTAATCCAAGCAGTTACAATATGAGAAAGCAATCCCATCGGCCCAGCAAAAAAACACAAAGCCAAAGAATGAACCGTCCAAACTCCTGTCCGCTGTCCTTCCCAATAAATCCAGCGCCCGACAAACAAGTCCATCACTAAAAAATGTATCCATCCCGTAGCCGCCGCCGTTTCCTCCCCCAGAAACTTAGCAATATCTGCTAGCTTGGGATTGGACAAAGCTGCCGCATTTTCCGCAGTTAGACTGCTACCAAACAAATATATGTACAAAACGGCGAGCATCGCAAACGGAATAAAGGAATTCATCACTTTTCGGGTAATTCCCCAGTTTGGTAATAAAATCATAATTGCCCAGAAAGGCACAACGAACAGATTACCGACATTAAAAATTAGTTCTGGGGTCATAGTTGGCTCTTGGCTCCTGCGAATGCAATTAAATTAAGGATGTTAAGATTACTTTACACAATTTTTGCGGAAATTTCTCAAAACCAGAAAAAAATCTCATTCACAAATGAAATAGAATTGCTATACTTATCTAAAATTTAAAATCTCCCATCTAAAATCGATTAAGGCAGCACAGCCCATGACAACTTATAATAACTTTCCCGAGTGGTGCAAGCACAAAGAAAATATCTCTCTCGGCGCCAAACATACGGTAGAAATACTGTTGCAAATATCAGATACTTCAGATTGCGATCGAGCCAATGAACTGCTTTCTAATACAACAGAACTCAACCTAAAAAATCTTCAAATTACCGATATCAGCCCCCTCTCATCTTTCACTCAACTTACTAATCTCATCCTCGGCAGTAATCAAATATCTGACATCGCTCCCCTGCAAGCTTTAACTAACCTGAAAAGTCTGGTTATAGATGTCAATCAAATATCAGATATCAGTCCACTTTCATCTCTAATAAATCTGACTATACTCGTTTTCGATACCAATCAAATCTCAGACATCAGTCCCCTAGCAGGTCTAACTAATCTTACCGCGCTTGTCTTGTTTGATAACAAAATTTCCGACATCACTCCGGTGAAAAATTTAACTAACTTAAATGCGCTGATTCTCTACAAAAATCAAATTTCAGATATAGCTCCTCTGGCAAATTTAACTGAACTCCAGACACTCTACCTTTACAATAATGAAATATCAGATCTCACCCCGCTGGCTTCCTTAAAAAATCTGACTACGCTGTTTCTGTTCGGAAATGAAATATCTGACATTACACCGTTGAAAGCTCTAACTAACTTAAATAAATTGGTTTTATTCCAAAATCACATTTCCGATATTAGTCCTTTGACATCGCTCACTAATTTAATTGAACTTAACCTCGGTAACAATCAAATATCCGACATCAGTCCGCTGAAATCGTTAACTAATTTGACTGAACTTTATCTGTTCAACAATCAGATTTCGGATAGCAGCGCGCTACAAGCTTTAAATAATTTATTTTTGCTAGACTTGTACAATAATCAAATCTCTGATATCAGTTACCTGCAATCTTTGCAAAAGTTAACTAGCTTGGACTTGCGCGGGAATCCCATTGTTAATAAAAGTTGTCCTGTCAATCCTGAATCTATATGTCGGTTTTAATTCTTAATGTCGAGGCAAGATGACGGTTTATAGAGTATAATGTTTAAGGTTAATATCAGGAGAAAGTGATGAGCGGACACGATGCTTTGATGTTAGGATTGCTGCTGTTGCCAGGTTTGGCTTTGTCGATCGCAATTCTGGGCGCTTTTGCCGCTGGTGGATAATCAGTCTTTAGCACTCATCAGCACTCCAGCAAGCAGTTTACTGGTTCGGCAAGGGCGGGTTGATCTATTTTTTGAGTTGCCGACAATATCTTTGGCAAAACCCGCCCGCTTTCTCTACCAATTTACAAAAATTGTGCTGTCACATCCGAATTTACCAAAGTATTCGCGCACAAAATACCCGATGCTGCGACGGCGGGCACGCCAATTCCCGGCATTGTGCTGTCTCCCACGCGATACAAGCCTTTGACGGGTGTTTGTGGCCCGGGCCAGGTGCCTTTTCCGGCGGCGATTGCAGGCCCGTAAGTTCCTTGATATCGGCGTAAAAATCGGGCGTGGGTTAGCGGTGTGCCGATCGACTCTAAGACTATCCGCGATCGCAAATCCGGTATAATTCTTTCTAAAGCTTGAAACAGAGATTGCGATCGCTCTTGCTTTTTCTGCTGATACAATTCGCCATATTTCCAACCTTCGTAAGGTTCCAATGTATAAGCGTGAACGGTGTGATGTCCGGGCGGCGCGAGAGTTGCATCCCAGACTGTAGGAATCGAAATCATGCAAGTATTTCCGGGTACTGTAATGTCAATCTTGCTGTCGTGAACGACGACGTGGTGGCCGGTCAAACCTTCGAGTCCTTCGGCTTTAATTCCTAAATGCAGGTGCATGAAACTGTCTACTGCTGGCATCGACAAAGCGTTTTTTCGATAGCTTTCCGGCAAATCTTCGGGTCGCAGTAACTTTGTATAAGTATCCCAGATTGTGGCATTTGAAATGACAATTGGGGCGCCGATAACTTCGCCATTTTTCAAACGAACGCCAGTGGTTTTGCCCGCTTCAACTAATATTTGCTCGACGGGAGATCCCAGGCGCAATTTTCCTCCCCAGCGCTGCAAACCTCTCACTAAAGCATCCACGATCGCACCGCTGCCACCTACAGGATATTCGATCGCACAGCGCGATCGTTCGCCAATCATAAAAGCTATTTCCGGCGCGACAGTTCCGTGCGCTTTCAAACCCGACAGCAAAAAGCACTCCAAATCTATCAAACGCCGCACCCAAGGGTCACGCACGTCCCGATCCATCAAGGAACCTGCTGAACCCGCGATCGCACCTACCAACGGTAACAGCTTCAGCAACGCAGGCGAGTACCGAGACAGCAAAACAGGTATCAACTGCCAGTCGGATCTCAGCGCTAAAGCCGGAATTCCACGCAAAGCTTCATACAAAACTAATAAATTTTTTTGAAATTGCTGTAATTCTACAGCACCTTGCGGTGCAAACTTAGATACAGCATCTAAGTAACTTCTCGCATCAGCATAAATCGGCAAACTTCCCTCTGGAAAATGGTAATGTCCCAGCGGATCGTAGGAAATTGCTGCGATCGATTCCTCCAAAACATCAAAAACTTGTCGCAAAGGATTGAACGACCGGGGGTCAGTCAAACCGCAATAAAAAGAAGGCCCCGAATCAAAGTGAAATCCTCGGCGCGAAAAGCTGTGAGCTGCCCCGCCCGCTATGATGTGGCTCTCGCAGACGAGCACCCGCTTGCCGTAGCGAGCTAGCATCGAGCCGGCGACTAAGCCCCCAATACCGCTGCCAATTACGATCGCATCAAAGTCTTGCATTTATCAAATGTGGTATAATTGTATTATTTCTTGCTGAGTGTTGACAGGGTATTTTTATGGGAGGAAAACTATGAAAGCTTTATCTATTTTAGATGAAGTTGTTCGCGAATTAGAACAAGACGTGAATCTTTCGCGCATTAAAAAAATAATATTTTTTGCTTGTAAAGAGTTCTGGGAAAACGACCCGACCAAACTCGCCAGCGCAGATGTAAGGATTTTAATTGAAGAACTGTGCGCCAAATACAGCAGGTTAGAAGATATTGAAGCAGTTTTAAATAGTATAGTCTCTAAGGTTAATAAAAAAACCGAGTATGCTTTAGTAACAGACCTCATAGTCTGTCAACTTAGCAGGCTGTATGAATTTGAAGATTTCACCAAATTAGAAATAAACATATCTAGTTTTGGCGGTCAGGAAGCTCCCGCATTTGAAGAGCACTTTAGTTCGGAAGTACCCAGCAGCGAAGAAAGGGCAAGAAACCCCGGCAAATTATTTGATGTCAGACAAAAAGTTTTGCAGCAAACAAATCCGCTGAGGGCAAAAATCCTAATTTTTTCTACTCTTTATCACCAGTTTACTTTTAGCGATCGCGATTGGCTCCTGCTGAAAACTCAAGAACTTGACAATCTACTGCGACAACTCTTTAATGTCTGTGGCAGCCTAGCCGAACTCGAATCTCGATTGTACACAACTGCTAGCAATCTCGACAACAGAGATGAAAACGACCAAGCTGCAAGCGTAATCATCAAAGCGATGAATCCTTGTTACGCAAAAATGCAACAGGAAGAACGCGATGGAGCCGAAGATTCCGCTAGCGAAGATTACGATCAGACACATTTAAACAACACTGTTTATGAAGAGAGCGAGCTGGTGGACAGGCGCAGCGATTATTTTGAGCCAGGAGATATTACTCACATCATTCAAGCTGCTCCAGCTCACTATCATTATGACCCCCAGAAGAGTTACTTAGTGGCGGACACGGCCGAAAATGTGCAGTTTAAAGAGCCCCAAAGCAGCAATAATTCTGCGACTGATTTCAGACAGGAAATGGTAGAAACATTCCCCGTGGCAGAAATGCCGACTATTATCGACATTTTAGAACCGATCGCTCCTGTTATAAATATTAGCGATTCCATCAAACGCAAGTTGGAATTGGAAGAAGAAATGACAGAATTAGTCAGTCAAAGTGCTAACTCCGCAACGGCGCAAATAGAAAATCTATTCACTAAGTTAGAAGCTGCTTTGAACGGCAAATTTTCTACGGTAAGTGTAGAGGAGCGTTTGTACTGGAAATATAAAAATCTCAGAAAGTATGTAGGAAAAGTTCAGAAGTTTACCGATAAATTGCTGGAAATTTTGAGCGAATTGGAGTCAAAAGAAAGCGGTAAACCTCCTTCTCAAATCACCGAAAACCTGATCGACAATATTTCAGACATAGCGCAGGAAAACTCTAGCCATAAAGCAAATCAGTATCAGCTTCTGGAAATGGCAAAGCAAGGCAAACCAAAGGCTATCGCCCAATTGATTAATCAATTGCTACAGCCTAAAGGAATTGCTGCTACAGCGGGCTTTAAAGATGGTTGGCTCCATGTAATTCTGGAGTCGGCTGAAGTACCCAACCAACAGGCGACAGCTACATACATTCACAAAAAACTGTGTACTTTAAAATCACAATATCTTACTCATGTGAAAATTCACGGGCGACAGTTAGGCAGCAAAACAGTTTTTTGGACTCAAGAATTTGTCAATCAAACTCATTAAATGCCCCAAGTCAAGTCTGAGGCTACACAAACTAACTCGACCTGCGTCAACTGAAATTCAAGAAATTTCATCAAATTTCTCAGACTCAAGTCTAGCGCTACAAAAACTAAGTCCGCCTGCGCGAACAAAAATTTAAGCAGTCTAGAAATAGCAGATTGTACCTAATTCACCACAAAAAAAATATGAATGCCAGCGAAATTTTAAGGAGATATACATCAGGAGAACTAGATTTTCAAGGTATGAATCTCAGAGGCGTATACCTGAGCGGTGCTGATTTAATTGGCGTCAATTTAAGCAGTGCTGACCTCGGGGGTGCCAACTTAGCGATGTCATATCTGAGCAGAATTAACCTTCAGCGTGCAAATTTAACTAATACAAAGTTGTGCGGTGCTAACTTAAATCAGGCCAACTTGAGCGGAGCAAATTTGTCCGATGCAGACTTCCACGGAGCGACTTTGCAAGGTGCAGACTTTCGCAGAGCCAATATCTCTTTGGCAGTTTTTATCGATGCAAACTTGAGCGATGCAGATATGCGAGGTGTGAATTTGCAAGGTGCAGATTTGCGCGGTGCGTGCTTGCGGGGTGCAAATTTGCGGAAGGAGCTGCGGCTTTTTGAGGGTGCAAATTTGCGGGGTGCAAATTTGCAAGGTGCAGATTTGCGGGGCGTCAATTTGCAAGGTGCAGATTTAACTAAAGCTAATCTCAGTCACGCTAATTTGACTGAAGCATTTCTGGGAGAAGCAAATCTGACTCAGGCGAATTTGAGCGAAGCTATTTTAGATGGCGTATTTTTGACGGAAGCAACTTTGGTAGAAACAAATTTTTCCTGGGCTGTAATGGTGAATGCTAAGTTAGAAAGAGCTGTGTTACTTGATGCTGAATTGGCGGGCGCTAATTTGCGCGGTGCATTTATGACTGATGTTAAGTTGAGCAATGCTAATTTAATTATGGCTGACTTGAGTCGAGCTAATTTGGTGCGGGCTGATTTGAGTCGAGCTAATTTTAATCAGGCAAATTTGAGTGAAGCTGATATGACTGATGCTTACCTGGCTAGAACAGATTTGCGGGAGGCAATTCTGCACCGCACAACTTTGATTAGGGCAGATTTGAGCACTGCTAATTTATCAGGTGCTCAATTGCGCGGTACAATTATGCCGAATGGAGAAATGCACGGGTAATTACTTCTAGTAGCAATTTAACGCTCTCGGCCAAATAGTTAATTTAATAGTTAAGGAAATTTCGTACAATAAAAAAAAGAGGGGAATGCTGTGTTAGATTCAGGAAAAATTTTACAAGACCGTTATCAATTGCAACAGCGTTTAGGACGGACAGCGGCCGGTCATCAAACTTGGCTAGCAGTAGATTTAGAGTCTCAAGAACAGGTGACACTGAAAATGTTAGCTTTTAGCCCGGAAATGCAGTGGGAAGAACTCAAGCTTTTTGAAAGAGAAGCACAAGTTTTGCAGGCGCTAAATCATCCCCGCATTCCTTGCTATCGAGATTATTTTTCCCTGGAGCGGGAAGCCGGAGCAGGATTGCCTTGGTTTGGCTTAGTGCAAGATTATATTCCGGGATTTTCACTTCAGGAATTGTTAGAAAAAGGCAAAAAGTTTTCAGAAAAACAAGTACGAAAAATTGCAAATGAAGTGCTGGAAATTTTAATTTATTTGCATGAATTAAGCCCCCCAGTTTTGCACCGAGATATTAAGCCGAGTAATTTAATTTGGGGGGAAGATCAGCACGTTTATCTAGTAGATTTTGGTGCGGTACAAGCTCAAGCGGCGGTGACAGGTGTAACGTTTACAGTGGTAGGAACGAGTGGCTATGCACCCTTAGAACAGTTTTGGGGGCGGGCGGTGGTGGCTTCGGATTTGTATGCTTTGGGAGCTACTTTAATTCATTTGTTAACGGGGATGACTCCTGCGGATTTGCCACAGAAAGATTCTCGGATTCAGTTTAGCGATCGTGTGAGTGTGAATCCTAGTTTGGTAAGCTGGATTGAGAAGATGACGGAAATCGCCTTAGAAAAGCGTTTCAGCGAGGCTAGAGAGGCTTTAGCAGCTTTGAAATCGGGAAACATACAAGGGGCTAATCTTCAAATTGAGACTGTGAGGAAAATTGCCAAACCGCGTCACAGTCGCATTCAAGTTAGCAAATCAGCGACGGAGTTAAACATTAAAATTCCGTCTAGTTTAGTCAGAAAGCCTTTTTCAGTTTCTGTTAGAGGAATATTTTTTTTACTGCTACTGGGGCCAATACCTTTATTATCTTTTATACAAGTAAATTTAGCTATGGGATTAGGATTGTTTACGATTATAGTAGCTATGGGATTAGGATTGTTTACGATTATAGCAAGTATCTTACTTAAAATTGTGGGTCAGGGTAATAAAATTACATTTAACCGGAACTACTTTAAACTGGAACATCAGATATTTGGTTGGACTTCTTCACAACAAACTGGGAAAATTTCGGAAATTTTGGGTACTTTTATATATACCATGACTGATGGAAATCAAATCAGGATTCGTTCAGGTAACGATGGGGGAACTTACTTTTATGTTTTAGCAACAGAGTTGAAAGAGGTGGAGGCGGCTTGGTTAGCGCAAGAAATTCAAGATTGGTTAAATTTAAGATAATTTTTTGTAGGGGGAAGCCTTGGTGATTAATTTTTTTTGTATAATAGACATCTCCCAAATAAAAATGGGTTACGCACTCACTTATAGGAGGTCTAAAATACCGCAGATTCCAGGTTCATTAAGTACAGTAGCAACAGCGTGTAAACCCGTTTGTGAATTCTTTAGTATTGAGTAAATAAGCGTCCAGTAGCAAGTAAAACATCAAGCTGGAGTGGTAGTGGTTGGAGAGAACTGACGTAAAAAAGCTTTCAGTTGTGACCACCATAATTCTATCGGATTAAAGTCTGGAGAATAGGGTGATAAATTGAGGAGACACTTAGCCAGCCGATTGAATCAAAAGTTCAATCGCCGCCAGCTTGTGGATCGGGAGATTATCCATAACAACGACTGCACCTTTCCATAAATTTGGCACTAAAAAGTGTGCAATGAAAAGTGCAAAAGCCTTACCATCCATCGACCCCTGCAAGTGTCATTAATCCTACTACTTTTTTTAAGCTGATTGCTCCGATAACTGTGAACCCGATCGCCCAAAAAACATTGAATTTTAATTCAAATTTATCCCTTCACAGGCAAAACGATCGCAAACTCAGTTCCAACTCCAGACTCCGCATCCACCTCGATGCTTCCGCCATGTTTTTCTACCGCAATCTGGTGGACAATTGCCAACCCCAATCCAGTTCCTTTGCCGACACCTTTCGTCGTGAACAAATGGTCGAATATCTGCTGTTTTACTTCCTCTTTCATCCCGATGCCGTTATCAGCAATTTTAATTTTAATGTGCCCTTCGCCCAGTACATCAGTGCAAATCGTGATGCGGTTGGGATTTGCAACAATTTCACTAAAACTTTGTCCTACATTTGACTCTTCTAAGGCATCGATCGCATTGGCAAGCAGGTTCATAAAAACTTGATTTAATTGACCGGGAAAACATTCAATTTTAGGGAGATTGCCGTATTTAGTTATCACTTCTATCTGCGGCCGGTGTTCGTTTGCTTTGAGACGGTGTTTCAAAATTAAAATAGCGCTATCAATGCCTTCGTGAATATTAAAAGGAACTTTGTAGTCTTTGTCGCCTCGGGAGAAGGTACGCAAACTGTTGCTGATGCTGCAAATGCGCTCGCACCCAAGTTGCATTGAATCAATCATTTTCGGTAAATCTTCCAAAAGATAGTCGAGGTCTATCTCTTCGGCGTGGTCGGCTATTTCCGATTGCGATGCACCGGAGCGATACAATTCTAAGTGTTCGATAACATCTTCCAAACTTCTTTTACCTTCGCTTAAATTGCCAGAAATAAACCCAATCGGATTGTTAATTTCGTGGGCGACTCCGGCGACTAAATTACCCAATGCCGACATTTTTTCGTTTTGCACGAGTTGCAGTTGCGCTTGCTGTAAATCTTTTAAAGTTTTTTCTAGCTGTTGGTTTTGCTCTTGCAAAAGTTCCCCTGCTCGCTTGCGATCGGTGGCATCAACACCCAAACCAATAATCCCGAGCGTCTCACCCTGGCAATTTTTTAGCTGCACTTTCGTGACTTCTAAATAGTGTAGTTTACCGTCAACAAATCTGAGAGTTTCGCTGGAGTAATGCGGCAAATCTTGGGCAAGGCAGGCGGCATCTGAAAGCAGACACCCCGCTGCATCCTCTCCCAGTATATCTTTGTAATGATCGACAGCTAGGAAAGCGCTCACAGGCACGCCCACATTTTGAGAAAAGGTTTTGTTCAAAAACTGTACTTTACCACTGGGATTAACCATCCAAATCCAAATCGGAGCGACATCAAGAATCGCTTGGAGCATTTTTTTCTGATCGGCAAGCTGAGCTTCGGTTCGGCTAATTTTTACTAGCGATCGCTCTAATTGTTGGTTGTAATCCTGATATTTTTTATATAGCAGAGCATTTTGCAAACAGATGGCTGCCTGGGAACACAGGAGATTGAGAAGTTGCAGCCGATCGCGGGTAAAAACTTTTGCGGTTAAGCGATTTTCCAGATACAAAATGCCCACTAAGTTGCCTCGATCGAGAATCGGCCAACACAAAAGGCTCTGCGGTTGGTATTTGAGGATGTAGGAGTCGGAATCCCAATCACGTTGTTGAGCGAGCTCCCGAACAATCACAGGTTTCAATAAATTTTTAACGCAGTCAACAATTTTGAGGGGCAAGATATCGCTGTTTTCATCGAGTGTTGCCGATGATAAGTCGATCGCCCACTCGACTCCCGAATTGTCGAGCGCGCTGGTAGCCACGATTTCCCATTGATTGCCGTTTGGCAAAATCAGCGCTCCTTTGTTAGCTCCTGTATTTTTCATCGCCAGTTGCATCAGTTTGGCAATCAGTCGATCGAGTTCTCTTTCACTAGAGAGCGCTTGACAAGCTTTGAGCAGTGTTGAAAAATTCCCGAAATCTGAGACGCTCGCCGAAACAGACGGATGAATGGATGGATGAATGGATGGATGAAGCGATTGATTTGGGCCAGCAGGTGTTGGAAAAGTTGCTAATGGATTTTCAGGGAGTTTTGCGGGTTCTAAAATCGGTTTTAATAATTGAGGATAACGTTTTTCTAAGTCATCAATTTTGGCTCTATCTCCCCAGCGGACATAGCAATCATAGGCATCTATCATGTAGAGTCGGGCAATTTTTTCTCTTCCCAATGACAGGTAGAACTTAGCAGCGAGTTCGCAGGCAAGAGCTTCTTCATTGACATATTCGTTAGCTTGAGCTCCGGTAATAGCTCGATCATAAAGTTCCATTGCTTCTGCTGTCTGTCCCAAAACGCCCAGCAATTCTGCCTCAACCAGATCGAACTTGTGTTGGTAATTGATCGGCGTATGGTGCGCGAATTCTTTGAGTTTTTTCTGACTAGCCCCAACGCGATTCAGGATTTGTTGGCGCTCCGCCGGTGCGGCATCTGCATAGATTGCCAAATGTGCCAGTGCATCATAAAAGTCGTGCATCATCGTTACTAGCATCAAAACACAATTCCCAAGATAAGGTTTGCCTCCATTTCGCCTGTCGATTGGCTGCGGATTACGGATCGAATATATCCCGAATCCGTGGCCTCTTTTTGCTAAAATTTATATACATCCATCTAGCAGGTAACAGGTAAGATAAATTGAAAGATTGGAAAGTTTAATGTATTTGTAAATAATCGGTCGGGGTTCGAGTTGGTAGAGAATGTCTGTTCGATTGAGGACTATTTCTACGGATGCAATTAACGCTCGCTAATGCAACTTTTTGGGATTGTGGCCGCACCGCCTTCCGCAAATCCTCCGCCACAATGGCGTAGGTTGGAGAATTTTGGCGGCAGGTTGTCGGTCTTTGTCGCGCATGAACCGATCGATAGCCGATCGAGAATCAGTGTACGATTGAGCGATCGGGCGATATCCCGGCATTACCGCAGTCAAATCTACTACATCTACTGTTGCGTCCATATCGGCTGACCTCAACTCCGACATTAGCTTGACAAAACTTATTGTATCTATCTTAGGGCATAAACCGCATAAATTTTGATCGCCAGATCGAAAACTCCAATTATCTGTTAATGAACAACATTTTATACTTGGGCGATCGCGATTAAAGCTTTTTACTTACGTATAAGTTTCTGCTATTAATCTCAAATGCGATTCAATGAACGCGAAATACCGTATAAACACCGCAATTTCCTGTCTTGAAAAATACAATCGCTAATTAATTAAATTTAATATAGCTCGATCGCCCAAATTTCCGCGAAGCCGGCCAAAAAGTTAGTACCTTAAAAAGTCCTAATATGATCTATAGAAATTATAAAGAATCCCCGTTGTGAAAGCAGTGGCATTCCAGTCCCCCCTAGAAAAGGACAGGGCCGTTGCATTGTGGTGAAACTCCCCCTCCACTCTACTTCCGACCTAATAGCCCTCCCAGGGTTAAAACCAAATCAAATAGTAATAAGCAGTAGTCTTCACATGACCGAAAGCATCCAGGATACAATCCCCCGGACTCATCCGTCCAGAAATAAAAAACCTGTATCCGATGAAACTTGCCCCCCGAATTTATCCGTGGGGTAATGCTTCAATTCTTTAATCTAAAATCTAAAATCTAAAATCGATTGACTTTACCTAGATTCCGACAGGGGTTAAAACCCGTGTCGGAATCTAGCTTCCCGAGAAGGAAACAGCGTTATTTGAGATTAGTCGATCGCGTCTGCCGCTGTTTCTGCCACTCGTTGAGTTATGTCAATATCTCGATACACTTCTAGCGAACCTTTTCCGAAGTATCTTCAGCGTTCGTTCTATCTTGCATCTCGCGCTGCATCATTGATATTTTCTTGGCCGCCGCTGGTACCATATCTCAGAGACTCCGTACCCTCTGCTGCTCTTTCTTTGGCTCCCTGGGTAGCTTCTTTAACAATATCTTTTGCTCCCTTCAAGCCTTCGCGAGTGTTTTCTTTAAGATTAGCAAAGCCTTGTTTGGTTTTGTCGCCAAAGTTATCAGCTTTGCGCTGGGCGGTGCGAGCATCATCCTTCGCCTTTTCCCCAATTTGGCCTAGTTTCTCAGGCGCGTCATCAGCTACCCGCCGTACATTTTCGCCTACATTGTTGCTAGATTTCGTGTCAATGCGGTGCTGCGCTTGCTCTTTGAGAAGCTCAGCTTTTGCTTCTGTTGTTGTCATCTTTTTGTTTCTGGGATCGACATCGGAATAGTCGTTCATGCCGCCTTTGAATTCGGACGTTACAGCCCCTGAAGGTACTTCTTCTCTAATTTTGTCGGATGTTTTTCCTATCTTCACATCAGCTTTTCCTGCCATCACATCAGGTTTTCCTGCCATAATATCAGGGCGGCTGCAGGCCGTACTCACTAATACTAAAATGCCAGCCAGAAACACTGTTAAAATTTGTACAGCTCGAATTTTTTTCACAAATGCAGTTAGTCTGTTCATAAAAATGCTCCTTTCTATTGTGAGATGCTCAAATGCCTTGTGGCTTTGTAGATGTCTAGCCTTACCAAATTAGGCACTTAAACACTTTTTAAGTATAAGAATATAAACCGTAGCTTTTCATCTATCCCAAGTTACATTCCTTAAGTTATAGCAGAAGGAAGAAGCAAGAAGAAAGAAGGAAGACGGAAGAAGGAAGACGGAAGACGGAAGACAGAATGGACAATCTTCGATATTCTAGAAATTATTCAAAGTCGGCACACCCTGCGCCGGACAAGGCAAAGCCGTTTCCCTAAATAGCTGTTTGGTTATCCATGCGCGGACTATGTTGAAATGTTGTGCGTGTTCGGCTCAAAAAAAACCTTCTAGTCAGGAACTAGAAGGAAGGTGGTATTATCTCAAGTACAACAAGGTCTTTAATCGCAATTGTGGTGGCACATCCCGATCGCAAACATCTGTCTAATGGCTGAAAGTATCTGCACAGTGGCTAATCATTTTGAATCGCTGTTTTTAGACTCTTGCAGAATTCGCCGATCGCCTCTAAACCCTGTTCTGGAGTTCCTTCGGCCAAGCGTTTGACAAAAGCACTGCCAACAATCGCAGCATCTGCACCCCATTCTTTCACTTGGCGAGCGTGTTCGGGTTTCGATATACCAAACCCGACGCCGATGGGTTTGTCGGTGACGGTGCGGAGTTCTTGCAGCAACTCTTTTGCTCTCGTTTCTAAGCCTTCGCGTACTCCCGTAACCCCCGTCACACTGACTAAGTAAATAAATCCTTGAGACTGACGAGCGATCGCTTCTATACGACTTTTGGGACTTGTCGGAGCAACTAATAATGTTAGTTCAATCCCTAATTTCTTGGCAGGTTGGATGAGACTGTCCGCTTCTTCTAAGGGCAAGTCTGGGACAACCAATCCCTGAACTCCGGCACTTTTGATTTGCTGCAAAAAGGTTTCTATACCTCGGTACAAAATCGGGTTGTAGTATGTGAAGAGAATGATGGGCGATCGCAAATTCGGACTAACTTTCGCTACCATTTCCAGCACCGAATCTAACCGCGTCCCCCGCTGCAGGGCCCTTGTAGCAGCGGCTTGAATCACCGGCCCGTCAGCTAGCGGGTCAGAATAGGGAACCCCAAGCTCGATCGCGTCTGCACCGTTATCATCCAAAATTTGCAGTGCTTTAGCCGTTGTCTCCAAGTCGGGGTCGCCAGCAGTAATAAAAGGAATCAATGCACATTGGTTGCTTTTTCGCAACGTTTCAAAACACTTAGAAATAGTCATTAGTTATTAGTCATCAGTCATTGGTTATCAGTCATCATACATAGGATTTCCCCTCGATCTATCGCAATCCAATTTGTTTGTAGTGAGGGATGCCTTCCTCATAAAACTCCCTCGGACTGAAGTCCTCACTACAAACCTATCGCGCTTATTTTAGGGAACGTGATATCAGTCATCAGTCATTAGTTAGCCGTTAATATTACTATTGATGAATTGTTATTCCCCAGTCATTAGTTCAGAGTTTATTGCTAATGACTAATCACTAATAACTCACTAATAACTAAGGACTGAGGGCTAAGGACTATTGACTAATTATCTTTTTCCTGCTCAATTTCCGCTTGAAGTTTGGCTAATTCTTCAGGAGTGAGTTCATCGAGTTGCTTCTGCAAGACAGCTTCTTTGTAGTCTTGCAATTGCTGACTGTAGGTCATATTTTGAGTCAGTGCTCGAAATAAATAAGTCACCAGCCAGCCAATCAAGCCGGCGACCAAAAACAACTGACTCCAAATCCCTGCATTCATGCTGTCGAGTCCGGCGAATTGCAGCAGCAAGTAGACAAACCCACCTGCTACAAAAAAGCCGATACTGATTCCAATTACGTCAATACGTCGCATTTAGGCTTCTATCTGCCGCCGTTTGGGCCGAAAATTCAAAAACGGAGCTAGGAGGAACATACCGGGGAAGAAGAAGAACATCAAGAAGTACATGAAGCCGCGCTCAAAAGAGGTAGCGATGTACCAGCGGCTGTTCAGGTAAGCGTAGGTGGCTGCGGGTACTACCAGGAGGTAGGCTCCTGCCAAGACGGCGTAAAGCAGTAAGGTAATATACATAGATTTGCTTTAGGGGAATAATAACACGGGTAAGTCCGTTGACACGCTCCGTTAGCTGGTTAACTATTGTACCGCTTGGGGAGATCCAGCGCGACTTTTGGGAATTTTTTGATTAGGGGTTGCGTAAATTGGGGTTTTGGCTGTAGAATAAAAGGCTGTTGCTCTTAGTGGCTCAAAACCACAGCAGCTTGACCAAAGGGGGGCGTGGCGGAATGGTAGACGCTACGGACTTAAAATCCGTTGACCCGAAACGGTCGTGTGGGTTCAAGTCCCTCCGCCCCCATGAAATTCTATCCTTTGTGAGTTAATAAGCTGTTGCGGCATTTAACTTTATTTTTTTCGGGCGATGTTCAAAGCCCACCCCACAAGAGTTTTCAGAAAGAGGATTCTTCAAATTAGATGCGCGCCAGCTTATAGTAATTCTTGCAGGATTTGTGGGATGGGCTTCTAGCCCGTCCCAAATTTGTGGAATGGGCTTCTAGCCCGTCCTATATTACGCAGCAAGTGGCAAAGTAATCACAAATTCCGTACCCTGTCCTATTTGAGAATTTACCTCAATTTTGCCGTGATGCTTGGCAAGGATTTGATAGGAAATAGCCAATCCCAATCCAGTGCCTTTGCCGATCGACTTTGTAGTAAAAAATGGGTCAAATATCTGTTGGGCACTTGCGGAGGCAATTCCCGGCCCGTTATCCCGAATCTTGACGGTGACAGTATTGTCGGCTGTAACTTCCGTGCTAACCCAAATCGTTGGCGAATAGCCTTTATCTTCCTTTTTTACTTCCTCTAACGCATCTATTGCATTGCTAATAATATTCATAAATACTTGATTCAGTTGCGCGGGATAGCACTCAAGCGCAGGCAACTTGCCGTATTGTTTAATAACTTCAATACCTTGTTTGAGTCGGTGATTGAGAATGACGAGGGTGCTATCTATTCCTTCGTGAATGTCGGCTGATTTCATTTTTGCGTCGTCCGATCGCGAAAAATTACGCATGGATATGACAATTTCGCGAATGCGATCGGCTCCCATTTTCATCGAAGAGAGGGTTTTTGGTAAATCTTCTCTGAGAAATTCGAGTTCAATGTCTTCGATGCGCTCTAGAATTGCATCTGGTGGGTTTGGATAGCATTCTTGATAGAGAGTTACCAAACCTGCCAAATCTTCGATGTATTGGTTGGCATAGTCAATGTTGCCGCCGATGAAGTTGACGGGATTATTGATTTCGTGGGCTATCCCTGCAACCATTTGACCGAGAGATGACATTTTTTCGGTCTGAATTAATTGGGCTTGAGTTTCTTTGAGTTCTTGTGTATATTCGCTAACTCGCTGAATCAATTGATTGAAAGAGACCGCTAAAAGTCCGATTTCGTCGTCGGTTGTGATTGGTACTTGCAGGTTAAAATTCGATTCGCGAGTGACTTGCTGAGCACAATTAGTAACGGTTTCGAGGGGTTGGGCGATCGCGCGGCTGGTTTTGTCCGCTAGGGTGGCGGCGATGAGTGCTGAAATTAGCATACTCCCGAGAATAATTCGGTTTCGCAAACTTCCCGCTTCTTCTAATGCTTGGGTTCCTTGCTGTTTGTGAATTTCTACTGTAAAAATTAGGTCAGTTAAACTTTGAGCCAGGTTATCTAGTACGATCGCTTCTTGGCCGCTGCTAGTCCTCAACATTTGTAGCTGTGCGGATTCGAGGCTGTTGGGCTGCAAATTCCAAACTTCCGCTTCTTTTAACTGCAATTTAATTAGCTGAGCGTAGTAATCAATGACGAGGGCAGATTTCTTCAATACAGCGTGCAATGCTGCCTCTTCTGTTGCTAGTCTCTTGGGATTTTCTCGTGCGAAAGATTCAATTTCTGCAATCAGGATTTTCGCCTGATGGATTTGCGCCAAAAACCGATCGTATTCGTATTTCAACGCCACAGTGTTTCCCAAAACGACAGGCAATCTCGCCGCGTGCGATCGGGATTCAAATACGGTATTTTGCAAATTTTGCAGCAGTTGCTGCTGTTGTTGGGCAACATTTACCTGAACTAAAGCTTGCTTGCGAAAGTAATCTCCCAATCTCATTCCCGCACCAGTTCCCACAATCGCTATGCCGATAGCTAAAGCATAACCGTAGCTAATTTTTTGGCTGATTCGCAAATGGTTGCATCCTCCCTTTAGCCCTGTCAAATTAATATTTGAAGTCGGTAACAAAGGTTTTTTAGCAGAGTGATCTTGCTCTAGTTTGCTATTTTTGGACTGACTGTGGGTAAATAATAACATGGGAAGTTCCTCCCAAACCAATCAGGAGTAATTGAGCTAAGAAAGGCAGAATGCACTTATGCTGAAGGCAGAAAGCAGTTTTGAGAGTTTAATTTTGAATTGTGGAATCTTTAACTCACAACTCACAACTCAATGCTTCCCCTAGTATCTCTGTTTTTAGACTATAGTGTTTGTGATCTATATCAACAATTTATGTGATTATACCCAAATTTACAAAATTTATGGTAACAACGATTAGTATTTTTAGTCAGTTGGGACACAAGGCCCCACTACCGGTTCTCCCCGTTTTTCTTTTTGTGCCAGTTCTAAGTTTAATTCCAGCATTTTTGCTAAAATATCGTCGCTGTCAGTAAATCCGTAAGCTTGCATTACTTCGCGATCGAGCTTAGCGTGGAGTTTATAAAGTTGACTGGTTGGTTCTTCAAAAAACTTATTGTAAAGTTGAGTGATTCCCCATTGTTTCGCTGACATTTGTTGAGTGCGATATTGGTGCAATTCGACCGCCGTTGCCCGAATTTGCTCTACTGATTGACCAGTCGGTGTCTGGGGAAAGGGGAAAGTTTCAAAGCAGGTATTGTGGGTGTAAGCGATATCTCCTTTGAGAGTTGATTTTTGAGCGTGCATCCAAATTCGGTGAATTTTAGATGAGAGAATGCCAAGAATATAGAAATCTTCTGAGGCAACCACTACTGATTTGTCTCCCGGCAGCCAACTAACGGGAGCGGGAATGAAGACAGCCCACTTTGAGACTCTCGGTACGGTGAAGTAGTGAGATAAAAGGGCGATCGCCTTTCTCATTTCTGGACGCGATCGCAAAAATTTCCACCAATAAATTCGAGATCGTGCATCTCGATTATTATCCCGTTCAAGCTTGACATGAGCTTTCACATACTCAAAAGGCAGCACATATTCACTCGCTTCTTCAATGCTCATATCATTGAAGTCAATAATCCAGCGTTCCGGCATACCGTTAGGATTCTTTGCTAGATTTGCACCCATTGAAAAAAGTTTAAGAACCTCTTGATTTTTAGTATCTTCTTTAATCCAATCATTAACCTGCTGTTGAGTAATAATAAATCCCATCCCCACTGGAATTACACCTTGAAAGCATTTATTTAAATTCGCTGACAACCTAGCAGCTTGAGAAACATCAATCGTAGCTTGCAGCGAAGAGTTGATACTAGAAACCGCGAGATTATCCAAATAGTAAACTTTCGGCTTTTCCTTGCTCCAGTTAATCAGGCTGACATGAACCTTAGCTTCCCCAGACCAAGGCTGAGTAGATACTGCCGCATAAATGTGACCGCCATTTTGCGCGACATAATCTAAAGCAGCAGCACGACTTTTTCCTTGACTGATTGAATTAGTAGCAACTAAACCAGCCCGTCCATTGAGTTCTAAATTATTGTGAGCTATACGAAACCAATAAGCACAAAAATCAACCGAATCTTTCACCTCGGGGAAGCGTTTAAACACGCGGTCAATATATTCATCTCCCAGGGCAATCCTCATGTGCTTTCCGCCTAAAAACGGAGGATTGCCGATAATCGCGTCAGCCTTCACCCAATCAGTAAATAAAGCATCAGCACAGACAATATTTTTATCCAAAGTATCTAAAGGCAGAGAAGGTTCTTTCAATCCCAAATTATCGATCGCCACCTTGCGGCCAATCATCAACGTCACCCGCGCCAACTCCACCGCAAACGAGTTAATATCCATGCCGTAAAATTGCTGCGGCGTGACTAAATTCATATAACCTCTTGTCCCGTCGCACTCGTTTAGCTTATCTAAAAGTAACTTTTCAACTTGCTTGAGTTCCTGATAAGCTACATACAGAAAATTACCAGAACCGCAAGCCGGGTCTAGGACGCGATAGCGACCTAATTCTTGGTGCAGATTTTGCAGTTTTGCTACCGTATTTGCAGCGTTAATTCGCTCTTCCCAGTAATAGCTAATTGTGGGCAAAACAATGCGGCGAATGTCTCCCTCTGTAGTAAAGTGAATCCCGTAGGCGCGGCGCTGTTTTTTATCGGTTTTCAAAGCAGATTCAAAGATATTGCCAAAAATAGAAGGGCGTACCTGACTCCAATTTTGTTCGGCACAAACTTCTAATATTTTCAACTCTCCCTGTTGCAGTTCAATGGGGTGTATTTCCGAAAATAATCCTCCGTTGAAATACTCGACTCCTTCATAACGTCCTGCGGGCGTGACTCCCTGCTGATTCATTGCTTGAAATAAGCCACCCAAGACATCATAAGAACTTGCTCCTTCCAGACAATCTTTGACGCAGCGAGTAAAGAGTGCAGGCGGCAAAAGTCCCCTATCTTCGGCAAACATTGCTAAGACGCACTGCAACACAAATCGCTGGGCTTGAAACTGATTAAATTTAGCAAATTTGCGCTCTTGACCGCGATCGATTAACATTTCCAGCAGCATCCCCATTCTGCTAGCAGCTTTTTCGGTAATCTCGACTTGGTTGTTTTTGAATATGGGGCGGCGGCTGGTAGATTCCATGAAGGCAAAAGCGGGCGATCGCGCGGGCAATTGCTTTAGGGATATAATGTCTACAGGCTGATCCGGCTGAAGGTCGAAATCGTAAATGTGAAACTCGTCAAAATTGCACATCATCACGTAGCGCGGGCGATCGTCTTTTTGGAGGCGAATATAATAGCGTTCTGTTTGGGTGCGGTGTTCTCTTTTAGTCAAATCTTCACCGCGCTTTTTCATTTCAATCAAAACGTGCTTTTTCCACACCAAATCAGCAAATCCCATTTGACCTTTTTTGCTGCTTTTTTCTATGCGTTCCTCATAGGTTGCGCCTGCTTCTAATGCCCCATCGTGGCCGAAAGCTTGAAAGAAGCGGTCTAAAAATACCTGTGCTTGTCCTTTTTCATCGCCTGTAATGTGTTGTTGGCAGTAGGTAACGAATTTCTGGAGGCTTTCAGGGGTGGCTGGCATGGGAGAATAATTTAAAACGCATATTAATTAGTATAATCTGCTATCTTGTATTATTGTTACAGCGTGTCCCTACGGGGAGGCATTGCCGTGTCCCTACGGGGAGCGATTGATATTTTTGATAATATCTATTATTGAATTCTAAAAAATTGTGATTCAAAACTCGACTGAAAAACCTACAAATAACATTCAAACTGGATGGCACGGATACCTCAATTTAACCTACGCCAACCGCAGCGGTGCAACTCAAATTATTCGCAATGAAATGCAAGCGCCCCTCAAGGTGCAGCGCCCGTTTTATCCTGAAGGGAAAGAGGTTTGCCACAGCGTCATCTTGCACACGGCTGGGGGAGTTGTCGGGGGCGATCGACTTTCCAGCCATTTTCACCTCCAACCCAACGCCAAAGCCTTGATTACCAGCGCCGCTGCTAGTAAAATCTATCGCAGCAGCGGACTAGAATCACAACAAAATATCGACATCAAACTAGAAGCCGGTGCTAATTTAGAATGGCTGCCACAGGAAACAATAGTTTTTGATGGCGCAATATATCGGCAAAATTTGCGGGTAGAATTAGCACCAACAGCGAGGATTTTACTGTGGGAAATTACCCGATTTGGACGCAGTGCTAGGGGCGAAAGGTTCTTGTCGGGAGAATGGATCTCGCACACCGAAGTCTGGCAACAAAACAGCCCTTTATGGATTGACAGACAATTGCTCAAAGGTGGAGAAAAAATGCTCGAAAGCCCTCACGGCCTCGGAGGAAAACCCGTAGTCGCCACCCTCGCTTGGGTAGGCGAACCCGTCACCACAGAACTCGTGGAAAAAGTACGAAATTTGCCATCTGAGGCAACAATTTATCCTGGTAATTCCACCGTAGGCGTCACTCGTATTCCTAACGGTTTGCTGTGCCGATATCGCGGTACATCCACAACCGCAGCTAGAGACTGGTTTGTCAACATTTGGCAGTTGCTGCGCTTGTCATTTTCACAACGCCCTTGCTGTTTGCCCAGAGTTTGGATAAAATAGGATGATCTTTGAGTTTCAATGTAGAGTTGCCCTCTCAACTAGATTATTCATCTCTCTCTTCTCTGCCTCTGCGCCCTTTGCGGTTTAATTATTCAGAAACAACCGTAAACGATATCATAATCAAATAATGCGATCGCACTTACAACCATAAAAATGCAACTCACCCCCCAAGAAAAAGACAAACTGCTGATTTTCACCGCCGCCCTCGTAGCAGAGCGCCGGAAACAAAGAGGTTTAAAATTAAACTATCCAGAAGCACTAGCCTATATTTCCGCCGCGATTTTAGAAGGAGCCAGAGACGGCCTCACCGTCGCCGATTTAATGAGTTATGGAACAACTCTACTGACGCGGGAAGATGTGATGGAAGGGATACCCGAAATGGTGCATGAAGTCCAGGTTGAGGCGACTTTCCCCGACGGAACTAAGTTGGTAACAGTACACGATCCGATCCGTTAAAAAATCAACCACAAAGACTCATAGGAGGAAAAGATGATTCCAGGAGAAATGATTGTTTCAGCAGGCGAAATAGAATTAAATGCCGATCGCCCAACCGTGCGTTTGCTGGTAGGAAATAAAGGCGATCGACCCATTCAG
This sequence comes from Microcoleus sp. S13_B4, assembly GCF_036700885.1. Classification (NCBI taxonomy): domain Bacteria; kingdom Bacillati; phylum Cyanobacteriota; class Cyanophyceae; order Oscillatoriales; family Microcoleaceae; genus Microcoleus; species Microcoleus sp. S13_B4. The sequence continues at coordinate 98,856 of NZ_JAUBPU010000010.1, forward strand.
ATTGGTTCACACTATCACTTTTATGAGGCAAACGAAGCCTTAGAATTTAATCGAGAACAAGCAAAAGGAATGCGGTTGGATATCCCCGCAGGTACAGCAGTTAGATTTGAACCAGGAGATGAAAGGGAGGTGCAATTAGTACCTTTTGTAGGTAGTCGTGAAGTCTACGGCTTCAATGGAAAAGTGAACGGTAATCTGGATGCTGAAGTATGAAGTCAGATGACCGTTCACGATTGTTGATTTAGGAATTTGAAACTTTTTAACTTCAAAGTTCTGCCAGTTTAAAAAAAGAATGCAACTGTCGGAAATCCACACCATGATACTAATAAGTCATCCGCAATCCCCAATCTAACATGGTGTCATTTCCAGCCCTATGCCTGGAGAGTGATAAAGTAAGCTCAAAAGTTTTTTTCTGCCTTGTGTATAACTGCCTTCTGGCTTTGTTTTGTTAGTTCAATCTCCGACTTTTGAGCGAGTTAAAATTTGTATTGGGCAATATACAATGGTAGTAAAAACTGTAAAGATATACAGCACAAGCACCTGATGAACCCAAAATTGGTTGACCAGATAAAACAGATGTTGAAGCAGAGCTTGCTGGCAACATCAAGGCGTGTCTGGAGAACCCCGTTAGACCGAGGCACCAGCATCAAATTGTTAGATGACAGCATCGTTTACAAAAAGCAGCACGAACCCATCAATATACCCGCATTAGCCTCGGTAAATAAAGTGCCTTCTCGGTTTTTTGCCACGGAAAAAACCGTGTCTTTTGACCCAGATTATGTGTGGAAGATTTCCCTTAATCAAAAAATAAATTCTCTAACTATTTGTACGTCGGGCAACACGCTGCTGAATAACAAGTTGCTTTTAGACTTGGATTTTCGCATTAGCGGTGCGGGCATTCTGGAATGGCCTTACAAACCTAACAAAATTACCTATCCCCTTGTAGTTGCTCCTTGGTCGCATTTGTGGTGCAGTTATTATGATTTTATCATTTTTGTGCTGGCTAAACTTTGTCGAATTGAGGAGGCTTTAGGTAAGGAAATTTGGCAAGAAGCCAAAATTTGTTATCCTTTACGACATACAGATTTTGAGTTGGGCTTTATGACTAAACTCGGTATTCCTGAAAGTTCACTAATTGACACTCGGGCTAGAGATACGGGATATCATGCAGAAAGTCTGGTGGTGGGAAACAATCAAGACTGGTATTTTCCCAGTCCTTACGATATAGAGCTTTTGCGGAAAAAATTTTGTCTTAAGGAAAAGGTAAAGCCTTATAGAAAACTTTATTTGTCTAGAAGTGGCCGGCGTCAGGTTAAAAATGAACTACAAGTGCGAGAGGTGTTGAAAGAATTTGATTTTGAAATTTTGGAAGATATCTCGCGCACTGTTGATGAACAAATTCGTCTGTTTGCAGAAGCGGCGGTGGTTGTCGGCCCTCACGGGGCTGGTTTTACAAATTTGCTGTGGTGTCAGCCGGGAACGAAAGTATTGGAATGCTTTTATGGAGGGTACACTCCGCCATATTTCTATTACATTTGCCAGCTATTGGGATTAGAATACTCCCGTATGGTTGAGGACAACAGTGTAGCGGAAGATTGGAGTTTCATTGGCATGGATATGACGGTGGATCTGGAGATTTTGAAAAGGGAAATCCAGAAAATGGTGGAGTAAATTTGCCCCTTCATAGCATTTTCGATTTTCGATTGGGAATAAATGATGCCTATCGGGGTTTTAAAGCTTGCCTAATGTTGTATTTTTTTTACTTTTTCAGATTGAGGAACTCGTCACATACTATAATTCAAGTGGGTCTCAACTGCTAACTAAAAATTTATTAATATTAGGAGCGAGAATGAGTTACAGAATGGATCGCCGCGCTTACGCGGAAACCTTCGGGCCGACTGTGGGCGATCGCGTCCGGTTAGCCGATACAGAATTATTCATAGAAGTGGAAAAAGACTTCACAACCTACGGGGATGAAGTTAAATTTGGCGGTGGGAAAGTCATTCGCGACGGCATGGGACAATCGCCTATTTCTAATGCCGACGGCGCTGTTGACACGGTAATTACTAATGCTTTAATATTAGACTGGTGGGGAATTGTTAAAGCAGATGTGGGCATTAAAGACGGCAAAATTTACAAAATTGGTAAAGCCGGAAATCCTTATATTCAAGATAGGGTAGATATTATTATGGGGCCTGGTACTGAAGTAATTGCGGGTGAAGGAATGATTCTCACGGCTGGGGGAATTGACGCTCACATTCACTTTATTTGCCCACAACAAATAGAAGTGGCGATCGCCTCCGGCATCACGACAATGATCGGCGGCGGCACTGGCCCCGCAACGGGTACAAACGCCACAACTTGCACTCCCGGGCCTTGGCATATGTACCGAATGCTGCAAGCTGCTGACGCTTTCCCCGTAAATCTAGGGTTTTTAGGTAAAGGAAATAGCAGTCAACCGCAAGGATTAATTGAACAAATTTTGGCCGGTGCAATGGGTTTGAAACTCCACGAAGATTGGGGAACTACACCAGCAACGATCGACACTTGTTTGAGTGTAGCTGACGAGTACGACGTGCAAGTTGCAATTCACACCGATACTCTCAATGAAGCGGGATTTGTGGAAGCTACAATTGCCGCTTTCAAAAATCGCGCTATTCACACCTACCACACTGAAGGTGCTGGCGGCGGACACGCACCGGATATTATTAAAGTGTGCGGACAAGCTAATGTTTTGCCTTCATCAACTAACCCGACTCGGCCTTACACTGTCAATACTTTAGAAGAACATTTAGATATGTTGATGGTTTGCCACCATTTGGATCGAGGCATTCCTGAAGATGTGGCTTTTGCTGAATCGAGAATTAGAAGAGAAACTATTGCTGCTGAGGATATTTTGCACGATTTAGGTGCGTTTAGTATGATTTCTTCCGACTCGCAGGCGATGGGAAGAGTTGGGGAAGTGATTATTCGGACTTGGCAAACGGCACATAAAATGAAAGTGCAGCGGGGACATTTACCCCCCCTAACCCCCCCTAACCAAGGGGAGGAAACAGAGGGGATTAACGACAATTTTCGGGCCAAGCGGTACATTGCGAAATATACAATTAATCCGGCGATTACTCACGGAATTAGTCAGTATGTAGGTTCGGTGGAAGAGGGAAAGTTGGCGGATTTATGTTTGTGGCGGCCAGCTTTTTTTGGGGTGAAACCGGAAATGGTAATTAAAGGAGGGGCGATCGCCTACGGGCAGATGGGAGATGCTAACGCCAGCATTCCTACGCCGCAGCCGGTGCATATGAGGCCGATGTTTGGCAGTTTTGGCGGGGCGATAGGGGCGACTTGTCTGACGTTTGTTTCCCAAGCTGCGCGCGATCGAGATATTGCCGCACAGCTCGGTTTGCAAAAGCCCACTGTAGCAGTTTCCGGCACGCGACAAATTAGCAAAAGAGATATGAAACTCAACGATTATTTGCCACAAATGGAAGTCGATCCAGAAACTTATGAAGTCAGGGCGGATGGGGAATTGTTAACTTGCGAACCGGCAACAGTTTTGCCAATGGCGCAGCGATACTTTTTGTTTTAACTGATATCTTGCACCATTGTCAGCAACAGGCAAGATGCTTGTTACACAAAATATAAATTTTCTTGTGGAACAGGCATCTTGCCTTTTCATAAAAGGCTAACTTAAAATGGTACAATATCTCAGTTTTAACCGATTATACAATTATGTATGGGCAGGTTTGACCAACAATATTTGCCAAAAACCGACAATCTCAAAAACCCGCCCCACCAACTGCCAATCTTCATCTTACTTCATTGGGGATTTGATTTCCTGTTAGAAAATTTGAGCGATTGCACTATCAAACTATGACAAACAAAAACCACAAATAAAGTGCTATATTAATCCTGCTCAACAGCTTGGGTATTCCCTCCACCAAGCTCGAAATTATCTCGTTTTTTAAAGGCAGCGCTTCTGCAAAAAACGCAACAAATAACAAACCAACGCCAATCCGCAGTCAAGCATAGGGAGTCGAGCGAATTTGCCTCCGAAAAGCTAATCTGTATGCAATTGCCAGCAGGGCGTAAAATATGACAATTGTGATTTTCGGAAAACCCGCACCTCCCAGATGAACGTGGGTACGAAAAACTTCATTGAACAAAAAGCACTGACGGGCTTGTCACCCCGTCAACCCAAAACGTTCTAATTTAATCATGACTCTCCTGGATTTTAAGATTCCCCTACCACGGGAAGTTTTATTTTTATTTATTATCACCTCAAACTCAGGAGAGTCTTAATCGCTTGGTAAACTCAATTTTAATACCTGTCCAACTGATACCTCGTGCTTGTGCGTCGCTACTACCACCGCACCTTCTAATCGCGGATCGTAACATCCAACCCAAGCCGCAGAATGACATTCGTGTACTAAATACCCGTACAGCCAAATTGCTCCTCTACCTTCAATGACAATTCCTTGGCTCAATTGAACGTCTTGAGGAAGTTTCAAACCTTGTAAATCATCGGGTGTGATGATACCGTCTTGAGTTGTAATTCGCAAGCGCAAATGTTGGTAAGCTAAACCGTCTTGAGTTTGATTGGGGATTATTTTTAATTCAATAGGATTCATTAGATGCACAAATGTTGAATGTTGCGATAAAATCATATATCTTTTAGGGTAAATTGGGAATCCGATCGCCAACTTTGAGTCCCAATTGCGCCGCCCTTCCGCCTCTGAGTTCGATCACTCCGTCAACGGGAACATCCGGGCCGTAGTTGGGGCAGGTTTCGCTCAAACAGGGCGGTACGTTAGGAATTATCGCCTGCACTACGCCTTCCCGCAGAAAAACCATATCGAGTTCAATAAACACGTTTTTCATCCAAAAACGCACGTTTCGCGCGGGTTCGATGCGGAAAAACATTCCTCTGTCGTCTGGCAATTCTGTGCGAAACATTAAGCCTGTCGCTTGTTCTTGGGGAGTTTGCGCCACTTCCAATCCGATCGCGCGATCGGCTATAATCGTGTTAACCGAAATTGGCAAAAGCTGAGCCTTATCTAGTCCGCCAAACAGCGACATAAAGTTTGATTCATTCAGATTAGAATTTCCCGAAACAACTCCTAAATATTTGCCCGAATTTTTATCTTTCATAATAGTTTGGTTATCGGAAACAGAAAGCTCTAAATCGCTAAATTTCATGCCTTCTGTCAAGACAATTTTATCATTGCCGTTGCCAAAATCTGTAATTATATCGGCTTCAGTAATAGTAGACGCGGCGGAGGTTCTTTCTATCACAAATAAATCATCCCCCGCGCCTCCTGTTAAGATATCCCCGCCTTCGCCGCCTATTAGCAAATCGTTACCCCGATCGCCAAACATCCAATCGGAGTCTTGTCCTCCATAGATTGTATCGCTTCCCTGCCCGCCCGACAGCGTATCATCGCCTTCATTTCCTGCCAGCAAATCATTGTCCCGATCGCCAAAAATTCGGTCGTTTCCGCCCAAACCTTGAACAGTATCATTACCTGCAAATCCTCTAATCGTGTCGTTGGTGAGAGTTCCCAGGAGAAAATCGAAGCCGAAAGTACCGTCGATGTTAACCATTTTGCGTTTAATGATGCGTTTAATAGAAGGAAGATTTGGCGATCGGCATCCGCCAACCGGTACCAAAAGCTCGATCGCTAATTTTCAAACCCGGGGCTGCTTGCCGCCGTTTAAACTCCGCTTGCCTCACTAATTTTACTACACGTTTAACCACCGCTTCATCGTGCCCCGCAGCCACAATTTGTTGGGCAGATTCGTGATATTCAATCAACCGCTGCAAGATGTCATCCAAAACATCGTAATCCGGCAAAGAATCTTGGTCAATTTGGCCAGGTTTCAGTTCAGCACTCGGCGCTTTAGTAATAATATTAACCGGAATAATTTCCTTTCCCTGGGGCGGGCATGGGGGCACCGCCCCTATATATCCGCCAGCATTCAGCCACCTACAAAGCGAATAAACGCGAGTTTTCGGCACATCGGAAATCACCGCCAAGCCCCCATTCATATCGCCGTATAGAGTGCAGTAACCCACCGCCATTTCCGACTTATTGCCAGTCGAAAGCAGCAAATGTCCGAACTTATTAGAAATTGCCATCAACAGATTGCCTCGAATCCGCGATTGAATATTTTCCTCAGCAATCCCGAAAGTTTTATTGACAAACAAATCGGCGAGAGTGCGATCGTAAGTTTTCATCAAATCGCCGATCGGCAATAGTTCGATCGCAACGCCCAGATTTCGGGCTAATTCCAAAGCATCATTAACCGAATGATCCGAACTATAAGGAGAAGGCATCAGCACCCCTAGAACATTTTCGGGCCCGATCGCGCAACTGGCGATCGCCGCCACCAAAGCCGAATCTATCCCGCCACTCAAACCGAGTACAACCTTAGAAAAACCGCACTTGCCAACATAATCTCGCACTCCCAAAACCAAAGCCGCCCAAATTTCTGCATCTCCCTCGGCAGGAGAAAAACTCAACGGCGTCGCCTCAATTCCTGCTGGATTTTGCTGATGGCTGCCAACTAAATCTTGTTTAGCTGCGTCATATTCCAGCACCGCAAAATCCGTCTCAAAAGAACCTAATACCTCAATCAAATCACCCTTTCGATTCACCGCACAACTGCTGCCGTCAAAAATAATATCGTCATTTCCTCCTACCTGATTAGCGTAAATAATCGGTATCCCGCAGCGGATGACGCTGTGCTGCAACATCGCCGATCGCACTCCCCGCTTCCCTGCAGAATAAGGCGATGCCGACAAATTCACCACTAAATCTACACCCAATTTTGCCAGATCGGAAACAGGATCGCCCGCGTAACTGCGTTTACCCCAAAACTCCTCATTGTTCCACAAATCTTCACAAATTGTTACGCCGATTTTGACTTCGCCAATAGAAAAGTAATTGCTGTTTTCGCCCGGTTCAAAATATCTATCTTCATCAAATACATCATAAGTAGGCAACAAGCGTTTATGAAAAACTTGTTTGACGGCGCCATTTTGCAACAAAACAGCGCTATTAAACAATGATTTCCCACCGAGTTTAACAGCATTAGCATTAGGTAAGGCAGTGCCTACTATTACTGCCAACTCCCGTGGCAAAGCTTGCGCCAGTTGCTGCAACTGTGCACCTGCATCTGCAATGAAACTCGGATTGATTAACAAATCGCGCGGCGGATAACCGATCAGGGAAAGTTCCGGTGTTAGCAATAAGTTTGCGCCCTCAACCTCAGCTTTTTTCGCAGCCTCCAGAATTAGGTTGGAGTTGCCAAAGATATCACCAATAGTAGGGTTGAGTTGTGCGATCGCAATTTTCATATTACCAAATCACTTAATAAATATTGCTAACAGTCCGCCCGCGCGGACTCACTTTCCTATAGTCCTAGATTTGAAGGTAGCGAAAGATTAATCCGATTTGTAATGTTTCAACTCTTCCTCAGTATAATAATTTACCAAATCCCGGTAAATATTTTCAACCACATCAGGATTCAAACCCGATTCTTGAGCCCACTCGCGCCGCTTCTGTAACATATCGTGAAAGCGCTCGAACGATCTAACGCTAGCTTCACTCGTTTTGAACCTTGCTGCAGCGATGACATATTGAAATCTCTTGCTCAAAGCTTCGATCACTTCTCGATCGATGATATCAATTTCCTCCCGCACTTCGTGAATATTAGCGCATTCATCAGGGTCTTTCATAGTCTGCACTCCTTAATAGCTTCTATTCTAATGTTACTAAATTGATCCCCGAATGTCATCCAAGGAACAGCTAGATAAACACCAGTGGCTTATTTTTGAAAGGAGCAAAAGCGGCCGCATCAAAGCGGTACAAACTAGCAGGGCGACCAGCCCCGCGCGAAACCTTAACACCGGTATCGCACAAAAAACCCAATTTTAACAATCGAGATCTAAAATTAGAATAATCAGAAAAATTTTCCCCCAAAATAGTTGTATAAAGCTGATACAAATCGCTCAAAGTAAAAAGCTCCGGCAAAACTTCAAAAGCTACTGGACTGTATTCAAGTTTGTTGCGAAGTCGCCGATATCCGTATTCGAGAATTTGATTGTGATCGAAGGCCAGCTTTGGAACTTGTTGCACGGGATACCAAGCAATGCCGCCGACGCGGTGGCCGACACCCGCAACTACACTCCCAGCAATTAACTCAGCTTCCTCAAAGCGAACCAAAGCAAAATAACTCACCGAAAGATAGCGATCGCCCCTGGTAAATTCCCGAGGATCGCGCCCCGGTTTCCCAAAAGTATACAGTTGCTCCAGATACAAATTTTTTACCCGAATTTTCTCAGACAAAATCCGGTAAGCCGCATTTTCAAGAGATTCTCCGTGCCGCACCAAAGTACCGGGAAGACTCCAAGAATCGATAAACGGTTCGTCTTGCCGCATTACCAACAGCACCAACAAGCGGTTCTGCACGGCATCGACGGAGAAAATCACATTATCTACTCCTACTTTAAAGTCAGCTAATGAGCAACCTTCGCCCTTTTTTGTGCCTCGTGCCATGCGTACAAATGCTCCCTATTAATGTAATCTTCGATGGTCGGAGTCAGGGCTTGGGTGTCTCCTGTTTCCCGATAGAAGGTAGAAGAAACATTGGGAGCATTCAAAGATGCGATCGCCACGTCTGCACCCATGCGCCTCAACTGCCACAAATCTAATTGCTCTGACGGATAACCGGGTCGCGGTACTATCAGCAACTCCACTTGTTTTAACAATTGTTCAAATTTGTACCAGCGAGACAGTTGCCCCACCAAGTCCGAACCTATTACCAGCGTCAAATCTGCATTCGACCACACCAATCTTGCTTGTTCCACAGTTTCCACCGTCCTCGGACTGCTGAGTTCTGGATGCAAGCAAAGATTATGTCTAGGCGAATTAATTTCTTGAATCATTAACAGCAGCATTGCCGATCGGTGTTCTAGAGAAGTCTGGTGCGACTTAAAAGGATTGTCCGACGCCCAAACTGCTACCCAATCAAAATGTTGCGAAAGCCAACTCAGAATTGTTTTGTGTCCTGCTGTGGGCGGATCGGCACTGGTTCCAAAAAGAGCAATCTTCTGCATAGGGAATCGGTAATTGTTGACTGTTGACTGTTGACTGTTGACTGTTGGCTGTTGATTGATGACTAATGACTGTTGATTGATGACTAATGACTGTTGATTGTGGCTGTTGAGTGTTGGCTCTTGATTGATGACTAATGACTAATGACTCTTTTTCGTTTTTTGGGTGAGACTCTGCAAATCTGGAGAAATTTCCACCTGCGGCGAAATTGGGTTGTCCAGTTGGCGAGTTTCGGGTCCAAGACTGGCGACAGAAGCAGCAGTTCGTTTGGCGATATCGTCCAAACTTTCCTCGTTCTGGACTCGTTTGCCGTCCTTGACAACCAATTTCATTAATGGTATAGAAGAATCGCAATTTTTAATATTTTCTTCGGACAACGCCAAACAATCTCCGAGAATTTGCCCATTTTCAATATGTCTAAAAATTTGCTTTCTTCCTGGATATGTTACCTTGCCGCTTGCCTCTTTCATCACCGGAATTCCGTCAATTTCCACCAACTTATAAACACCGTTGACAGGGGAACCGCTGACCAACTTGGTTCCCAAACCGTAACCGTCAATGCAAGCGCCGCTACTTTTTAATTTGGCAATTTCTCGATCGTCCAAATCGCCGCTAGCAAAAATAGGAACGCCCGGAAGGATCGATCGAACTTCCCGAGACAGCACCGCCAAATCGCCCGAATCCAGCCGCACGCCTTCCAACAGCATTTCACCGCTGTTGACTCGATCGGCCAACATCCGCGCCGCCGCCACAGTATCATAAGTATCGATCAGCAGCGGCGCCCCCGGAAAATAGCGGTGAAAAGCTGCAAACGCCTGATTCTCGCTGCCTTCGAGGGCAGCCACAGCCATTACCAAAGCATGGGCGATCGTACCGACAGGCTTGCGGCCCAACTTCAAAGCAGCCAAAACATTAGAAGTTCCGTCGAATCCCGCAGCCAGAGCAGCCCTAGCCGCCCAAACAGCAGCTTGAGGCCCAAAAGCCCTGCGCGTCCCGAATTCCAGCAACTTAGCCTCCGGGCCCGCCACATCGCGCAGCCGCGCTGCCCGCGTCGCAATCAAAGTTTGATAATTTATGGCATTCAGCAAATAAGTTTCCACTAACTGAGCCTGCCACAGAGGAGCCTCAATTCGTAGCAGAGGCTCATTGGCAAACACCGCCGTCCCCTCCGGCACCGCCCAAACATCGCCAGTAAAGCGGGCTGTGGCGAGTAAAGTCCAAAATCGCTCCGGCGCACCTGCAAAAATCCCAGTGGACTGCAAAGCCTGAATTTGCGCCGGAGAAAACCGAAATTTCTCCAGATAGTCGATAACTTGAGCCAAACCCATCGCGATCGCGTAGCCAAAACCCTCTGGCAGCCTGCGCGCGAATAATTCAAAACTCGCGGCCCGCCCGTCGAGCCCTTCCCCGACGTAACAAGCGGCCATCGTTAGCTGGTAGAGATCGGTCAAAAGGCTGTAATCTGCTGAAGAAACCGTCAGTTCCCGGTCTTCTAAGATTTCTTCAAAACCTGTGAGCTGCAGGCTTTCTGTGGTAGTTTTCATAAGAAAAACCCCGAACAAACTTCTTTTTTTTAATTATAGTGACAAACACCATATCTTTTTGTAAATCTTTGATAAAGATTGCAGATATTTGTCGGAAAAATTCGCTGATTATGCCCTTTAATAGCGGATTGTGGTGGATTTGTACATTAATATTATGGTAAAATCAATATAAATACTTACTTTAACAAACTCAGGAATTAACCACAAACACTCAAGCGTTGCGGGTTTTTTGCGAAAATATTTCGTTGCAGCCTTTGAATAGAGTTAGACAACCTGGTTTCTGAGCGTCGCGAGGGCGATGGCGAGTGCTTGAGTTGAGCAAGAAAAAATCTACCAGCAAAAGGTCGATCGTCCAACAAAGCGTAATTCCTAAAACCTTCAGCTTGCTTGAATGTTGCAGACCAATAAGTAATTCAAATAAATATTGCTAAAGTCATCCATAGCTCAAAAATCCGAGTAATCTAATAAGTATCAGAACCCAGATAACAGAGGCAGATTCTATGAATCTTTCTAAATCTTTGGCAAACGCGATGCGTTACGTTTCGGAAGCAGCGGTGCGGATTTTTAGCCCCAGCGATGACAACTATCCAAATAGTGGAGTTCAACCTTTTGAAGGTAAGCTCTCCAAAAATTATAAATCGAAAGAATGAGCAGCCATTCTGGCACGTTAGAGCGAGTTCGGCACAGGCATTCCGTTTAACAGTCAACAGTTAAGAATTAACTGTTGACTGTTAGCTTTTGACTTGTGACTTTGACTGTTAATAGTAATTGTAGGTGGGTTTCCCTTCCTTCTACCCCACCTACAATTACCAATCACCAATTACACTGAACTTCCCCAACTGACAAAAGGCATATTCTGTGTAGAGTAAGCATTTGAAATAAAGATATTTGCCCCCGGTTTACTGCGTATAAATTAGAGAAACACCAAGCAAAACTAGAACCTTTTGTTGCACTAGGGTTGGTTCAGTAATCTTATCAAAAACAAAACTACCACCCTTAATAGTGGATTGAATTTGATTGTGAGCTAGAGTACCCAAATCCGCTAGTAACTAACCTTTAGTTGAGGAGATTACCTGAACTTTTGGCTAGGTATCGCAGAGCGCATACAACTATATACTGGTAATACTCTCCTGCAATGACTAAAGCCTGCGTCCCATTCCTGAGTTTTTCCAAGCGATCGCCCCAACACCCCAACTCCCAACAAAAACCTCTCACACCGCCGATTAAATGCTAAAAAGGTTAAACTCACACGGAGCCTTGACTCATGACCCACTTTGGCCTCCTCTGTCCGGCATCCACCGGCCACCTCAACCCCATGACAACATTAGGCAGCGAACTGCTTCGCCGAGGCCATCGAGTCACCGTATTTAACCTCCTCGATGCTAAAACCACCACCTTAGCCAGCGGCTTAGAATTCCAGCCATTAGCTGAAGATGAATTTCCCGCAGGCTCAATGGCAGAAAGATTGGGCCAACTGGGGAAACTCAGCGGACTGACAGCCTTGCGATATACTATCAAAACATTTACCCAAATTTGGGCTGCTCTTCTCACAGAGGCTCCAACTGCCATTCAAAAAGCCGGTGTAGAAGCTTTACTCGTAGACCAACTTTCATTTGAAGGAGGAACAATTGCCGAATTTCTCAACCTTCCTTTTGTCACAGTATGCAGTGCCTTGATGGTAAATCGAGACCCTAACATTCCTCCGTTTGGTACTCCGTGGAAATACAATCCAACTTTAGCAAACCGCCTACGCAATCAAGTCACCTATCAGTTACTAAATCTGGCTGTTAAACCAATTCGAGATGTTATTGCCCAATATCGCGAAGAGTGGAAATTACCTCTGTACTCTAACCCAAATGATGGTTACTCGAAATTAGCTCAAATCACTCAACAACCCGCGGAATTCGACTTTCCCAGACAAAATTTACCCCCTTATTTCCATTTCACTGGCCCTTATCACAACCCAGCGACGCGCAAACCAGTGCCTTTTCCTTTTGAACAATTAACTGGTCAACCATTGATTTATGCCTCAATGGGAACTGTGCAAAATCGCTTGCTGGATGTTTTTCAAACGATCGCCTCTGCTTGTGAAGGATTAGATGCCCAATTGGTAATATCTCTCGGCGGAAGTGCGACTCCAGAATCCTTGCCGCCATTGCCGGGAAATCCGATCGTTGTTGGCTATGCACCGCAATTAGAATTGCTGCAAAAAGCCACTCTCACGATTACTCATGCCGGGATGAATACAACTTTGGAATCATTAAGCAATGGAGTCCCAATGGTGGCAATTCCTGTGGCGAATGATCAGCCGGGAGTGGCAGCGCGGATTGCTTGGACGGGTGTTGGTGAAGTGGTTTCATTGAAGGAATTGAGCGTTCCTAAACTGCGATCGGCAATTGTGAAAGTCCTAACCCAAGAGTCGTATAAACAAAGGGCGATCGAGATGCAAGAGGCGATCGGGCGATCGGGCGGAGTCAAGAAAGCCGCTGATATTATCGAACAGGTGGTATTGACTGGGAAACCTGCCTTGGCTGGGAAATAATCCTTTTGGGCGCTGATTTTAAGCTACTAGAAGAGCAAAAATAAATTGTAGGCAAAAAGTGCGATCGCCCCAACGCCCCAACGCCCCAACACAAACCACTCACCCGACTACAATAAAAAAAGTTAACCTCAAAGGAGCCTTAACTCATGACCCACTTCGGCATTCTCTGTCCAGCCGACACCGGCCACCTCAACCCCATGACAACATTAGGCAGCGAACTGCTTCGCCGAGGTCATCGAGTCACGGTATTTGGCTTGCTCGATGCTAAAGCAAAAACTCTAGCCACCGGATTAGAATTCCAGCCATTCGCTGAAGAAGAGTTTCCCGTCGGCTGGTTTGCAGAAATCCTTAGCCAACGGGGAAAACTTAGTGGACTTGCGGCATTGCGACATACTTTGAAGCCAGGTGGGAATACTTCAAATGCTATTCTCAGAGAGGCTCCGATGGCCATTAAAAAAGCTGGTGTAGAAGCTTTGCTAGTAGACCAAGTTTCACTGGAAGGAGGAACAATTGCAGAATTTATAAACATTCCTTTTATCACAGTTTGCAGTGCGTTACTCTTAAATCGAGACCCCGACCTTCCACCCATTTGTACCCTTTGGCAGTACGATCCGACTTGGAAAGGACGCTTACGCAATCAACTCGGCTATCAGTTACTAAATTTGCTTACCAAACCGATTCTAGAGACGATCGCCGAATCTCGCTGCCAGTGGAAATTACCTCTGTACTCTCACCCAAACGATCATTACTCTAAACTCGCTCAGCTCAGCCAGCAGCCTGCTGAATTCGACTTTCCCAGACAAAATTTACCCCCTTATTTCCATTTCACTGGCCCTTATCACAACCCAGCGACGCGCAAACCAGTGCCTTTTCCTTTTGAACAATTAACTGGTCAACCATTGATTTATGCCTCAATGGGAACTGTGCAAAATCGCTTGCTGGATGTTTTTCAAACGATCGCCTCTGCTTGTGAAGGATTAGATGCCCAATTGGTAATATCTCTCGGCGGAAGTGCGACTCCAGAATCCTTGCCGCCATTGCCGGGAAATCCGATCGTTGTTGGCTATGCACCGCAATTAGAATTGCTGCAAAAAGCCACTCTCACGATTACTCATGCCGGGATGAATACGACTTTGGAATCTTTGAGCAATGGAGTACCGATGGTGGCAATTCCTGTGGCAAATGACCAGCCGGGAGTGGCAGCGCGGATTGGTTATACGGGTGTTGGCGAGGTGGTTTCTTTGAAGGAATTGAGCATTCCTAAAGTCCGATCGGCAATTGTGAAAGTCCTAACCCAAGAGTCGTATAAACAAAGGGCGATCGAGATGCAAGAGGCGATCGGGCGATCGGGCGGAGTCAAGCGAGCGGCTGATATTATCGAACAAGCTGTATTGACTGGGAAACCTGTTTTGGCTTCTAAAATCTAAAACCTTAGGACTGAAAAATAAATAACTTGATGGATTGTTGGATATAATCAAAAACAGCACCCTGATTGCTATTTTCTCTAAAATTGATAGAAACTCGCCAGGGATTTTTATATTCTACCACTTTATCTGACCTTTAAACCTATGTTTTATTCTAGTTCAATTGAGTCGGAAATAAAGAAATTTTATAACTCTTTATCAGAAAAGGATAAAAGAAGGTATGCAGCGATCGAGGCACAAAAATTGGGATGGGGTGGAATTAGCTATATAATGCAACTTTGCGGATGCAGTCGAAATACTATTGTCCAGGGAATTAAAGATTTAGAAACAATGAATGAAACGACTATTAATAATTTAAGGGTTAGAAAAAAAGGAGGAGGAAGAAAAAGTATTTTAGCTACCAGGAGCGGTATTGATTAAGCCTTTTTAGAAGTCTTAAAGTTCCAGACAGCGGGAGACCCAATGAATGAGCTAATTAAATGGACTAATTTGACGCATAAAGAAATAGCTGTCGGACTGAAAAACGCCGGATTTTGTGTGAGTCTTTCTCTAGTAGGACAACTCCTAAAGAAACATGGATATGTGAAGCGAAGAGCACAAAAGAAACAGACAACAGGAATTAATAAAAATGCTAATGCTCAATTTGAAAATATTGCTATACTCGATACAGAGTATAGAGAGGCGGCTAATCCCATCCAACCGTTTTGATACAAAAAAAAAGAAGTTTTAGGGAATTTATATCGTCCGGGAGCTCTCTATACAACCGAGCCTGTCACTACTTTCGATCATGATTTTTGGAGCTTAGGTCCCGGAAAAGTAATTCCACATGGGATTTATGATGCTCAAGAAAATCGAGGATATATAACATTAGGCAACAGTAAAGATACAAGTGAATTTGCTTGTGAATCTCTGAAAAATTGGTGGAATAATTATGGAAAATTGATCTACCCGAATGCCACTTCAATTGTAGCAAAGTGTGATGGTGGAGGTAGTAACAATGCTAATCATTATATCTTTAAAGAAGATTTACAAAAGTTAGTTAATGAAATCGTAATTGAGATAAGGATTGCCCATTACCCTCCTTATACATCTAAATATAATCCCATCGAACATCGACTCTTTCCTCATGTTACGAGAGCTTGCCAAGGAGTAATTTTTACTAATATAGAATTAGTCAAATACCTGGTAGAAAAAACTCACACTAAAACCTGGCTCTCTGTAGTTGCAAATGTGCTTAATAAAGTCTATAAAATTGGTCGAAAGGTAGCTGATAACTTTAAAAAAACTATGCAAATTATTTTTGATGAATACTTGCCAAAATGGAACTATAGAGCCGTACCTCAAACTTAATACTTCATCAAGTTATTTATTTTTCAGTCCTTAACTGTAAACAGCCGCCCCGGAAACGGAACAGAAGTTATAGTTTCAGTTAGTCGCCAGTAAAGTAAGGTGCACATTTCGCACCATACATAGTAAGTTTGTAGTGAATTTTCAGGTTTTTTTTGATAAAATTAACACGGGAAACATGATTAACCAATCAAATATTATTCGCGTTTTAATTGCCGACGATCATTATATTGTGTGGCAAGGTTTAGTGGCGCTGCTGGAGCAGGAATCAGATGTTAAAGTTGTGGCGCAAGCAAGCAACGGCGAAGAAGCTGTGACAATGTTCCGCCAACATCAGCCCGATGTAACGCTGATGGATTTGCGGATGCCGGTGATGGATGGAGTCGCCGCCATTGCTGCGATTTGTGCGGAGTTTCCCAGCGCCCGGATTGTGGTGCTGACGACTTATGACGGCGATGAAAACATCTATCGCGGATTGCAAGCTGGTGCAAAGGGCTATCTGCTTAAGGATGCGGAACCAGAGGAGCTTTTAGCAGCAATTCGAGCGGTTTTTGAGGGTAAAAAGTATATTCCGCTGGCAGTGGGTGTTAAGTTAGCCGATCGCCTGAGTGGGCCTGAATTGAGCGATCGCGAATTAGAAGTCATCCGCCTCATAGTCGCTGGTAAAAGCAACAACGAGATTAGTGAAGTTTTGCACATCAGCGAAAGCACCGTTAAGTTTCACATCAACAATATTTTGAGCAAAATGGGAGTTAGCGATCGCACGCAGGCCGCGATTTCCGCATTAAAACGGGGGATTGTCAGCCTGTAATTTACTTATAAGTATTTCTACTGAAAAATATGACTATTATGAGGGCAAATAATGATAAATAAGACCTTAAGTTTTATGTAAAAACTTTTGATCAAGGCTAAGCTGGAACTCCTAGGACAAATTAGCCCTGCTCAAAAAAAATGCTTTATTCATTTTTGTCCAAATCTCAAGTCAAAATCCGCGTTTTAAAACAGTTAGCAGCCGCTGTTTCGGCGTCTTTAGCTCTTAGTGCAACAACCAGTTTGAAACCCTCGCCAGTATTAGCGGCTAGCAATATCCCCCTCGCAAATCAAACCTCCACTCAGCTAGCCGCAAAACCTGATTCTAGTTTCCAGCTAGGGCAGTTGCGTACCACTGTTCCCGTGCAGACAATGCAGCTCGCTCCGGGCGGATTTATCCCGATCGCCATCGGCGGTATGATAATTATTCTGGTGCTGCCATTATTTTTTGGCGGATTGGTAGTAATTGGCGATCGGGAAGTCGGAATTGTCAGTAAAAAGTTTAGCTTCGGCGGCAAGTCTTTACCGCCGGGAGATTTAATTGCCTTAAACGGAGAAGCTGGATATCAAGCTGATACTTTGCCCCCCGGTTGGCACTGGGGTTATTGGCCTTTGCAGTACAACGTTCGCAAAGAGTCTCTAACTGTAGTTCCCCAAGGTGAAATTGGTTTAATTATCGCAGCAGGCGGCGAGTCCAATCCACCACAGCGCATTCTCGGCAAAATCACAGAATGCGACAATTTTCAAGATGCGCGCAAATTCCTCCAAGGAGGTGGCGAAAAAGGTCGGCAACTCGGCATCTTGACGGGCGGTAGCTATCGGATTAATACGGCATTATTTACGGTAATTACAGCAGCTAATGCTCCCAAACACGGGATGACAGCGGAACAGTTGAAACTCTACAAAATTGCTCCAGATAAAGTGGGCGTCGTGACAACGTATGACGGCGTTCCGATCCAAGATGGCGAAATTGCAGGCCCGATTATTCCGAATCACGACAACTTCCAAAACGCGCAGAAATTTATCACCGCCGGCGGGCGGCGCGGTTTGCAGGAACAAGTTTTGCTTTCCGGTTCGTGGAACTTAAATCCTTGGTTTGTCGGGGTTGACCAAGTACCGATGACCGAAATCCCGATCGGCTATGTCGGCGCGGTTATTTCCTATGTCGGCAAAACCTCGGAAGATGTGAGCGGTGCTGCTTTCACTCACGGAAATTTAGTAAATGTGGGCAACAAAGGGGTGTGGGTGACTCCTCTTTATCCGGGGAAACATCCGCTGAATACTCGCATTTTGAAAGTAGAGTTAGTGCCGACGACAAACATTGTATTGAATTGGTCAAGTAAAACGGAACGACACAGTTACGATTCTCAACTTTCATCTTTAACGGTGCGTTCTCGCGACGGTTTTGCCTTTGATTTAGAAGTAGCTCAGATTATTCACGTCGGGGCTTTGGATGCTCCGAAAGTGATTTCTCGCGTCGGTTCAATGCAGAACTTAGTTGACCATGTTTTGCAGCCGACAATTGGCAATTATTTCCGCAATTCGGCTCAAGCTTATTCTGTATTAGATTTTCTGTCGGCAAGGAGCGATCGGCAAGCAGAAGCATCGGAATATATCAAAGCAGCTTTGCGTACCTACGACGTGCAAGCAATTGATACTTTAATCGGGGATATATTGCCACCGGCAGAGTTGATGCAAACTCAAACCGATCGCAAAATTGCTGAGGAACAGTGCAAGACTTATGAGGTGCAGCAAATAGCACAAACTCAGCGGCAACAATTGGTGCGGGAAACCGCGCTGGCTGAGATTCAACAAGAGATGGTGAAATCCGAACAAGGCGTGAAGATTTCTGAGTTGAAAGCGAATTCTCAGGTTAAACAAGCTCAAGGCGAAGCTGAGTCGATTCGGGTGAAGGGAAATGCTCAAGCTGAAGCTTATCGCGCGGGTGTTGTGGCTTTGGGAGGTTCCGGTTATACGGCTTTGCAGTTAATGCAAATTATAGGCGATCGCAATGTGCGAGTTGTGCCAGATGTTGCGGTAACAGGCAACGGTAGCGGTGGTGGTTTGGTTGATGGTTTGCTGGGAATGATGCTGTGGAATCAAACGAGCAAAAATGGAGAAAATGGCGGGGAGTTACCGTTAGTTAACCTACAGAAATCGGAATCTGCGACAAAGTTACCAGTAGCAAAGGTGAATTCTGTTAAGCCGCCTGAATCTCGCACTAATTCCCCTGTGGCGAATGCTGAGGCGGATATTGATTCGCGGTTTGATGAATTGCCGTTTGACGATCGATCTTTTAGTTAGGCTGTGCAGTTTGTAGTGAGAACGATCGTCCTCTATGAAAGCTTTTAGTCAATAAGGACTAAATTCCTTACTACAAACAATTTTAGGCAGCATTACCAACAACTTGATGGAGTGGAAAGAAAACAGCCGGCGAGACACTGAAAAACTCTGCAAGTTTTTGTATGTGTTCTGTTGTAAGTTGACGCTTTTCATGGAGGATATCTGAGACAATAGACTCAGTTTTAAAAATAGGAACTAGGTCTTTTTGTCTCAGGTCAAATTCTTCGATTAAAGCTTTTAACAGTTCTATCCCATAAATGTCAGGTATGGGTTCTAAAGTTTGCTCGTATTCATAAACCAGAGTTCCAAGTACGTTTAGATAGTCGCGTTCGTCTGAAGTCAGTTGGCCTTTGTCCAACAGAGAATCGATCGCTTTTTGAGTTGCCATTAATTCCTCCTCAGCCGTTATAGGTCGGGGAGGAAATGTTTTGAGTAGTTCGATATAAGCGCTAGAGTTGTTCATGTGAGTCTCCTATATTAAGAAAGGACAGGAATTACGCAGCTCCTCAATATATGTATGGTGTGAGTGTAGGGGCAATTCCCCGTGGTTGCCCCTATCCCTAGGATTATTTGGTAAGTTTTAAAAGGAGAAAATTATCATTCATACCGCGGGTCTTTTTTCCATTTATCTTCGTCATATTCTTCATGAGTAAGTACAGAGCGAATAAAAATTTTTTTAGGTCGATATTCATAATCTATGAACGTAATCAGTCTGTAATTATTACCTCTGATGTTAAAAACAGTAAAGTTGCCAACTCTATCGGCTGAGGAAAAAACTGCTTTCACTTCACCTAAATTTGACCACTCTGCTGTTGTTGCTAGTTTGTACCAATACCGCAGGCTTGTTTCGGCATCAGGATACTTTTCCCAGAATTTCCTGAGTGCTGATTGAGAAATAACGTGCATATATTTCCTCGATAACAAATAAATTTACTCATATAATCTATAAGACTCCCTATAAAATTGTCTTTATATTATCTTAGCAAATTGCGAAGTAGTTTGTCAACTGCGAATTTGTCTTACCGATCGCAGTACAATCGATCCATATTGCATCTGAGGAATCTCCCATGTCAGAACCGTTTTCTACTGAGATTAGCGATCGCATCTGCACTCACATGAACGAAGACCACGCTAGTGCTGTCGTGCTATATGCTCAAGCATTTGGCGACCAACCGCAGGCAACGGAAGCTCAAATGCTCGCTATTGATGCCAACGGCATGGATTTAACCGCTCAAGTCAATGACGAAAAAGTGCCGATCAGAGTAAATTTCGAGCGCACTTTAAAAGACGCCGAAGATGCTCACCACACTCTCATTGAAATGGTGAAACAAGCTCGAAAAGTTGCTAAGTAGTCAATTGCGTACTATGCTGTTATAATTTTAACGTTTGCAGTACGGAATTTAGTCCGGTTAAATAGTTGTTAAGGACTAACCTCCTTACTACAAACCTTTAGTTGGGTTAAATCATTTTAAAGACTAAAATCCTGACTGCGAACAAAATTTTTAATAAAATTAAATTTCACTCTACAATATCCACTAAAATGACAGAAGATTACCCCAACTCGCAAGCATTAAATGTCGTTAATGGCAGTAAAAATAACCATTTCGAGGCACTGGTAAAACGACTAGATTTGATGATTCGCGCCCGCTATTCGCTACTGTACATTGTCGGCGCGGAGGAGGAACCGGTCGAAGCCGTAATTGCCCAAGTAGCGCTGCAAGTAACTCCCGCGCGCCGGGTATTGCGGTGGGATCTTGTGCGCGGTTGGGAGGATAACGGTTCTGGGAAAGGTTCGGTAATGGCGGCGCTCGATCGCGTCAGCAAAACTGCTGTTGAAGAATATACCATATTTGTACTGCGGGATTTGCACCCTATTTTGAAATATCCATACAGCGAAAAAAGCGCGGCGGTAGTGCGAGAATTGCGGAATTTAACGCGGGAATTGAAGCGCAGCAAAAAAACTATAGTTCTTACTTCTCACACGCTGGAATTGCCGGAGGAATTGAAAGAAGAAGTCACAGTAATTGATTTTCCTTTGCCTAACGTCCAAGAAATCGACAGTTTAATTTCCCACGTTGTGGAAAAGCCGGAACAGTTACAAGTTAGCGGTTTAGCAAGGGAACAGTTGGTTAAAGCTTGTCAGGGTTTGAGTCGCGCTAGAATCGGGCGGGTTTTGGCTAAAGCTTTGGCCGCCAAACAGCAAATTAACGAGTCAGATATTGACGGAGTTTTGGAGGAAAAACAGCAAGCAATTCGCCAAACGGGAATTTTGGAGTTTTTCAACTCCAGAGAATCCCTAAAAAGTGTGGGCGGCTTGGAGAATTTGAAACAGTGGGTAAAGATGCGGCAAGATGCTTTTACTGACGAAGCGCGTCGCTACGGCATACCGAATCCGAAAGGAGTTTTGTTAGTAGGAATTCAAGGCACAGGCAAATCTTTATCTGCGAAAACAATAGCCTCAGAATGGCGTTTGCCGCTGCTACGATTGGATACTGGGAGATTGTTTGGCGGCGTGGTCGGGGAAAGCGAAAGTCGCGTCAGGCAAATGATACAATTAGCAGAGGCGATCGCACCTTGCGTTTTGTGGATCGATGAAATAGATAAAGCCTTCGGCAACATTATCAGCGGTGGCGACGGCGATTCGGGAACTTCGCGGCGGGTATTCGGCAGTTTGATCACTTGGATGCAGGAAAAAACCAGTCCGGTGTTTATTGTCGCCACTGCAAATAACGTGCGGATTTTGCCGGCCGAGTTGCTGAGAAAAGGCAGATTTGATGAAATTTTCTTTTTGAATTTGCCCTCAGAATCGGAACGGCAAGATATCTTTAAAGTGCATTTGCAGCGTTTGCGGCCGACTAGATTGCGAGAGTTTGATTTGGGGGTTTTGGCGAAACGCGCTGAGAATTTTAGCGGTGCAGAAATTGAACAAGTCGTAATAGATGGGTTGTATCGGGCCTTTGGAACGTTTGTAAACGGACAGCGCCGGGATTTGATGACGGAGGATATTTTGAGGTCGATCGAGGATACTGTACCTTTAGCTGCGATCGCGCGATCGCAAATTGAAGATTTGAAGCGGTGGGCGGCGGAAGCGGGCGCGAGAACAGCTTCTAACGATACTCACTTAATTGATGAATTGAAACGCTACAGCCAGCGGCGAAGGGATGCGAGCGACAATTAACCGAATTTTACATCTGTTTGTAGTGAGGCATTTAGTTTTTAGTCCTGATTCACCAAAACTCACCCGCCCTCCCACGCGCAACTACAAACCCAACCTAAAAATATCAGCAAAAATAGCATTTTCCCCAACCATTCTCCCCGCATCCGGCGAATCATAAACCACTAACAGCGAATTCTGCCCGCCCAAATATGGAAACAGCGACAACCCCTCAGCATTGTCCGTACCAACCTTAAAAGGCAAATCAAACAATACCTCCAAATCTCCCCCATCTTGTCCAGTAATACTGTCGCCCGATCGCCCTAAAATCCCCTTTAACCGAAAAACCCTCATCGCCCCAGATAAAGTCATCGTCGGCCCGGCTAACACAATCAAATCTTCCCCATTCCAGCACAATTCTCGCACCCCCAAACCGTTCAAATCAACAAAATGTTTCTTGTAAAACTTGCCTTCTGCCCCAATAGCCTTTAGCTTTAAAACTCCTTGTTTAGACTCTTGCACTTCTATTTCTAAAATTATCGCCCAACCCCGCAGTACAGGCCCCCGTAAACCAATAAAAATCCGATTTCCGCGCACCGCCAACCCTTCAATATCAAAACCATTTTCTTTACTCGGAATCGGCACAGATAAAAATAGACCGAGATGGCTGTCATCTTTCAGCGCGTCTGTCAGCAAATTGCCCGTTTTAGTCGCCTGAAGGTATCCCGCTTTCAGTTGGTTTTGGGGATTTTCAGGATGGGGAATTGACTTGCACAAAGTTCCGTTTTTCACAGGAATTCGTGCCAGCAAGTAACGGTTGACCTCTGTCTCTATTTTTGCTAAATTTTGAATGTCTTTATTCGGATCTTTGCCTTTAGCTTTCTTGCGTTTGGTGCTGTGAGAAGCCACAAACCAAAGATAATCGCTGTAGAAATCAATTCCTTCAATATCGATTTCACCCGCTTGTTCGGAAAGATCGATAAAATCGGCGATCGCAAATCTTTGATGTTCTCCAAAAATATTAGGCCCGACAGGCGACAAACGCTCGATCGAAGTCGTTTCATCGGAACCTACCCACAAATTGCCATCGGGAGTTAAAGCAACAGCGGATAAGTCTGTAATAATATCAGCGGCTTCCCTGTTGAATTGCAGCAGCAGCCGGCCGAGCAAAAAAGATTCTGGCATAATTATTAGCACCAAAAGTATTGTTAGGGTGAGTCATTATAGCTAAATCTGCTTGAAACTCATAGGTGGCACCATTCTCAATCATGCTTTTATGGGCGGGCTAGAAGCCCAACCCCTACTCCCCACAAGAAAGAAAATTCATCTGTTGTGGAACAGGCCGGAAAGCCTGTTCATGACAGAG
This sequence comes from Microcoleus sp. S13_B4, assembly GCF_036700885.1. Classification (NCBI taxonomy): domain Bacteria; kingdom Bacillati; phylum Cyanobacteriota; class Cyanophyceae; order Oscillatoriales; family Microcoleaceae; genus Microcoleus; species Microcoleus sp. S13_B4. Next base: position 122,502 of record NZ_JAUBPU010000010.1, read on the forward strand.
GTACTCTGGGCGTGAGTTAAAAGCGATTGCAAACTAAAACAGAAAACTAAAACAAATATCCTCCTCAAGCCTCATAGCGACAACTTTCGTTTTGAGATAAGGATTTTTAACCCCTAGCGGGCCAAACCGCAGTTGGCGGTGATTATTCCGCAAACCGAACCTCCACAGACGGATAACACCCTAATTGAAGCATTACCATCGCCGTTACGTTTCGTTACGATAAGGAGACAGAGAGAAAAACCTCTCATTCGTAAAATCAGAGGTAGCCATTATGAACGGTACATTTCGCGTCGGCAACCTGTTTGGGATTCCCTTCTTTGTCAACGCATCTTGGTTCCTAGTCCTGGGTTTAGTAACCTGGCAATACGGCGGTGCATTAGCTGGCCTGTTTCCCACATTGGGCCCCGTAGCGCCCTGGATGCTGGGATTATTCACAGCGTTACTGTTATTTGCTTCCGTCTTAGCCCACGAATTAGGACACAGTTGGGTAGCCATTAAACAGGGAATTGGCGTGAAATCGATTTCGCTGTTTCTGTTTGGCGGGCTGGCTAATTTGGAAAGAGAATCGAAAACGCCAGCCGAAGCATTTTGGGTAGCCATTGCAGGCCCGTTGGTTAGCCTATTTTTGTCGGGTTTGTTAACAGTTATCGGCGTCGGTGCAGCCCTTACAGGCCCCGCAGCAGCCATCGTCCAACTTTTAGCTTCCATCAACTTAGCTTTAGCCTTATTTAACTTAATTCCCGGTTTGCCCCTCGACGGCGGCAACATCCTCAAAGCAATCGTCTGGAAAATTACTGGCAACCCTTACAAAGGTGTAATTTTTGCTAGCCGCGTTGGTCAAATAATTGGTTGGATTGCCATTGCTACAGGCATATTCGGCAATATTTGGAATCTAGTAATCGGTTGGTTCTTACTGCAAAATGCCGGTCAATCTGCCCAATATGCCACAGTCCAAAATCAACTGGCAGGTCTGACAGCCGCAGATGCTGTGACCCCCGAAAGTCCGATCGTCTCCCAAGACTTGTCTCTCAGAGAATTTGCCAACAACTACGTGATCGGTAGCACTCATACCTGGCGCAGATTCCTGGCAACAGATGATGCCGGACAATTGGTAGGGGCGATCGATCTTGACGACCTCAAAACAATTACTACTGGACGCTGGCCCGAAGTTTTAGTGAAAGAACTCCTGAAGCCGATCGAATTTTCCACAACAGTCAAACCAGAATTATCCCTCCTCGAAGTCGTCACCCTTCTGGAACAACTAAAAGTACAAGAACTCCCCGTCATTCGCGAAAACGGTGTCCTCGTCGGACTTGTAGAAAAAGCTGAAATTGCCCGCCTGCTGCAAAGACGAGCTGAAGCGAATCCTGCTTAATATCCTCAGATACTTGACAAATAATAGTTAACCCCTTCGATTTCCCTTGACCAAAAGGGCGATCGGGGGGCTTAACTGTTTTAGCTGCACAAAAGTCCAGTCAAACACTAAATTATTAGCTGCAAATCAAGGATCGTAACTATAATAGTTTATCGATCATCTGAGCGAGGACGCTATGCCATCTCAGCACTTTTCCTCCCAATCCGAAACCACAGAGTCAAAAGTTCTGCCTGCTCTCACAAACAATATATTACCCCAGGCGATCGTGCCTCAACCAACCGCTCAATTAAACAATTCTGAGCTGACTGTTTCAGCAGCTCAAGATATCATTTACAATTTTTTTATATATCATATCAAAAACTCGAAAGCCGAAGTAGTTTTGCAGCACTTTAAAAAAATATTTATCTACCTGACTCCTCCCGCCCACCCCAAATTAATTCAAGCTTTACACACAATAAGTGAATTTGACAGTCAACTAGAATTTAACAACTTATTTAAACGCTGCTGTTACATCTTATTAAATAACTGGATCACTCAGAGGCAATACCAATTTGCTCGCGACTTAATTAAAATTCTTAGCGAGAGAACCTTTAGCGAACCCCACCCGGACAATTCTCTCAAAATACTGAGAGTGTGGCTGACAAATTTTCTCAGCAGCAAAGACTATGAAGACCTCAAGTTATTTGTATTAAAGTACGCGGATTACCAGTCGCTACAAAATCACTGGACTTCTCGGTATCAGCCTTATTTGCTAGCCGCTCAATATCTAGATGCTAACAACGCCCCCGAAGAACGCCAAACTGCCAGACTATTGTCGCAGCAGCTCAAAGAAAAGTACAAGTTTGACCTAGCAATGTATACCTCTCGCTCTCAGTCTGCCACATCCCAATTAAAAAATTATCATAATCCCACACTTTTAGGAGATGAAGCCCTGCGTTTAATCAAACTAATTTTAGTCAATCGAGGAGCCTTCAGCTATCGCAGCTTAGCCAATATTTTTCTGAGTCAGAGTCAAAATATTACCTACAAGCAGTTTAAGGAATCTCTGGTTAAGTATTTATTTGATTACCAAGGTAATTTTTTGTCTAGTGATATTTGCCAAGCACAAATAATTAATATTTTAGAAATTTTTCATCCCGAAAATGACGGAGAAATTTTGAAGAGCGGCCTGCATCTCAGAACTTGCAATTATCTAATCAAATGTTTGACTGTGGAAAATTCTGGGGAACCAACAGCCTTATTTCTACTGTTCGCCACTCAACTAAATCCTTTAACACTAGCAATTCTAATTCTCAAAATTATTTTGATTTCACCGCATTCCCGAACCTACGTAGAACTTTGTTGCGCTCGATTAATTCAATACTATCAAGATAACTCGGATACTGAATGTCAGTGGCTGATTAAGTTTTTAGAAGTAACCCAAATTGCTCTAACTATTTATGGAGAAAATGTTCAATATAATTTAGTGAATATGTCCGAAAAGCATGAAGAAGAACAGTTATTTATTGATCTCAATAACTGTCGTGTTTTTTCTCAACACAAACAGCTCAGAAAAGATAAAGATTAGTCATGATTCATCAATCATTAGTCATTAGGTGCGCCTTGGGAACCCGACAGCAAGTTTATAGGGTAAGCTGTACTGCATTTAAATTGTAGGTTGAGGGCGGGCTTTCGGGCCCAACCCCTACTCCCCACAAGAGTGAAAGTTTCTTTTACCATGCAATTTAAATGCGGATTAGTTTATCCAAACTTCTCCGGGAAGAGTGTGCGCTAATTTATATAAGTTTGATCGGCTTGTGGTAGCTCTTGGGCGCTAGCATCGGGCATTTATCCCCTACCCAATATTTGCTCTCCCGCCACATTAATGAAAATAAATGCGCCGCCCGGAATTATCGCGGATACTCCAACCGGCAAATTTTCTACCAGTTGGGCAAATTTTTCTTCACTTTCTGCCAAAGCTGGAAAAAACTTTTTTCAGTTGAGGTGCCATCTCGTTGAAAGACTGCGCTAATTCGCCGACTCGATCGAGCCTACTGACAGCAAAAGCGCGATCGAACTTTCTGGCGGCGATATCTTTAGCGGCTTCGTTGAGTCGCAGCAGCGGCAGTGTTACCCACCTAGCTGTCATCACTCCGGCAATTGTCGATAGCAGCAGCGCCACCACACAAAGTAAAATTCTAGGGCGGGTATTTTTGTTAATTTCCGCCATGAAATCGGATTCGGAAACTGCGATCGCAATCAGCCACTTTCAACCGTAAACATCAGAAAACGGCAGCACTTCCACAAAATATTCCTGCCCGTATCGGCTAAATTTCAGTTGCTGCCGCTGCTTAATGTCGCCAAAGCCCCCGAAGCGATCGTACAAATACTCGGCTGCGGTGCGAATGACAGGAGTTTTGCTCTCTCAAACATTCAATTGATTGTGCTTGCTGCTTTCCCCGCATCTTTCTAAAGGGTGATTCTTGACTTGAACTGGCAACCAGCAAGCCCGATCGTTCGATCGCGAAAATTTGTCCCGTTTTGCTAAGCTTGATGCGATCGAGATATTGCTGAAGCTCCGAGAGCGAAAAGTCTACGGCACTAACTCCCAGCAATTTACCATTTCGATCGCGAATCTGTTGGCTGGCAGCAATAAAAACAGTCCCAGGAGTAAAACTCGGATAAATACTCGTCCAAATCGCTTTGTTTGTTCGCTGCGACAGCTTCTTTGTACTAAGGGCGCAGGCGGGCATCGTAGGTTGCCGGTTCTGCCTTTAATTTAGCGGTGTGAGTGCCGAGGCTGTCTGTAGCTTAGTATATGTTGTGAGAGTTGGTAGACTTGGAGGCTGCGACAATTGGCAAGCTGTTGTCGATGTGGTTGCGCCAACTGCCGAGATATTCTCCTGATTTTCCTGTAGCGAAGGATATCCACTCAATGCTTTGAAAAGATCGCATTTGCTACCAAAGGAACTTTTTTCCCCGAGGCTGGGGCTTTTCTAACTGTAAGTTTAATTCACTGCGGTCGATCGCTTCAGCGTTAAGTTGATTTACCCACTGGGTATGTTCGAGAAAAGAAATCAGCTTTTCTTCAACTCTCTTCCCTGTCTCCGCGATCAATTTCTCGGCGAGCTCTTCGACTGCTTTGTCTCCGTTGCGAAAGGACAGATACCCGACAATCCCGACTGCTGCGACGATTTACAGCACAAAAGATGCCACTAGAAGGCGACGCAGGGGGATTTTTGTTTGGTGTTGAGAAGTTTTACTCGCGAATCGGGCCAACGGCATAGGCTGATGACTAATTGCTCCCTAACACTTTAACTGTTCCAGCCTGTAATTTCACTTACGGGCGATCGAGGCGTTTCCTTGCCTTCAAAACCCCTCCCACACAGACACATAAAATTTTAGATTTTAGATTTTAGATTTTAGGTTAAATAATTCGGAATGAATGATCAAGCTCGTGCTTTCGAGCTTCGCTACAGTTGCATTCTTTTTTTCAACGGGTATGACGCACTGTTAGCTGAGAATACCTCTGCCATTTTCTGGCTGTGGTGGGTTTCCTACCTCAACCAAACCTAATTCTTCCTTAAAACCTCTTCGGTTCATCAATTACATCCGTTAAATCCCGTACACAATTGGCTGCATAACTTCTCTTCAACAGCTACGCGGAAAATCCCCCGCTTGTCCAAACGGATATAGCGAGGGGCGAGAATAGGTATTCTCGGAAAATATAAAGTGGTGGCACTGGCTTTTGTCGAGCCATTGCCATCTATAGAAGCCATACTTTTTTAGGCTCACAAAAAGATTTCAGAGCCAACTCTCTGCTTGCAGTCAATGCTTGAAGTCAAACCAACCAGTTCAAGCAAGAAGTCAAAGCAAGTCGTAAAAGCCTAGGATTCTTCTTCTTCTTCTCGATCAATTTGGCGCAGGTGAATGTGCTTGCGTCCCAGAGAGATTTCAAATTCATCTCCCGGCTGGAGTTCCATTTGTTTGGTGTAGGCGGCTCCAATCAGTAAGTTGCCGTTAGATTGAACGCTAATCCGATAGCTGGCAGAGCGTCCGCCGCGTCCATTGCCGTTTTGCTTCCCGTCTAGCTGAATGCCTTCTGCATCAATCAGCGCATTCAGGAATTTCATCATGTTGACCCGTTCTACGCCGTTCTTGGTAACGGTGTAGTAGCCACAGGCTCTAGCTTTTTCTTCCTTGGTAAGGTTCTCTAGGTCTTTGACCTTTTTGATCAGATCTTCGCCTTCAAGGGGTTCGATATTTTTCTTTTTAGCCATTTACTGAGTCCTGAAATATTCAACTGGTGTACGGATTTTTTCTCGGTTGGTTTTTGGTTAGACCAAGAAACTTTAGCTTTATAGCTGGTCGTAAAACTATATTACACCGATCGGCTCAATTGTTAACCACTATTATCTAAATATTTTTAACAACCTGCTGTCTTTCTTAAGGAGTAGCGGCAGCCGGTGCGAGCAATCTCTAAACTCGGTAGCATAAGCTATCAGCTATCAGCTAGCTGAATATTTGCCCCACTCTTAAAATCCCATGAAGTTAACGACACGCGGACACTACAGTGTCAAAGCATTACTGGATCTAAGTTTGCAACCTCGCTTTGGCCCGACATCGGTGAAATCGATAGCGAAGCGACAGGAGTTACCGGCTCCGTATCTAGAAAAATTGCTGATTGAAATGCGACGAGCCGGTTTAGTCCAATCTGTTCGGGGTTCCCAAGGAGGATATCAATTAGCCCGCCAGCCAGCTCAAATCTCTTTAGGACAAATCTTAGAGGCTGTAGGTGAAACTATTGAACCTTTACCTCGACATTTTCCCGACGCGACGCAAGCAGAGGACTGGGTAACATTCAGTTTGTGGAACCGATTGCACAAAAAACTTGCCGAAGCGCTGTACAGTATTTCCCTCGAAGACTTATACTATGATGTCCGCAGTTGGCAAGCGGCTCTTGGGGAAGAAACTAGCTTTATCATTTAAATGGTAAGTTCATTCATTCGATCGCCAGCAATCACACATGGACGCAACACTTGTTACCTACTTTGGCGGCTGTCACTGCGGAGCTGTCCGCTTCCGTGTCGCCGTTGACAAACACGAAGCATCTGATTGCAACTGCTCTATCTGTAAAAAGAAAGGATTTTTGCACCTCATTGTGCCGCCGGAACGTTTTACCTTGCTCAGTGGCGAAGATGTTTTGACCACCTATACATTTAATACAGGAACTGCTCAACATACTTTCTGCCGAATTTGTGGCATTCACTCGTTCTATCGCCCCCGATCGCATCCCGATCATTTCGATGTCAACGTCCGCTGTCTTGACTCAGATGCCATCGAACACTTTCAGATCCTACCCTTTGACGGTGTTAATTGGGAGCAGAATGTACACTTGCTTCGCGACTAAAGTAATCTCAGCATTTATAGCAACCACGCCTGATGATGAGGTTTTGAACTGTTCAAACCCTTGCCTTTATTGCTTCTTCCTTCTTCCTTCTACTATAAAATCGCCCCTCAAACAATCCAAGTCCGCAAGGGTAGCAGGAGTTAAAATCTGCTCTCTGCGGCGATCGCTCCTGCTCTGACAATAAAGGAAGATGGTTCGGGCCCCCGGATTCATCCGTGGAGCGACAAAAAAGCTCCTCGCTCCCCATCGCAAGTCGCCGGATTGATCGGTGGGGTCGCTTTCTTCAATTCTTTAATCTAAAATCTAAAATCTAAAATCGATTGACTGACTATCAAGTTTGACACTATATATAATGATGCCGGATGAATTTCCTGTTTTGATTTTAGCTGCGGTGTTGGATTATTCGATCGGCGATCCTTGGGGTTGGCCGCATCCAGTGCAGGCGATGGGTTGGGCGATCGACCGCTATACTCGACTTGTCTTTAATATATGGAATAATCCCGCAGGCAAAATGCCTCCCGCTGGCGATCGTCCCGCCGGTGAGCAGCACAAACTGCTGCTACGAAGTGCTGGTACAATACTAGCGATCGGGCTGATTCTAGGCAGTTATACTGTCAGTTGGTCGATCGTCCAAGCTGCTAGTTGGGTGCATCCTCTATTAGGTATTGCCCTAGATACCATTTTGCTGGCAAGCTGTTTTGCAGGTCGCAGTTTGAGGGCGGCTGCGGAGGATGTGCTAGCACCTTTAAATGTTGGAGATTTAGTCAAGGCGCGAGAACGGTTGAGCCTTTACGTCGGCCGGGATACCGAAAACTTATCCGAGCCAGAAATTCTGCGAGCATTGTTAGAAACTGTAACAGAGAATGCAGTCGATGGTGTGACAGCACCGCTATTTTATGCGTTAGTTGGGTTCGGTCTGCCGCATCTATTATTAAGTTTTACCGATCGCCCGATCGAGCCTAACTCGATGTGGGCAAGTGCGATCGTCCCCTTGGCGATGGCTTACAAAGCAGCCAGCACATTAGATTCTACGATCGGCTACAAAGAAGCGCCATACACAGATTTAGGATGGTTTAGCGCCAAACTAGAAGACGTGCTGACGTGGATTCCTTGCCGGCTAACAGTGATTACTTTAGCCGTTATATCTGGCAAACCGATTTACATTTGGCAGATTTGTCAGAGAGATGCTGTTAAAGATGCCAGTCCCAATTCCGGTTGGAGCGAGTGCGTTTACGCCGCCATCTTGGGAGTGCAACTAGGAGGTACTAATTCCTATCGTGGAGTTCTCAAACACAAACCGCTGTTAGGCGAGCCGATTCACCCGATCACAGCGCCGCTAATTTGCCAAGCATTGCAATTAACTCGGTATTGCTTTCTGATTTGGTTGGGACTATCATTGCTTGTTTATAGCTTATTATGTTTGAGCCGGTAACTGCTGACTGCACCCGACCACAGATACAAGCTCTCAACAGGACTCTGGGAGAGCAAAAAAAGTTTTGACGTTAGTAGTTACCACCCCCAGATTCATCTATCAAGTCAATCTAAAATCTCAAAGCTCAAATCCCAAATCGTTCCACTCCCAGATTCATAGACGAGCAATTGCACAAATCTTTGATTGATACATAAACCGCAGATAATGGCAGATAAACACAGAGAAACGCAGATAATTGGCGATGGAGAGCGAATGAATGCAAGATGTCTCATTTGTCAAGTCAGTCTAAAATCTAAAATCTAAAATCTAAAATCTAAAATTGTTCGATCCGCCAACAGCCAACAATTAGCTCGCAGCAAACAATGACTAAAATTATCCAAATTTTATCCCCTGATGAAGTGAGGCGCAGTCTCACCCGCGTCGCTTCCCAGATTGTCGAAAAATCAGGGAATCCCTCGGAGTTAGTGCTGTTGGGCATTCATAGTAGAGGAGTGCCTTTAGCTCAAATTTTGGCAGATCAAATTGAAGTCCTCGAACAAGTCAAAGTACCCGTGGGCGCTTTGGATATTACTTTTTACCGAGATGACTTGGATCGAGTTGCGATGCGGACACCGGCTAAAACAGAAATTCCTTTCGATTTGACGGGCAAAACCGTGGTGTTGGTAGATGATGTTATCTATAAAGGCAGAACGAGTCGAGCGGCTTTGAATGCGGTAAACGATTATGGGCGGCCGGAGAAAATTTGGTTGGCGGTATTAGTCGATCGCGGTCACCGAGAAGTACCGATTCAGCCGGATTTTACAGGTAAAAAGTTGCCGACTGCAAAGGAAGAACAAGTTAAGGTTTACGTTCAAGAGCTCGACGGGCGCGACGGAGTGGAGTTAATTAAGGGTTGATACGATTTGAGATGGGGCAAAACAGACCAAAAGCATCCAGGATACAAGCCCCCGAATTTATCCGTGGGGTAAATGCTTCAATTCTTTAATCTAAAATCTAAAATCGATTGACTGTTCGACTAAATTAGTATATTTGGGGCGCGCTAGGAGCAACGCCCTACAAAAAGATTGAGAGTCTGGGACGCACGGGTGGCAATCCACCGGGTTGTTTGGCAGCAATACTTCGTTGCCGCCAGCAGAAACGGTAAAAAAAGCCGCTTTATCATCAAAGTCGCAGCGGGCAGAAACCGGATTTTTAGTGTCGTTACCGATTTTTGGCAAAATAAACCAGGTTTCTACAAGAATATTGGCTTGAGCAACCAAGTATCTACGAAGAAACGGGGTTGTTCGCGCGCGGAGCGTCGTAAGTTATTAATAATCGGCAGTGCAGGAGTTGAACCTGCCTGGGGCGAATTATGAGTTCGCTGCCTAAACCGCTCGGCCAACTGCCGTTAAATCGATTTGTTCGACCTAACTGAAAATGAAGTATAACATAATTTCCCAGTCCGTGCTAGAACTAGAGAACAAAAATCAAAATCTTTAGATCTGCTGAGTTCCGATCGCCTATTAGCCAATGTGCTGGAGCCGATCGACCGGACAAAGCAGTTTCTACGACTCGGCATAAACTTATAGGCAATGGCAGTGAATTCGACAGTAGTGCTGACTCTAATTCTGCTCGCTCTGATGTTTGGAGCAGGCGTGACGAGTTCTGTTTGGGGATTTACTATAGGTCGCGAAGCCTTGAAAGGAACGACTCAACCCGATGTTCGCCCCAGCAACAATGCTGGCAGCGGCAAGCCTGGAACGACGGCTAGCAAAGACCAAGTGAGCATTTTGAAAGAAAAAGACATTATCACAACCGTCAAAGCACGGGTAGAAGGTCGCGATCCAGAAAAAACGGCCGGGGCAAATACTAAAACAGAGAAGGCCAGCTCTAAACCAGCCGCGGCCAAAAAACCGGCTGCACAAAATGCCAGCGCCAAGTTTCCCCTGAACAGTCGCGACGGGGGAATAACCCTGGAAGTGAGCGCGGCCAGTCAGCGCAACAATTCTATGCTGCTAGACGTGAGCATGAAAAATGAAGGCTCCCAAGCTGTGAGGTTTCTCTACAGTTTCTTGAACGTCACTGACGATCGTGGCCGGGCCCTGAGCGCGACTGCCGAGGATTTGCCGTCGGAACTCCCCCCCAACGGGCAGGTGTTTTACGGTACGGTGAGTATTCCCACAGCTTTGCTGGAAAATGCTAAGGAAGTTTCGCTGACGCTGACAGATTATCCAGGTCAAAAACTTCAGTTGCAAATATCTGGCATTCCAGTGGCGAAGTAAAATAAAAGAAGACCAAACGTGCAGACGGATTCTCAGGTTTGATCGAGAAAGTTTTTTTAGGGAGCATTGTGTCACTTTTAGGGGCGAGAGTGCAGGAGATATCTGATTTACCCGCGATGAGTTTGACAGAGGTGCTGTCGCGGTTGCTGTCAGTGCTGTTGCTGATTGCGATTAATGCTTTTTTTGTGGCGGCTGAGTTTTCGATGGTGACGGTACGCCGATCGCGCATCAATCAGTTAGTGGAAGCTGGCGACGTTGCAGCTTTAACGGTGCAATCTTTGCAGCAAAGTATTGAGCGATTGCTCTCGACAATGCAGTTAGGAATCACTCTTTCTAGTTTAGCTCTCGGCTGGATTGGGGAAAGTACGATCGCCGTGCTAGTCCGAATGTCGATCGGCTATTTGCCACTGCCAATTTACATCAAGTCGGCGATCGCCCATTCTTTTAGCATACCAATAGTAACTTTTTTGTTGCTAGCTTACCTGCAAATCGTACTGGGCGAACTCTTTCCCAAATCTGTAGCGTTGCTGTATTCCGAACAGCTAGCCAGAACTTTAGGGCCTCCGAGTTTATTGATTTCCCGTTTGTTCAAGCCCTTTGTGTCGTTTCTCAATCAATCTACGCGATCGCTCTTGCGGTTTGCGGGCATCGAATACGATCTAAGGCACCGGCCGGTTACTCCCGAAGAATTGCAATTAATTATAGCTACTTCCAGCGAATCCAGCGGCTTGGAAGCAGAAAAGCGAGAATTGCTCAACAACGTGTTTGAATTTGGCGAAGTTTGGGTAGAAGAAGTAATGGTGCCGAGGCCTAGCATTGTCGCACTTCCCAAGACGGCAACCTTTCAAACTTTGCTCGACGAAATGGCGATTTCTAACCATTCCCTTTATCCCGTGACGGGAGATTCTTTAGACGACATTCTCGGCATTATTGGCTTCAAACAACTTGCGAAACCCCTAGCTGAAGGTTTGCTATCTCCCGACACTCCAATTTTAAATTGGATGGGTTCGGTGAGGTTTGTGCCGGAGATGATGCTGCTGGGGGAACTGCTGCCTTTGATGCAGAGTTCGTCGGAAGAAATTGCGATCGTAGTTGATGAATTTGGCGGCATTTCCGGGTTAGTTACACTGCGGGATTTGATTGCGGAAATTATCGGCCGCAGCTACGAGTCGCCCGACAGTAAAGAAATTGCTTTGCAAGTATTGGACGATCGCACTTATTTAGTGCAAGCGCAGTTAAATTTAGATGATGTGAATCAAATATTGAATTTGGATCTGCCAGTAACCGATGAATACCAAACTATTGGAGGTTTTTTAAGTTATCAGTTGCAAAGAATGCCGGCGGTTGGGGAAGTTTGGCGCGGAGAAAATGTGGAACTTACGGTTGTTTCTGGAGCCGGGCCGCGGTTGGATCAACTTCAAATTCATTTGTTGTCAGGGGCTGCGGGCGATCGAGCTTTGAGTGCAGTTGCAGCAGCGGATGAGGAAGTTGGGGCAAAAGGGCGAAAGAATAGCGGGTTGAGTAGTGTGGTAAAATTTTCTAGTTGAGATTTTGATTTAAAGGCAGAGTAGCGAGATTAAGGACAAAGTGTAGAGAGTGAATGAGTCAACATACTTGATTAATCTTTATAATAACTTAAGTTTGGAGGGAAAACTCTTCTGGGTCGATTCCCCAATTTACCCAACTAATCGCCTCTCTTGCGGATGTAATTTCAGGGGGAACTCGCAGTGCATGAATGTATCTGGTGCTGGGACAAGTCATTTTCAATAAGTGCATATGCTTTTCCTCTTCATAACCCCATTCACTCTCAAAAATCTCGACTATATCAATTTTGAGTAACGTGTATTCTTGCCAAGAGTCTAATTCAGTTGCTTGCAACTCTTGACAAATTCTATCGTAACCAATCCCTTGAATTAAAACTCGTTTTACTTCGGCATTTTTCTCAGATAAAAGCCAATCTGCACGCCATTGAGAAGGATGCAGTTTTCCGTAGAACTCCGGCACTCTCACTCCATTAACTGCATACACTTTGAAGCCATCTTTAAACAGAACAGCGGGAGAACCTAAAGCGTGCAGTCGTTGTTGATTGTCGAAGGAAAGAACTGTAGGACGATCGCAGATAAAGCAAACCCTTTTAAACGGAACTATCCAGCCGCAATACTTGGCTAAAGACTGATATATAGACCATTTTTTTTTATTGTAAGGGGCATTTAAAACCGAAATATAAAAGTCAAACAAAGTGCCTAAATAAGCTAAGCATTTTAATGGAGAATAGGTAGTATGCTGGTATGCTAGTTGACTTTCTAATTGACGCATCAGTTGCATTGTTAATTCCTGTATCTCTGGATTTAGCAATTGACGATCCAAGGTTCTAACCAATTGACTTTTCAGGTGATGCTTCCCTAGCAGCGTGGTAAGTTGTCTGCCCAGTTGCGAATCCAGTTGCCCCTTCGGTTCGCACCACGGATCGTTCCAATGGTCGTGCCACGGGTCGTTCCAAAACAAACTTTCCATTTGGCTAAAAGTAGGGTGAAACGACGCATAAGGACTATCAGAAAAAAGAATGAGAGGTGGTTTTTTACCTAACAATGCGTAGGCTGCTGTTACCGCTTCTGTGGCTTTTTGCCGATCGATTGGTTCGGTAGAAAGTGCGATCGCGTTCCATTTCTCCCGATATAATGGAATCAAAGCTTCTTGTTCAGGAGTGAGCCGATCGATTGCATTCATAAGAAACGGGGTTTTTTGTCGCTTCTGCCATCTGTAATTTATTATCGCAAAAAAACCCGGTTTTTGACCACCCGTGCGTAAGTAATGTTTAAGCGTAAGGCACAGGATCTTTCAACCCCAATTCCTCAAAAGCCGCCAGCCGCAACCGACAAGAATCACAAACACCGCACGCAGTTTCGCCGCCTGCATAGCAAGACCAAGTTTGCTCCCAAGGTACTCCCAACTTGTTGCCCACTTGAAGAATTTCGGTTTTTTTAAGTTCAATTAAAGGTGTTACAATATTAATAGCTTCTCCTTCTCTTCCCTGCTTGGTTCCTAACCGAAATACTTCCTGCATGGCTTGGATGTAATCGAGGCGACAGTCGGGATAGCCGGAATAATCTAAAGCGTTGACACCGATGTAAATTCGCTGAGCTTCTAGAGTTTCTGCGTAGGCAAGGGCAAAGCTGAGAAAGATTGTATTTCTAGCTGGAACGTAGGTAATGGGGATGTTTTGAGACATTTCTGCAAGATTGCGGTCGATCGGCAATTCCATCTCATCATCCGTCAAAGCCGAACCGCCCCACAGTGTGAGGTCAAAGTTGACGATCTGATGTGCCTTAACACCGGCAGAAAGTGCGATCGCCCTTGCTGATTCCAACTCCCGCCGATGTCTTTGCTTATAGTCAAAGGAAATAGCGTAACACTCGCAGCCGTCGGCCTTGGCTTGATACAAAACCGTTGAGGAATCCAGCCCTCCCGACAATAAAATAACTGCTTTCACTTAAAACATCCTCACTCAAATCAGTTTTATCTTTATATCAAATCTCTTGTCAATTGACAAGAGATCAATTATCAATGGTTGGTGAAAGAGATTTTTTTTGAACGAACCGCGAAGACGCGAAGGACGCGTTCGGCGAAGCCGTTCCCGAAGGGTAGGAAGAGAAGAGAAGAGAAAGAGTTCACAGTTGATGTGGGGAGCGTGTCACTTTTGCGCTAAGTATAAATATTTAATAAGAGGAAAATAGTGGCTTTGAGCCATTGTTGAGCAAAATAGGCGAGAATAATAGTGTCTTATTAATGGCGA
>NZ_JAUBPU010000011.1:0-120973 GCF_036700885.1 Microcoleus sp. S13_B4
GAAGAAGTTTTATCTCTCTGTGGTTGGGACTATATCCTTGAAGCTATATTAAGTGCAGCTTCATAGTGAATTGGTATAAATTAAGTGCGATCGCTCTAACCCGATTGATATGATTTTAAAAATTGGAGGAATTGCGGTAAGTCAAAATACTTTCCCGATTCTTCAATTAATCCGTGTATCCGTGTCAAAATCACTGGTTGTGCCTTCATTTTTCAGAATCGTAGCTAATTTGGTCGGAGTGGTAAGCCGGCGGCTCAACGTGAATTAAGATGCGTACAGGGCTGAAACGTTCTTCCAAACGGGCTTCTACTTCTTCTGTAATCCGGTGAGCTGTTTCTACATCGACAGCATCGACAATCATGTGCATATCAATAAATACTTGACGCCCTACAACGCCACGGGAGGCGATCGAGTGACAGTTGACAACCCCCGGTACATCGATCGCGATCGCGTGAATTATCTCCGGTGCGATCGCCATTTCATCCACCAACCAAGGCAGATTTTCTGTTAAAACCTTCCAACCGCTGCTAAATACCAAAACAGCCACAGGAAAAGACAAAAACACATCCAGGGATTGTAATTGAGGTATATTCCAAACCTGCCCTTGCCAAACACCAATCAACCCAGCAATTACCATAATTGTCACCCAAACATCGCTCATCGTGTGTTGAGCATCCGCCACTAAAATCGCGCTACCAAGGCGTTTCCCAACCCTGCGCTCGTAAAAAGTGACAAAAATATTGATGCCCAGTACAATCAGCAATATCCACAGTTCATTTGGCGATATTTTGACAACTGCGCCACCTTTGAGCAACCTTTGAACAGCGCCGCTGAGAATTTCAAAACACGCAATTCCCAGAAAAACAGCTATTCCCAGAGCTCCGAGAGCGTCAAATTTCTGATGTCCGTAGGGATGATCGCGATCGGGCTGCGGATTGGCATAATGATTAGTTACCAATCCTAAAATATTATTAGCGCTGTCCGTGACGCTGTGCAAAGCATCTGCTAGCAAACTCAGGGAACCTGTGAGCCATCCCACCACTGCTTTAATTGCCATCACCAGCAAATTTAGCAATAAAGTAATGATTAAGACCTTGCGGATTTCGGAACGGTTATCGGCTACCATAGAATCTCCTCGATCTGCCGTCAAGTTTTCTGGTTTCTAGTTTAAAGCTTATCAAGTCATAAAAGGTTAAAAGTATTGCTGAATCTAGCTTCCGACTAGATTTATATTCATTAATTTAGCGTCGCTTCTTGAGACAATTTTTAATTAATAGCAGTTTCGCAGTCCAATTGAGCTGGAATGTACTTCTTTTGGGTTACTATATTTTTTATCATTAACAATAGTATGTTAAATTTCATTGCCCATGTCTCTTTCTCCGCTGACACTGAATTTAGTCGAAGGTTCTGTCTCCTTTAGCTTTTCCCCGCAAGCTGCGCGGGATTTGCAAAGCGAAATTGCAGCTTTGATGGAAAGCTTGAAAGCTGTAGCAGCCAAAACCGCTGGCGCTAAAGCTTCTCCCCAAAAACCGATGGAATATCGGTATGCAGGAGATGTATTTTTGGAAGTTTTCTGCAATCCGAATATCTGGCCAACTCCTTTTGCTGCGAAAGTGCTGATTACGGTTAGGGACGATCGCGTGCGCGTGACCACCGAAGCCGAACTCAGCCGCCTGCGCGACGATCTCGCTCAGTATATCGAACAAGTCGGTTGATAATCTCAACTTCGATCGTTTGTAGTTAATAGGTTGAATCTGAATTCAGATACCATTCTCAAGAACAGGCTTTCCAGCCTGTTCCACAAACATTAAATTTTCTTGTGGGGTGGGCTTCTAGCCCGCCCGTGAAAGGATTACTGACAAAGGATAGCTATCTGCTGGCGACGCCGACCATTCCCACATGGAACCTGCATAATTCCTAGCATTAAATCCCGCATTTGTCAACACACAAGTCAACCATGCAGAGCGAATTCCCCCACTACAATAACTCACAATTTGAGTTGACTGCAAAACTCCTTTCTGCTGCAAAATAGCCACTATTTCCCCACGAGATAGTAGTTGTCCCTGTTTGTCCATTAACTGTTTGTAATAAAGGTGAACCGCACCGGGAATGTGGCCGCCCCGCTTTTCTCCGTAAGGTGTTTTACCTGCATATTCTCGCCGCTCTCTGGCGTCGATAATGACTAAATTATCATTGCCTAAAATAGCTTTTAAATCATCCTGTTTAATTTCCCCATTCGAGCCGCGAGATATTACAAAATCTCCTGTTTGCGGTGGATTGTTTGAACTTTTTACTTGAGAAATTCCAGCTTTGATTAAAGCCCGATATCCTCCATCGACAAAAACGGCTTTTTCATGCCCCAAAGTCCGCAGCATCCAAACAATCCTTCCGTCTTCGCCCCACCCTTTAACCGGATCGGCAACCACTATCGCAGGTTTGTCTTGACAAATACCAATTGCTTGCAGTTTTAGAGTTAAAACTGTGTTATTTTCTAGAATTTGTCCCTTGTGGGGAAAGTCGGAACGCGAAAATTCCTGCCAAGTTACGGGAATAGCTGGTGGGAGACGACAAAACCACTTTAAAATAGGTGTGCGAGCATCTAGTAAAGTAGCTTCTTGTTCCAGCCATTTCTTAGCTAAATCTGCATTTACTATCCAGTTATTTGCTAAATTCCCCAGTAAATTAGACATAATTTATTGAGCAACTTTTGCTGTATTAGCACCGCAGGCTAAAACCCCTTTAGTATTAGTTGGATTAGCTGGTTTAGTCTTGCCAGGAGCAACATTTAAACACAAGATTGTTTGGGTCTTGTTTCCCACCAAAAAGACTCCCCCCACAAAACTTTTGAGATTAGCTTGCTTCGATACTCCGTAGTTAAATACAGCAGCTTTGCTGACCATACCGATCGAGTAGCTGTAATTGGCTGAGTTAGGTTTAATTTGGCGGCCCATATAAACCAATAGATTGGAAACAGAACTTGTAAAGCCTGCTTTTTCTGCATAGTAAACTTGCTGAGCTTTATTCATAGAACCCACCAACTTTTGAGCTTCTGATTCCTTAGCTTTAAGCGTTTGTGAAACTTGAGCTTCCGAGACTGTACTGACAAAAACTGGCAGAGTTAGAGCTGCGAGAGCAACTTTGAGCTGCCAGTTGCGGCTGCTAGAAATCCTGCTTAATTTCACAGACAACAGGTGGAATGAGCAGTTGAGGAACATATAATTAAACCAATTGTTTTGCTTGAAACTGTTTCAACGCCCAAGGAGCAACCGTGCCGTGTTCTGTAATGATTCCTGAGATTAATTCCGCCGGAGTTACGTCAAAAGCGGGATTGTAAAATTCAACTCCCACAGGACAAATTCGCGTAGTTCCAACTTGATACATTTCAACTGGATCGCGTTCTTCAATGGGGATTTTGCTGCCGTCGGAAAGTTCAAAATCAATTGTTGACAGAGGCGCAGCGACAAAGAAGGGAACGTTGTGAGCTTTGGCAACAATTGCTAAACTGTAAGTGCCAATTTTATTGGCGGCGTCGCCGTTAGCAGCGATTCTGTCTGCACCGACAACTACCGCGTGAATCATGCCTAGTTTCATGCAGTGAGCGGCCATATTGTCGGCAATTAATGTGACGGGAATTCCTTCTTGCACGCATTCCCAAGTGGTCAGTTTTGCACCTTGGAGACGGGGCCGAGTTTCGTCTGCAAAAACTCTTCCGAGTCTTCCTTCTCGCCAAGCAGAACGAAATACACCTAAGGCAGTACCGTAGCCTGCTGTTGCCAACGCACCAGCATTACAGTGAGTTAGTAAGTTCAATTTTTCGGGTGTAGCTGGCAGAACTTCTAAACCTTTGTCGCCGATATCTTTACAAGTTTGCAAATCTTCTGCTTGAATGGTTTTGGCCATTTCTAACAAAGTTTTTTGCACTTGTTCGACGGAACCGCTAGTTCTCTCCGCAGTTTTGAGCATTCGCGATATTGCCCAAAACAAATTAACCGCAGTGGGACGGGTGGAACGCAATAACTCGCCAACTTGTTCTAATTTAGTAAAAAACTCGGTACGATCGCCCGTTTCGATTTCTCGCGCCCCCAAATACATCCCGTAAGCTGCTGCTACCCCGATCGCCGGAGCACCTCGGACTATCATAGTTTTAATCGCCTCAGCCATATCTTCGCAGCGACTAATTTCGACTACACCGTATTCTTTCGGCAGTCGGTTTTGGTCAATTAGCAGAACTCGGTCTTCTATCCAAGTGATGGGCGAAACAGGGGAGTTTTGAGCGGTCATCTATTTCAATTATGTGAGGGACAAGTTTCTATAATGCCATGAAGGCGACTATTCCTCTATGTTATGAGGGACACGCTGAATTTGCCAAAATCCCAGCCCTGCGGTTTGAGATTTGAGATTTGAGATTGAATAATTGCTGGATACGTACCACTCTCTGGGTTTGGAACTTATACAGGGTTGGATTCTTTTTCACAAAAGTGTACTTAGTAAAAAACCTAACATTAAGTTTTGTAAATTATACTTAGGTTTTGTGAAAAATTTCCGTAATCGAGAACAAACTAGCTGTACCAGGGGTCTGCTTTTTTTAAGTTGATAAGCTGCTACGCAGCTAAATCGGATAAAATAGCATTGCCTTTATTTTTAACTTTTCTATCCCATTTAATAACCATTTCTCCTTCATTTAATAATCTATGTAGCAATTATGACAATTCTTCTACTGACTTAAATAGTCGATGTGCTATATATTCTTTCGCTGAATGCCAGACCAATTCAATCAAATTATAATCGGGGCTGTAAGCTGGCAAAAATTCTAAAATAATATGTGGCATTTCGCTGATATTTTGCTCAGAAAATCTTTCTTTTTGTAAAAAATAGCATTGTCTAGAATAATTACAATCTTAATTCCAGATTCGGCAAAAATTTCCCCTTGATTACCCTGTTCTATCGATTCTTTAACTATCGCATCATTTAAGGCTTTAATTGGCTCATAAAACTTATTCGACTCTCCTCTTTCTATCACAAAACTTAACCTTTTTTTGTCATGATATCTCAACCCACCCATGAGATTTACTCTGCCTCTTCTCCTTTGACCTGTAATTTTTTTTCTCTGACCTTTTTTACCCCAAGTTTTTCTTCTTGTCACTCGTAAACGGAATCCGCTCTCATCCCAAAACCATACCTGTAAAAGCTCGGGTGTTTGTTTACTTATTCTTAAATACTCTGATAGCTTCTGTTTAAATACTTCTCTTTCAAGTGGGTTTTATTTGTCTTCTAAACTAGACTTAGCCCAAATGTAAACGTATTTATTTTTATGTAGTATCCGGGATATTTGGGAACTACTCAGTTTAATTACTGTGACTTTTTCTAAATATGTTCCTAGTCAGGCTGCCGTCCATATCCCAAATTCATATCCATATTCTTCCGGAGCTTTTTCGATTGTATTTATCAATATTTGTTCATACTCGGGAGTGACTTTACGAAAATTTTCTGGACTTCTTTTATCTAAAAAACTCTCCAAATTATCAGGGTCGCCATGAACTGACCAATAAGCTAATGTTGTGTAAGCAATCTCCATAAATTCACTAATTTGTCGATAAGTTTTTCCAGCAGTTATGAGTAAGAAAATTAGAACTTTTTCCCTGACGTAATTCTCCTCAGACTCTTTTAGTATTTTAATGAGTCTCTGTTTTTGATTTGAATATAGATGATTTTGGGCGGGCATATATTATAAATGAACACTTATTTGTTATTTATATTATACAATCTAGCTGCGTATCAGCTTATCTGTGGCGGCGAGGGGGAAGATACAGTGTACGGGGATATTGGTAGCCCCCTCCCCATTGGTTCTACTGGCGGAAAAGACCAAATATGTGGCGGTTTGGGCAACGATTTGCTGTTTGGCAATGAAGGTCAGGATACTGTCAATGGGGAGGTCGGGAACGATACTCTTTACGGCGGTAAGGATGAAGATAGTTTGCTTGGCCTGGGGACGATTTCTTGTTTAAAGATCAAGGGAATGATACTCTGATTGGAGGTACCGGGAACGATCGATTTATGT
Source organism: Microcoleus sp. S13_B4 (assembly GCF_036700885.1). NCBI lineage: Bacteria > Bacillati > Cyanobacteriota > Cyanophyceae > Oscillatoriales > Microcoleaceae > Microcoleus > Microcoleus sp. S13_B4. The sequence goes on from NZ_JAUBPU010000011.1 coordinate 6,059, forward strand.
TGGGTATTGACCTCGGCAGCGAGACTATTTTAGACTTTCAATACGGTATCGATTCGATCGGCTTAATGGGTGGTCTGGATTTCTCCCAACTAAGCATTGTGGTCGAGAATAGTTCTACCCTCCTCCGAGTTACTGGTTCCGGGCAACTTTTGGCAACTCTCAGCACTGTGCCTGCAAGCGTGATTACTGCCACAGATTTTGCTCTCCTCTAGTGTGATCGAGCTAATTAATTAGCTGAGAATATTATAGGGACGATGGATTAAGAGACTGTTGGCAAATAAAAAAAGGGTTAAACCAAACATTTTACAGCAGATTCCACGTTGTGAAGTACACCCCTGATCCCTGAATCCCCGTAGGGAAAAGGCAATGCCTTTTCCCTACTACTTTATGAACCTGGAATAGGCTATATAATCAGGGCAAATAAACTCTGATGAGCCAGAAGTAATATCATTTTCGGTTACACAGCGCCGTGTCCTACCTGGGGAGAATCTCGCTTTTGCAACCAAGCTAGAAATTGGAGTTTTGAGGCAGGAGACAGGAGGCTCTGTGCCTCCCTAAGTCACCACAACCTGCTGTACCTCGTTTCAGAACCCAATCAGCCCAAACCCGCCTTCCTCGCGCACAACCTGCTGCTTGATGAGCAAATTACCCGCTTTCTATTGGGAGAAAAAAGACAAAATAGAAAATAGCTTGCCCCATATACCCTACGGGTGGCCATGCACTACTTTGAGAAATCGCTTTTCTCTCTAAAATTTGGTGGCCGCCCTTACCAAAGCATCACTGAGGCTTCGCCACCAGCCAAGTTAGAGTATAAGCGAATTCTCAGCACATACCGCCGACCTTTATAAAGCCGAACATTGATTTGTGCATTCAAGTCTGTGCCACTGTCGTCGTCACCAGCAACATATTTGAGATCACCACTCTGATCCTCGAAAAGAACCATGACTGTATCTGTTTCTCCGAAGGTCCCAATTGTATAGCTTCGGGTGGCAGAGGGGTTGATCGCAAAGTTTTTCTGTTCAGCAGGTGCGAGGGATAGAATCTCCGAACGGAAGGGTTTAAGTTCTGTATAACTCGAGTCATCAAGCGGGGGATAGAATAATCGTACCTGCAACACATCCTGCTCAGAAAGTCCGCCAGCAGGATTTAATCCGTTGTGGTACTCCACAGGTTTCTCAATCAGTCCCGCTGCAAAAGCGTAGTGCATGATTGAGTTGGGGTCCCACTTTGACCCCTCAACTTCTCCTACTGCAAGCTTTTGGAGCACATTATAAAAAGTTGTCTCTCGATCCCAATTATTAGGAGGAGCAGCAAAATATTTATAAACGGCTTCTTCGTCCCATACGATACCTGCAAACGGGTTTTGGTGCTCGTGAGGGAAACCTAAGGCGTGACCTATCTCGTGAACAGGGACATCTACCCCACGGGGATCAGCGCGAAGATCCCAGCCGAAGTTCATGGTTCGCTCGCCTTGCTTAGGAATATCTATCGCATCGCGGCCAATATATGACCAGGCTCCATCCCCTTGCACAAAGCCGATTCGTATCTCTGCTTCGCTGATGTTCCGAACTTCCTCAAACTTGATACCAATCCCTACCTTCTTCCATACCTCAAACCCCTGCCGCACAATCTCCTTCTGTTCATTCCCGCCTGAATTGGGACCACTCTCAAAAAAGTAATAACGTAATTTTGTACCGTTAACCCACTTCTTCCCGATTAACCGTATTAGACGAGCACGGTCCGGCGACACGCTCGGATCGAAAGTGCGTGGAGGAACCTTTGGCAAAGCACAAAAATGTTGTGCTTCTTTACCTGATTCTGCGCCATCGAAGCCAACTTTGATTCCGAGCTTAGCTTCAAGTTGTTCGATGCGTTTTAGTAATTGCTCAACTTGATAAGAGTCGATTTGTGAAATTTTAGTCATGACAAATTCCTCCAAAGTGAATAGCTAGGGACTTTAAGTCCCAAGAAACAGCTATTTTGAGAATGTTTATTTTCATCTACCTGAATCAAGTGGGAACACAGTAGATTCAGGAAAGAAAAACTGCAACCATGTCAGCAATGACCTAGATAAATGCGAGCGGTCGAGCTTGTGTAAACTGAATTAAATCCTTGTGAAACCCAGATTTTTTGTTATAATGATGAGTCTGGACGGATAAATTTCCTACTCTCAACATCCCATGAGGAGATGGCGATCGCACTGTACAGGGAACTCGTGATCTCCCATTCTAGTTTCCCGCTTTACACTGTAAAGGATCAATAGTCCGGACAGTTAGACAGGAGTCTGAAACCCTTGATTTTCCGTTCCGCTCTCGATGGCGCAATCGCCCTGAAACCCTTATTTTACGGTTGGCAATCAAACACTATCCAAAGTATTGATCTCAATAATTGACAATAGGCGGCAACAGCTTACTGCATAGCCTTTATAGGCTATCATATCAAACTTGACCTAGTGGGGGTCGTAGGTTCAAACCCCCCCGCTTCGATCGACAAAACCCGCTTAATTAAGCGGGTTTTGTCGTTTTTGTAAATATTTTCACTCTTTGGCAATGATTAAACAATCACTGTCAACTTTAGACAGCATATCTGGAAACGCTGACGTGTAGTTGCCATTTTTGTCTACAATCCTGCGGAGTATATATCCCCTCTCAGCAGGTCTGCCGAAAAACGAGTTTGTGCGATGCCAGATATCTCCATTCGGAGTGTTCGGATCTCGATCGATCAAAAAATCTACAAGCCACTGTGGCACAGACCATCCAAACACTATCGGCGTTATGTGCCCGTGCTGCAAAGTTGCATCAGAGAATCGGAACAAGTAAGTAATCCGAGAAAATTTGACTAAATAAAGTAACATCCGTCCCGCCATTGATGAATGAAATGTCCAGATAACAGGGTCAAAAACGCGCAGCAATAACGTCCGTTCGTCAGCATTCCAGTCTGAACTGTACATCGTCAAACAATGGTCGGGTAAAACATTCCCGTCCATAAAAAATATACCTTGCAGGACTTCGGGTAACTCGGCTGGATGTTCTACTTTCATCCAATTCGCGATGTCTTTTAGTTGCTTTTGTTCGATTAACATGGGATTATTTATCCTCCAAATAGTTGTGATTTACGGTTCAACTTAAATACCTCATTTATTTCTTAGTCTCTGGGTCGAACTTCGTTTGTGTGGCGTGCGGTTTCAACTCACATGGGGCAGGATTGCCAATAAGTGTTTCAAGGGTGGGATACCCCACAAGAAACTTGATTTCTTGTGGAAGAGGTCGGAAAGCCTGTTAAGCGAGAATGGTGTAATATCTCAGTTTCAGCCACTGTCCGATCGAGCTTTTGGATTAATTACCCCTGCAAATTCGGCTCCGACGAGCGGCGCACTTTGCCTACCGTACTCACGACATCCACCAGCATATTGAGTGCGATGTCTTTACCGGGGCAAATCCGTCCCGCACTCCGATCGCCCACCGAATTAAAACCCATATGAAAAGGGCACAGATTCTCCCGCTTAGGGTTGAATTCGTATACCGTAGAGCCCCAGAAACTCCCGTCTAGGTGCCCCAGGCTGAGCGGTATCAGTACCTTGGTTCCGGCAGGGAAAGTGCGCTCTTTGCCCGCTACCGTTGCGGTGAAAGGCTCTGTCGCGACTCGGTGGGTGGCGCTGACGGGGGCCCAGAGGCGGGCGCATTCCAGGAGGAACAGCTTGATCGACTCGCGATCGTCCAAATCGAGCTGATCCCAAAAATCAGTAGGATTAATTTCGGCCGTCTGCTGTCCTTTATAGGCGGGGAGAGGGCGGTATCCCATTGCCGTGTTGCCTAGGTGCAGGGGGCCTTGCAGTCCCGCTATGCCCATAATCGATGTCATCAGCTTCGCCAATTCCCGCTTAGTCATGCCGTTGTTTTCCGAGCTCTCCTCGAAGTCGGCTAAAGCTGGGGAATTTTCATAGATAGTCGCTGCACGCTCGATTAGAGTGGACAAATCCCCGTGTCCAAACAGGTTCAGGCTTTGCAGCAGGTTGCCGATGACGGCGAAGTAGTGCAGCGGGCTTTGGCGGGTGTAATGCAATTCGGTGAGAAGTTCGATCGACTCTGAATCGTCTGGATTAATCCCAAAGATGACGTAGTGCAGATATCGAACTAAAAATCCCATCCAACCGCGCTTGACATCGGTAAAAAACGCTCCCCCCGCACCGTGCGACATCTCGGCATAATCTGCTGCTAGCCGATCGAGCAACCGTCTGCTGATTTCGTCCTCCTGGCGATCGGTTGTCGCACTGTTGAAGAGATATTTCTGCATACAGCTTCGGAATGCCGCGTGGTTGCTGCTACCGTCAGTTTCGCGATCGGACAAAGACAGCAGGAAAAGGTTCCTACCGCCGACATCTTGGTTGGGAGCGCGATCTCCATCGAGTACAGAAGTACCCAGCCGCCATCCGCGCGCCTGGGGCGATGTGAGTGCTTTTTCCAGCGTTGCAAACTCTCCCATCACGACTTGCCCCGCGCAGCAAAAATTGGCTCCGAAAGCCAGTCGTTTTATGGGCAAATACGTGGGTTCGTTGGCAATCAAACCCTCAATCAGGGCGATCGGCGGTAGCATCGTTTTGCTGAGACTTTCTTCCGGGTTTTGCAAAGCCCAAACCTGAAACTCGTTCAGTGCCGGGTTCATCAGCGATGAGAAAATAGTATCTAAATTTAGGTTCATCATAATTCCTCCGAGAATCCTTCGCCATAATGCGCTTCGCATTTAGCAGCAAGAGGGTATTGAGCAGTAATTGAGCGGGATTGAATGCCCGCTTCATTGCCAAAATCAGTAAGTATAACTATAGCCATTTTTCTTTGTGAAGGTAGTGGCAATATAGAGATAGTTTTACTGAATATGTCTGCGCTCCAGTCTAGCCTTTTTCCGGAGATTGAGTGGAATTTATAACGATTCCTGGTAAGTATATCTACTTTTTACATCTAAAGTATTAGCCCCAATCTCTGAGAGTCGCACATAAACTGTATTTATGTGCGACTACTTGCTATTAAATTTAGCCAAAATCGGCGACATTAATTAGACTGGACGACACCCCATTGAGAGCGGCTAAAATTTCTCCGGTTGCTGACAAACGGATGAAAGTTGCACTGTTTTCTTGAGTAATTGACAGTTGGGAGAAAGTAAGAGTGGTGCCTAGAGAAAGCAAATCTTTACCGTCTTCAAAATCCAAGATAATATCGATACCAGAATTGCTAGAGAGCAAGAAGCGATCGCTCCCATTCCCTCCAATCAAAGTGTCATCTCCATCTTCACCGAATAGGAAGTCGTCGCCGTCACCCCCAATAATAGTATCATTTCCCTTGCCTCCGCGCAAAGTATCATTGCCAGTGCTGCCATCTAGCAGATCGTCGCCTCGGTTTCCAAAGATAACATCGCCACCATCGCTACCTGTAATGGTATCAATTCCCTTGCCGCCGTAAAGGGTATCGTCGTCAAAACCGCCATTGATTAAATCATTGCCTTGATTGGCATTAATCCAGTCATTGCCGTTAAAACCAAATATCAAATCATTGCCCTTTTTGCCACTTAAAACGTCATCGCTGCTGTCGCCGCCTAGAGTATCGTCGCCATCCGTACCGATTTTTTGATTGGGGGAATTGTTGACTAATTCTATGCCGCTGTCGGGTAAAGGTTCGGCAGCAGTGAAGTCACTGTTTATACTCTGGCGAATAGTTGGGTTATTGACGCTTGCCGATTGAATTTGTGCGTCTAAGGATGTGCCTGTATTTTCTGCGATCGCCTCCTGAATTGTCTTATTTCCGGCTGCGACTTGCTGCAAGTCTTTAGCGACTTCACCTTGTTCTACCTGTTGAACTTCGGCTATTTTAGTAGCTGCATCTGAAAGCGGGAGGTTGCTGGATGCGATCGCCCGTACCCGCTGATTCCCTTCAGCAATAATTTTAGCAACTTCCGGTGCAAGATCGGACGCTTTTTGTGCTTGCACTTGAGTTGCTGCAGACTGAATGATGCTTTGTAATTGTGCGGGATTGGTTAAATCGACAGCCCCGGATTGAATTTGATTGGCAATAGTGGAAATAATGCGATCGGCAATATCGGTTTTAGAGTTCGCTGTAATCCCCCCGATTAAAATTGTCGTTTGAACAACAAGGTTTTGTACCTGAATGTGTGCTGCATAAACCGCCAAACCGTTCGGATCGTTTTGAGTAATTGCCTGTAGGGGATCGTAGCTAGTCAAATCAATTGTTGACGGTACTCCAAAGGCTGCCTTAACTTTAGTCTCTGCTTCATTAGGATTGATACCTTGTGCAACCATCTTCTCCATTAGGGTAGTTAAAGGCGTCACAACAGTAGAATCTGGTGTCGCTGTTAGCGCTGTTTGCTGCGGCAAATAAGTAGCGGTATTGATGCCGTCTGCAACGACAACTCTGCCTTCATTTTGTTCGAGTTGGCCGCTATTATTTTTGTCAAAATCGGGGAGAGAGACATCTAAATTAAAGCTGCCATCCACGTTAGTAATAGTGAAGGGTTCTTTTTCATCTTGGATGCCGTTAAAGTTAGCATCAAAGAAGACTTTAGCTCCCGTGAGGTAACTGTTAACACCGCTACCGCTGTTTCTTGAACTTTCTCCAGTGCCAAATTTGGCTATCTCAAATGTGGCAAAGTTTTTCTCATATACAGTTTTTTCAAAATCGAAATCTCCAAAGAATGTTTCAATTTTAAAACCGACTTTGACTATAGCACCCAGGTAAGCATTAACTTGACCAGATACGTCAAATAATTTCCAAGGTTCACTCAGGCGTGAAACAATTTCAGAACCTCGAAGTTTACCATCACTTGTCCCATTACTTTCTCCACCATCTACCAAATCAATTCCTATTTGTCCCTGAATTCCACCTTTGACGAAACCAGAAGCAAGGATGACATCGATACCCAGACCGGCTGCGATATTCGCGTTGATTTTGAGCTCCTCAACATCCGCGCCAGTACCGTCGGGATTTGCGCGATCGCTCACGTAAAAACCATCTAAAACTTTGTAGGCTGATAAAGGAGAAAATTCCTCGTCTTTCCATTCTTTTAATCCGTAAGTATCGTACCCAAAAGCGAGGTGTGCTGACGCATTAAAGTTGCCTTCAACTAACCCTGCTATCGGCCCCAATATAGGAAATTGTTTCCGAAAATTGAAATCTATTCCCAGTGGAGGCATATCGTAGGTGAAAAGGACAACATCCGGTTTTCCTAAAAGGAGTTGAATGGCTGTTTCGGGCTTGGTTAAAATTGGCAAGTCTATGCCCGGAAGGCTCTTGAAGTTATTGACAAAATCTTTTTTATTTCCCCCTATTTTAGAATTAATTTGTTGAGAAATATCGGACACTGAGTTTTTCAGTGTCGGTATTTTGTTTGCGAGGCTAGAGTTGGGCTTGGCAACATTAATATTCCCTAAACTGTAGGAACCTAAATCGATGGCAATATTTCCTGAAGAGTTTGACAGGCTATTTGCCAATTGCGATATCTCGTCGATTTTGATAACTGCATTTAAGAAGTCAGTAGCAACATTACCCCCGGATAATTTAGTTGCCAGTTCCAATATCGAAACTTTGCCATCTCCATTGTTATCGAAGAGGCCGCCCAGACCAATTTCTGATAGTAGCTTAGTGTCTGCATTCAGGAAATCGATAACGGGTCTAAAAGGGTCGATAATATCAGAAACAGTGGTGAGTATTGGTTTTGCCAAGTTAGTAATAAAGGTTCCCAAGTCGAGTTTGAGGTTGTTAAATTCGACTTTCGGGTTAGGCAATCCAGCAAAGGGATTGTCGGTGGTTGGCGAACCTATATTTCCCGGATTATTTGATGGCAAGAATGAAGATAAATTTGCAGTCGCGCCTGTATTTGAATTTGAGGAACTTAGCGAGGGATTTAACCCTGAAACCGCTGACAACTTCTTGCTGGATAAAAGTGATGAAGTGAAATTTGATAGACTCGATGTAGTTGACGGGGAAGTTAAGGATGGCTGCGAATTCTTTAATTGACCGTTCCTGTAATTAATCAGTGGCCAATTGACTGCTAAATCAAAATCAAAAGATGGAAAAGCAGCATTGCCGCTGATGCTAGTTTTGCCGTGCAAGCCGAGATTGGCATTACTCGTTAAGCTAGATTGAAATAAGTCTTCTAACTGATAACTGCCGTCTAACTCAGACAAAGTTAAACGATTGCCATCATCAGTACCGCCCAGATTATCTAAGTCATTCAACTTGACTTCAAAGTTGGCATCGAGTTGAGTTGGGTTTTCAGGATCGTCGGTAAATTCAGCTTGTAAAAAAGCGAGGTTGGCTTGAGCTTTGAAATTCTCAGGAAGTGCTAACTTTAAGTTAGCGTTCAATTTGGTATTGTCCGTATCGATGTAGCAGCCAAAATCTTTGTTGTAACCGACCCCAATAGATAATTCATAGTCAAATCCCGATTGTTGAGGTGTCTTGAAAAGACTAGCAACTGGCGAAATCAAACTCTTAGAAGGAACTATCGCACTAGAAGGAGAGCCATTACTACTATCTATAACAGGTGCTAATCCGGCTGAATTACTGATAGTGGAATTGAGGCTTGACGCTTTTAAATCCTTGGATAAATTGGCAAAGCTAGAGAGATTTGCAGTGGGTACGAGCGCGACAACTTGATTCCGCGGCTTAGGAGGCTTTTTGACTTTCAAGCCGAGTGCTGGCAACCCTAAATCTTCCGCAAAGTTAATATCATCTAGTTGATATTTTTTGCCAATTTTAATGACTAAGTTACTGTCATTTGGATTTGAACTACTCTCGACTTTAACATCGAATGCTGACCCAACAGCCTCCCGAATGCTATTTTGTAGCTGAGTAGGCGTGAAATCGGTTGCATTTTTAACGGTATTGACTAGACTATTTTTGAAATTGCTAATAAAATTCGGAGAAAGGTCGCTGAGTCGTCCTAAAATTGGAAGTTTGACCGCATTAAGTTGGTCGTTAACAATGTTTTCCAGTTTGTCTAATCCTTTTTCCAAACCGCACCAAAGGGTTTCGTTATCGGTATTGGTAACGGCGACATCTGCTGCGTTTAAACCGGAGTATCGAGGATCTGTGCTGACAGCAGGTGCGGTAACAATAGTGTAAGCTTTATCCCCGTCAGCTACATTGTCGTCAACACCTGTCACTGTTACAGTTTGCGGTGAATTCCAGTTACCAGAATTGAATGTCAGCGATACCGGTGAAACTGTTCCTTCTGCTGTATTGGAACTTTCTAAATCTATTTTGACATCAGCATTAGGTTGGCTGTTGAGTGTGACATCAAATGTTGCTGTTCCCCCGGATTCTGTTGTGGTTAATCCACTTGCAGGATTAACAGTAATTCCAGCAGGTGTGACTGTTGGAGGTACTGGTGTTGGAGTTATCGGTGTTGGCGTGGGAGTTATCGGTGTTGGGGTGGGAGTTATCGGTGTTGGAGTGGGAGTTATCGGTGTTGGAGTGGGAGTTATCGGTGTTGGGGTGGGAGTTATCGGTGTTGGGGTGGGAGTTATCGGTGTTGGAGTGGGAGTTATCGGTGTTGGGGTTGGAGTGGGAGGTATTGGTGTTGGGGTTGGGGTGGGAGTTATCGGTGTTGGGGTGGGAGGTATTGGTGTTGGGGTTGGTGTTGGGGTTATCGGTGTTGGGGTTGGGGTTGGCGTTGGCGTATTGTCGTTATCAGTAATGGCGACGCTAACAGGTGAAATTGTGATGCTGTTATAGTTAACATCGGTACTGGTAGCAGTATGGTCGATCGCCCCCGCATGATTTCCTTCCACAACCGCATCGTCTGTAGCTGTTACTGTGACGGGTTTAGCAACATTCCAGTTAGTAGCGTCGAAGGTAATTGCACCGATCGCATTAATTTGATTTCCCGCATCAAAACTGATAGTAACTGGTGCCGTTGGCTGCGAATTTAACTTGAGTGTATAACTGCCTGTACCTCCGCCTTCTGTAGCAGTTGTGCTCTCCGGTGAAATACTCACACCCGTCGTGTCGTTGTCAGCAATCGTGGCAGTCACAGGAGAAATCGTCAGGTTGTTATAATTAGTATCTGTACTGACAGACGTATGAGCGATCGTGCCGCTGCGGGTTCCTTGCGCTATGCTGTCATCGATCGCCGTAACAGTGACATTTTGAGCAACCTTCCAATTATTCGGGGTGAAAGTCAGAGGTGCGATCGCATTAATTTGACTGCCCGTGTCAAAATTAATCGTGACGTTTGCAGTAGGTGCGGTAGTCAGAATTACGCCGTAGCTATCCGTTGCACCGCCTTCAGCAATAGCTGTTCCGCCTTCTGATTGGACAAGAGAAATACCGGGACTATCGTTATCTGTAATTGATACCGTCACATTGGGAATGACTTTCGCGTTATAATTGGCATCGGTACTCGTAACTGTGTGAGAAATCGTGCCACTGTGAGTTCCTTGTGCTAGATTGTCGTCGATCGCACTGACAGTGACAGTTTGAGCAACATTCCAATTAGTGCTGTCAAAAGTAATAGGTGTGGCGATCGGATTAAGTTGATCGCCAGTATTGAAACTGATAGTAACTGGTGCCGTCGGTTGCGAAGTTAGCTTGACTTTGTAACTGCTAGTTGCACCGCCTTCTGTAGCAGTTATGTTCGTAGGTGCAATGCTGAAACCTGCCGTGTCGTTATCGGTAATGGCGACGCTAACAGCCGGAATTGTGATGCTGTTATAGTTAGTATCGGTACTGGTAGCAGTATGGGCGATCGCACCTGCATGATTTCCTTCAACTGCATTGTCATCAACAGCAGCCACCGCAACAGTTTGAGCGACATTCCAATTAGTAGCGGTAAAAGTAAGTGCGGTAATTGGTTGAATTTCACTGCCTGTAGCCAAGTTAATCGTAACAGGTGCTGTCGGTTGAGTATTTAATTTAACGCTATAAGTTCCAGTTGCACCGCCTTCCGTCGCAGTCGTGTTAGTCGGAGTAATGCTAACGCCTGCGGTGTCGTTATCAGTAATGGCGACATTAACAGGCTCTATTGTGATGCTGTTATAGTTAGTATCGGTACTGGTAGCAGTATGGGCGATCGCACCTGCATGATTTCCTTCAACTGCATTGTCGTCCACAGCAGCCACCGCAACAGTTTGAGCGACATTCCAATTAGTAGCGGTAAAAGTAAGTGCGGTAATTGGTTGAATTTGACTGCCTGTAGCCAAGTTAATCGTAACAGGTGCGATCGGTTGGGTATTTAATTTAACGCTATAAGTTCCAGTTGCACCGCCTTCCGTCGCAGTCGTGTTAGCAGGAGTAATGCTAACGCCTGCGGTGTCGTTATCGGTAATATTAGCATTGACGGTATTGCCAGCAGTGCCATTGACCGTAAAACTTACACCCGCCCCGTTATAACTGGCATCGGTACTGATAGCAGTGTGAGTAATCGGGCCGCTGTGTGGCGAAGTTTCTGTTACGGCATCATCAACTGCACTGACTGTCACTGTTTGCGGTACAAACCAGTTAGTTGGAGTGAAACTAATGCCAGCAATAGGTTGAATTTGACTGTCAGTATTGAGTGCGATCGCCACATTTGCAGTAGGCTGATTAGTCAATACAACTGTATAAGTATCCGTCGTCCCGCTTTCTGCTACAGTAGTGCTGCCGCCCGACTCAACAATCTTTACCTGCGGCCCGCCAGGAATGATTTTAGTAATAAAAGCATCAAAAGCACCTCCCCCATTCGCCGCTTGCAAAGGAGTTGCTGTTGGGAAATTAGTAGAAGCAGTAGAGCCCGCCACATAAACTGCACCCGAAGCATCCACCGCAATACCACCACCGACGTCGTTCCCGCTGCCGCCAAAATAAGTTGAATCAACTAAGGTAGAACCAGATGAATCGATTTTCGTAATAAAAGCATCTTGCCCGCCACCGCTGATACTTTGAATCGCATTGTTAGTCGGGAAATTAGTCGAAGTAGTGTTTCCCGTCACATAAGCATTACCCGCACTGTCTACAGCAATGCGATCGCCCTTGTCATCTCCACTACCACCCAAATAAGTTGAATAAATCAAAGAATTACCCGCAGCACTCAGCTTGCTGACAAAAGCATCATTCGCACCACCTGCATTAAGCAGTTGAATCGGACTAACTGTCGGAAAATTAGTTGAACTTGTAGTTCCCCCAATATAGGCATTTCCAGAACTATCAGTAGCAATACTAGTACCTTGGTCATCACCAGTACCACCTAAATAAGTCGAATAAATACGTGCACCATTTTGAGTAAACTTACTGATAAAAGCATCATATTGACCACCTCCCATTGTAGTCTGAACTGGATTAGTCAATGGTAAATTAGTCGAATAAGTAATTCCAGAAACATAGGCATTACCATTACTATCTACTGCAATCCCTTGACCTTCATCGCGATTACTACCGCCGAAATAAGTAGAATAAATTAAACCACTGCCCGTGGGATTAACTTTAGTAATAAACGCATCAACGTTGCCTCCAATTTGAGGTTGAGAGGCATTGGCAATGGGAAAACCATTGCCTGTCGGTCCGGTAACATAAGCATTACCGTTACTATCTACAGCAATGCTAGTGCCTAGGGCACTCCCGTTACCGCCCAAAAAAGTAGAATAAACTAGAGAATTCCCGGCCGCATTGAGTTTAGTTGCCGCAGCATTGTAAGTAGTTGCTGTGGGTTGAAAAGAACCAAGTGTAGTTGGATAACCAGGATCGACTTGTCCGGTTAAATAAGCATTTCCTTGACTGTCTACCGCAATCCCAATACCGTATTCATTGCCTGTACCGCCGATATAAGTAGAGTAAACTAAGGCAGTTCCTTCAGGGTTAATTTTAGTAACTAAAAAATCAGCTTGACCTGCTGGCGTAGTTTGGTACGCACCGGGAGTAGTCGTAAAATTGTTAACAGTAGTTCCAATAATGTAAGCCGCACCTGTGCTATCTACGGCGATGCGGTTGGCGTAGTCATTCCCGTTGCCGCTTATGCCATCGCCGCTGCCACCTAGATAAGTCGAGTAAGCTAAAACCGGATCGATAACTAGGGGTTGAGTGGGGTCAAAATATCCCAAACTAAAATTAACTTGACCGTTTCCTAATAAATTGTAAGCTGCGGGAACATTCACCCGCTGGCCGTTGATATCTTGATAAACTATCGGTGCGTTATCAATTAATTCGCCTAGCGGTGTCTCTAATATCAGTGCTCCGTCGTCCCGCAACCGGATGTCATTAACACCGCTATAGTTCATCTTAATTTGACTCGGATCGGCCAAAGGTGCAACCAAAAACTCGCTCTTAAGTTGTCCTTCTGTGCCTTTGAAAAGGCGGTCAATTCCTTGATAGACGTTTTGATAAACAACGCCGTTAAAAGTAGGCACATTAGTCTGCCATTGACTAGAATCTTCGCCTACAAGAAAGTTAGCAACTCCCGGCAATTGTTCCAGCCCGGAAATTGTGGGATTCGGGTTGCTGTTGGCTAAGCTGCTGCGGACAATTGCAGAATTTGTGGCTTGGTTTCCCGGTTCATTGGGTTGCTGAAAAGCGACGAAAGAAATTTCGTTTGGAGTAAAAAAGATGCTGTGACCGGCACCTTTCACCTGGAATTTCACATTCGGGTCTGTTTGTCCAGCATTTGCAATAAAACTTAACGGAATTTGACCGTAAGATGCCTGTTGATTTTGAGAGTTCATAGCTGGTACCCCTGGTTTATGTTATGCGAGTAAGTATATACAAGTACCAGCTCTGCTGTATAGTAAATTCTGGCGAATAATTTACAAAAAATACAATTTTCTGGCGAAATTTCTCTGATTTTTGATTAAAAATTGTAACACGGGCTACGGACTCGGTATTTCGACCCCAGTCCGACAGGGAATTAATTCCCTGTCTCATAGCGCAAGTCCTCTTTTAGATGACTGAATAACTCCTTAGTCCTCTTTTAGATGACTTCTGCTTTGAGGCAGGGGTTTAAGCCCCTGCCGGACTGCGGTGTTACCTTGATTAAAGTCGATCGCGATATTTCTTAGGAGTCAAACCGACGATTTTGCTGAAAGTCTTGCTAAAGTGACTTTGGTCGTGAAACCCGATTTGCTCCGAGATATAGGTTATTGATAAATCTCGCCTTTTCAACAACTGTTTGGCTTTTTCGCTCCGGCACTGGGTTACGTACTGATGGGGCGTGATTCCAGTGGATTGTTTGAACAAACGACCGAAATAATAAGGACTTATTTGTACTAAATTAGCTAGTTCAGCTAAGTGCAAATCTCGGCTTAGGTAGTCATTTATGTAGTTAATAACTCTCTGCAATTTGTAAGGCTCAAGACCACCCTCAAAATCTCGCAGATTCGGTTTATCTGCACAATAGCGGTGCAGTATATGAAGTGAAAGCGCGTTTTTCAGTGCATCGACATAAATAGTACCGTTTAATCCACCTGATGCGAGTTCGGTTTTCAGGGCCCAGCCAATGCCGAGAATCAACGGATCGCTGATTTTCCAGTGCGGTATAATTTCAAGGAGGTTTGAATTGGTCGATTCGCCAACTGTATTGTCGAAGTCGGTAGGGTCGATCGCGATCGCTATAAATTCAGGATCTTCGACTGCACCTGACTGGAAATCAGTACCAGCACCACCGATGAAAATTTCTCCTCTTTGCCACGGTTCGCTACCGTAGTGTTTCCCGTTGAGTATGCCGTTTACTGTAACTGAATTGAGTATCAGCCCAATGTTGTGTTGTTGGAAACAGTGTTCGGGAGTTTCGTCTGCTGGCTGACGGTGATATTCGACGTGAATTCCCTCCCATTTTTTGCCGTGACTCGACAGGATTGAGGGACTCGGGAGAATCGATTTCATTGCGTCTGCCTGGGCAAAATCAAGAATTAACTGTTTCTCTGAGGACATAGCTTGCACCTGCGGCAGTTGCTATTATTCTATAGGCCTGAAGTTCCCGCAGTTATACAAAAGATACGCAGGAATTACGCTACATATTCTCGGTCTGTTTGTCAAGCTTTCGCAATAAAAATTAAGGGAATTTGACCCTAGGGCGGTGGAGGATCGACAATCAGCAATTTCATACCAGCCGTTGCGCCTACAATTAATTACTGATAATTATTAACTTTTAGAGCGAACAATTTAAAATCTAAAATCTAAAATCTAAAATCTAAAATCAAATGACGCCCGCTAAAGTTTCCCACAAGTACAAAAGCACTTTACAGAAAACCCGCAGGCGTCAAAATCAAGCAAACTTAAATCTTAGAAAAGACCCAGTGTGAAAGATTTGTCGATCGGGAAAATAGCACCAATACCCAACCACAGAGTTACCGCAGTTCCCAACAGGAAAACAGTAGTAGCAACAGGGCGGCGGAACGGATTTTGGAACTTGTTAACATTCTCGATGAACGGAATCAAAATCAAGCCAACGGGAACACCGGCCATGCAAGCAATACCCAACAATTTGTTAGGCAAAACACGCAGGAGTTGGAACACAGGCCACAAATACCATTCCGGCAGAATTTCCAGCGGAGTAGCAAAAGGATTAGCCGGTTCTCCAACCAAAGCCGGGTCTAGTACGGCCAAACCCACGCACAGAGAAATCGTTCCCATGATTACTATAGGGAAAACGTAGAGCAAGTCATTAGGCCAAGCTGGTTCGCCGTAATAGTTATGACCCATGCCCTTAGCGAGCTTAGCGCGGAGCGCGGGATCGCTCAAATCAGGTTTTTTGAGAATAGACATAGTAACAGTGTTCTCCTTTTAGTTTTACCCGGGCCTGCCCTTCCGCTGTATTCGTTAGTTTGAATCAGCGGCGCGATCGCAGGAAGTATTAGCCGTAAATAAATATCATGAGTGATGAATTCTGAATTTTCAACTCAAAATTCAGCGGGGGGGCAAAAAAATACCGCCCCCACAACTCAAAACTTACAAGGGGCCAGAGATACCTTGCTTGCGAATCATCAAGAAGTGAGCCAGCATGAAGACTACAATCAGCCAAGGCAACACAAAAGTGTGCAAGCTGTAGTAGCGAGTCAAAGTACCTTGACCAACGCTGACACCGCCGCGCAGCAGTTCAACCATCAAAGAGCCGACAAACGGGATAGCTTCGGGGACGCCGGAAACGATTTTAACTGCCCAGTAACCGATTTGATCCCAAGGCAGCGAATAGCCGGTCACGCCGAAAGAAACAGTGATGACTGCCAAGATTACTCCTGTCACCCAGGTTAATTCGCGGGGCTTTTTGAAGCCGCCTGTCAGATAAACCCGGAAGATGTGCAAAATCATCATCAGCACCATCATGCTCGCAGACCAGCGGTGGATGGAGCGGATCAGCCAGCCGAAGTTGACTTCAGTCATCAGGTATTGCACTGAAGAAAAAGCTTCTGCTACCGTGGGACGGTAATAGAAAGTCATGGCGAAGCCGGTGGCAAACTGGATCAGAAAGCAAACTAAAGTAATTCCGCCCAAGCAGTAGAAAATATTGACGTGCGGGGGTACATACTTTGTAGTGATGTCATCGGCGAGCGCCTGAATTTCCAGGCGTTCCTCAAACCACTGGTAGGTTTTTGAGTCGGTGATTTGTTTAGAAAACATGGAGCCAGAATTCCTAAAAGAATATTGCTGTGGTTGAGGTTCAGGGCAGCAGCCACAAGGTTTTTTGTCGCCCCGCGCCGAGCAGCTTGCTTTTACTAGCAAATGCCTGAGGCTATTTTTTAAATTTGGAGCTGACGAAAGGAACTCTATTGTGCGATCGCCTGCAAGCCCTGGGAAACTAAGCGGTGGCTTGTCCCTACTCGCTGGCGTTGCCCGATCGAATTCCAGACTGTGATAAAAAATGTAACATAATTGCTGTGCAAATTTCACGCGAGCGATGCTTTTGCCGAGTCTCAAATACCATTTTCTGCAAGCTCTACATTCGCCCCAAGCTGGCATACAGCCAAGAGCCGAGCCTAGGACCAAAGTCCGAGCCTGCCACCTGGTCGCTGGGACGTAATTTTTAATATTTATGATAAAACTTCACTTATTTTGCGATTAAATGTTACATTTAACTAATTTTTTGTTCGCGGCGGAGGTTTGACGAATGCCGAATGCCTTGGGGAGAGTTAAATGCACAAAAGCTTAAAAGCTTACAAACTTAAAATACAGGAGATGCAATACTTGCCTATCTTTTACAGAAAAATCATGCACAGACGAGTTTTCCAGATTGCTATTTTACTTTTCCTCCAAGTCGCCCTAGTTCTCGGCCCGTGGGCCGGGCCTGCGGCGGCGCTGACTCCTGAACAGCAGCTATTGAGCGAAGCTTGGCGAATTGTCAATCGCTCTTATGTGGACGACAGCTTCAACTCTCAAAACTGGTGGTCGATTCGCCAAAAAGCTGTCAAGCAACCGCTCAACGACAGACAGCAGACTTACACGGCGATTCAGGGGATGCTGGCGAATCTCGACGACCCGTTCACTCGGCTGCTGAAACCCGAACAGTACCGCAGCTTGCAGGTCAACACTTCGGGAGAATTGACGGGTGTGGGGCTGCAAATTGCGATCGACCCCCAGACAAATACCCTGACAGTGCTGGCCCCTTTGGCCGGCTCACCGGCAGATAAAGCTGGCATCCAACCCCTCGATCGCATCCTGAAAATTGATGGGACTCCTACCTCAGAATTGAGCCTAGACGAAGCAGCAACTCGAATGCGCGGCCGCATCGGCACTGCCGTTACCTTGACCTTGGGGCGCGAGGGAAGGGACGTTGCTGAGGAAATTGAGCTAGTGCGCGATCGCATTGCTCTGAATCCGGTTTACGCCGAATTGCAGTCGGGGTCGGAGAATTTGCCGCTGGGCTACATTCGCTTGAGTCAATTCAGTGCTAACGCCACTGAGGAAGTCGCTCACGCGATCGACCGCTTGGAAAAACAAGGAGCCGCCGCCTACATTCTCGACCTGCGGAACAATCCGGGGGGACTGTTGCAAGCAGGGATTGAAATTGCCCGCCTGTGGCTCGATTCCGGGACGATCGTCTACACGGTGAACAGACAAGGCATCCTCGGCAGTTTTGAAGCCTCTGGAAAAGCCCTAACTAACGATCCACTGATTGTTTTGGTGAACAAGGGAACTGCCAGTGCTAGCGAAATTTTGGCGGGTGCGCTGCAAGATAATGGCAGAGCTCAACTGGTAGGAGAAAAGACTTTTGGCAAAGGACTGATTCAGTCGCTGTTTGATTTGTCTGACGGTTCTGGGTTGGCTGTGACTGTTGCTAAGTACGAGACACCTAACCATAAAGATATTAACAAGCTGGGGATTTCGCCCGATCGCGTAGTGCCTTTGGAACCCATTGCGCGCGATCAAATCGGCACCGAAGCAGACTTGCAATATCAAGCTGCACTGCAACTACTGAAAGAAAAAACCGTGCTGGCAAAGTCAGTATAAGCCTGAGTTTGAAGTTTTGAGCTGGCAGCCGGGCCTCAATACACATATCTAAGTCTGTCTCTGCGTTTCGTTCGCAAGGACAGACAAGAATCATCCTAAAAACTTTTTAACTCAAAAGTGATATCACGTCCGACAGATTTATCTGTCATTCTTCGCTGTGCGAAGCAAGGACATAAAAGAATGATGCACCTCGGACGTGATATCAAAACCCAAAACAGCCGTTCTCTTAAGGTTCGGGGGTTGATTCCTCGGCTTCGGGTACATCGGCTTCTTGCAAAATCACCTGACGCTGCTGCGGGTCAGCTTGGTTGCTTTGCTCTTGCATCACAGTTTTAGCCAGACTAGGGTCAAAGTAGCGGTTAAAGTCCGATCGCGACTGATTTACTCGCCCTTGGGTAAGATTGACTTCAGCTTGGATTTCGTGCAATTTTTCTTGCACCGCCCGGTAGTGAGGCCAAAGCTGAAGCAAAGCAGAAGTGGCACAGACTGAAAGTACCATGTTGACTGCCAACTTGACGCCTGTTTCGGCCGCGAGGGTTTGGTGAGGGTAGGAACGCTGGCGGCTGCTACTGCTGCGACGAGGAGTAACCCGAGGGGATTTTTTTACAGGACGCAGTGGGGTAACGGAGGGTTGAATCGCTTGCATAATTTTTTTCAAATACCTGAGACTGACGTTTTAGAGTTCAACAGAGCAAATTCTGAGCTTAACGCACACTCGCCGCTGTTTGTCAGGGTGCTGACAGCCAAAATTTTTGAGGCAAAGGTGACGCCTGAAGACGGAATTTTCCCATAAAAATGCCTGCCCTTGCAGTGTCGTCTTGCTGAACACAAACAATCTACTCCACTGGGGCAGCAATTGTCTGTATCTGGAAAGCGAGAGATTTAACTGGTCAGGCAGGCGTTTTGCGGTTTGCAACTGGTGTCTGGAAACTATTTGTACAGTTCAGTTGACAGCCGGAAAGCCATAATTCCGGGAATCAAAGCAATTACGAGCGCTACGTAGACTTGGGTATCTGTTAAAGACATATTCGCAAAACTCCTTTTCGCGGGTACGATCTTTCACCAATTTGAGACAAATTGGCACTTTTGGGAATCATTTGTTACAACTTGCAACACAAATGCTGCCTCCGGGAAGGAATGGCGCAGTGGCGCAGTGGCGCAGTGGCGCTGTTTTTGAGTGTCGGAGGGGGAGAATTTTGGTGGTGCATAATTACGGGATGATTCTGATTGTTTTGTGGGATGGGCGCAGGAGGCCGAAGGCTTGTATTTTCACAGCAGGCGGGACGCCTAACCCACAAGAAGCCTCCTCAAATTGTGCAACGCCCGAATTTTTCCTTGTTTTCTGGGACTGCTTCCTTCGGACGTTGTTCGGACGATCGCCTCCCACAGAATTACCGCATTAGGTTAAGATTTAAGTGAAGGTGACACTAATGTTAGACAGAGCGGGTAATTTGCGCTGCGCTCGACCCTTGCCAATCTTAGGTGCACAAAATAGTTAATGCTAGATCAATTTCTCGACGCTTCACCCAATTTTGGAGTTGACGGCTTTTTATTATTGTTGGTTTTGGTGGCTTTGGAAGCTGTACTTTCGGCTGACAACGCGATCGCCCTGGCGTCTATTTCTAAAGGTTTGGAAGATGCCAAGCAACAACAAAAGGCTCTCAACGTTGGTTTGATAATTGCTTTTGTACTGCGGATCGCCCTAATTTTAACAGCTACTTGGGTGATCCAATACTGGCAGTTTGAGCTGCTTGGTGCTCTCTACCTGCTGTGGCTTGTTTTCCAACATTTTACTTCAGAGACAGACTCCGAAGGAGAACATCACGGGCCCAGATTTGCGACTGTGTGGCAAGCAATTCCCATGATTGCTTTTACGGATTTAGCGTTTTCCTTGGATAGCGTTACTACGGCCATCGCCGTTTCTGACAACACTTTTATCGTCGTAGCCGGCGCTACAATTGGAATTATTGCCCTGCGATTCATGGCCGGATTGTTCATCCGCTGGCTGGATGAATTCGTTCACCTAGAAAGTGCTGGTTACATCACAGTTGGGTTCGTGGGAATGCGGTTGTTGGTGAAAGTAATTAATCCGGATTTAGTTCCTCCGCAATGGCTGCTAGTTTCCAGTATCGTCTTGATGTTTGTGTGGGGATTTTCTAAGCGCACTCCCGAGCCAGTCGAGATGGCAAAATCTCTCGAAATTGCTCTGAATCAGGCGGATTCAGAAGTTGCAGTGCCAGAATCGCAAGGACAGAAGTCCGAAATTTAACATACTTTCATCTGAATAAAAGTAGCTTAAATCTGTCAAACCAACAAGATTGAAGGCTGGTTAAAATGTGCAAAAGCCTTTCATCCCGGTGACTTTAGTCCGGGGATGAAAGGCTTTTATTTGGTAATATTGTTTCCTTCACTAGCCGCTCGAACTTATGGGAGTACAATTGGGCCTATGGTTCGGCAGTTATCAAAATCAGACTCAGCAATGGTTGCGCTGGTGAGATAGCGAGGGGAATTCGTTGCTGACGGGGTTGGCGGCATATTGGCGATCGCAGCAGGCGATCGATCAGGATCTGATTTAATCCTTGGTGGTTGCTGTATTTTTTGAGGCTTTAGGGAAATAAGGCGGGCGACGGGAAGGAGTTGCAGGCGATCGGGTTTCACCTATCGGTAAAAAATGTAACCTTCCTGTTGAGTTGCTACCAGAAAACTTCGCGATGCACCAGAAATCTGAGTCAATCCACTCCAACAGAGATGTGATACGTCAGTCACCTACAAGTTCCATAGGAATCAATACAGGATTACGAATCTTCAGAATTCTCTCAGAGCCGCCAAGACTAAGATTTTGTTCGGCTTTAATAACCCTAAGCTGCGCCATTTTATGATGATATCGTCGAAACTTATCCTTTAACTGTCGATCAATCATAGTTGTTTGAAACTGGGCATCCTGGGACATCAACAACATTTCCGGTTTTATTTCAATATCATTAGCGCCAATAAAAGTGTTCACAATAACCTGAAATGTCAATGGTTTTTTATGGTCAAGATGGCTCTCATAAATAGCTACCTTATCACCAGTAATATCGCATTCAACTTTTCCATCCTGATCGGCACACTTTTCAAAGTATCTTTTTTTAGTTACCTGCAGATCATCTTCAACAGTGGCACGGCAGGCTTCTAAAAATTCTTGATAAAGAGACTTTCCTTTAGCAGAAACCGCTGTTCGATAAGAAAAATCCGTTCGAGAGCCATCTGTTCTTTCTATCCAAAAGCAACTTGTCGGCATATCTGTTCTATCTTTGTACAAACGTTTTATACCACATCCAGTCTTTTTATCTGCTTCAGGATGGCGCTCCAGAAGAGCCAGTAACATATCGCGATCATCACCTGCTATGCTTTGACCATTTCGATAGCGCTCCAACATATTTCTGAAGTGTTCAATAGCATCTTTCTGGAATTTGAACTCTATTCCATTGAGAACAATTGGTTGCCTGGCCATTTAAACTCCCTACCAGTTTTATATGACGTATAATTTAAATTGTATCGCAGATGTGGTAGCATAGATAATAATAAGCGATAGCTGCAAGACATAGGAGTTCAAAAAGTCCCTGCTTATCTTTCCTAACCTCAATTCTCGAATGTCGAATGTCTAGACGCGATAATTTACACTTCTCCGTACGTCGTACCCTCGAAAAAGACGGGTGGACAATTACGGACGATCCTTTAGTCTTAGTGTTAGAACAGACTCTTTTGAAAGCCGACTTAGGAGCAGAAAAGTTTTTCACGGCGGAAAAAAAAGGGCAGAAAATCGCTGTTGAAATCAAAGACTTCGATTCAGCCTCAGTCATCAGCGAACTGGAAAAAACGATGGGACAGCTTCAGCTTTACCAATGGGCATTGGAAGGCCAAGAACCGGAGCGTCAGTTGTTTTTAGCTGTGAGCCAAGCCATCTACATTAAACACTTTCAAAAACCGATTTTTCAGTTAGCCGTCCAGCGAAATAAAATTAACTTATTAGTTTACGAACCAAATCAAGAGGTGATTCTCCAATGGATAACTCACTAAGCTATGCAGACATCCTCAAAAAAACCCTGCAAGAAGCAACTCGCGCCCAACCGCGTTTACAGGCGATCCAGCTTTACCCCGTCTGTGATGTCGATTCGGGTCACTTTCTGATTCTGGCTACAGGCTGGGATAAACAGCGCTGGATGGACACGATTCTGTTTCATGCTCGTTTAGTCGATAATCAAGTTGTAATTGAAGAGGATAACTTCGAGGAAGGTCTAAGCCAAGCGCTGATTGCAGCGGGTATAAAAGCAGAGCATATCGTGACTAGCCCCTTCCCTGACAACAGCGATAGACAGAAAACCTATAATACAGTATAGAAGCCATTTGACATCTAAGAAGAGCGTGCAAGCCTTCTAATCATCAGCCTAATAAAACAAAGGTTGAGCTTGGCAGTCGCCGCTGTCAAACTTCTCTCAAAGTTCTTCACCAAAATTTTACATCTTTCCATCCAAGCATTTGACCGTTCAATGACCCACCTTGCCTTAACTGGGACAAATCCTGATTTCCCTTAAGCTTTTTTTTCAGCTTTTGATGGCTTTTCTGAAAGTTCAAACTTGATTTTTGTCATAATTTCTGGATATTTTTTTTCTAACTCTTTTGTAAGATGTTCGGGATGATAGCCATTGTCTAGTAAGAGTATAATTTTCGGAATATTTAGAGGTTTGGACTTAAAATAATCGATATTTAAAGTCAACATTTCAATCAAACCAGCATCATCTGATACACTAGCTTTAGTTCCGTGGGTAAAGAAGGGAAACCCAAGTGTATCAACGGCTAGGTGTCTTTTAATACCATTTTTAGATTTGTAGAAACTTTCATCCTTTTGACTCAAGACTAGCATTACAAGTATTTTTTACGGCTTGTAAGTCTATCATCATCAATGTAGTCCATTTGGCTTTTTTTTTACCTGCTCACGCACTTGCTCATGTAATACCATCATCAGCTCTTCTATTACTCCCTGTGAGCGCCACTGCTTGTAATGCCAATATACAGTAGAATAGGGCGGCAAGTCCTTCGCTAAGTCTTGCCAATTGCAGCCATTTTTTAGTTGGTAGAAGATGCCATCTAAGATTTCTCTTTTTGTCCAGTTACATGGTCTAGTTCGGTTCTTTTTGGGCAATATCTCATGTAGTATTGGTTCAATTGTTTCCCATTCTGAATCCGTTAGACTGCTATAATAAGGCATAGCTGCTACTGGATAATGCTTTTACGGTCACGTTACCACAAGACCGTAAAAGATGTCAAATGGGTTCTATATCAACTGTTAGAGTTCGCAACCAGGCTCAACAGCTTTCAAGAAGCGGGCTAGCAGTGCACACCCTACAGTTAGTAATTTGCACACTGGACACCCTACTGATTATTTGTGTCGAATTAGCTCGTAAATTTCCACATAGTCTTTAGCTGGATATTTCCAGGAATTGTCACAATTCATGCCTTGAAGCATGAGTTTTTCAAATTCATCATGATAGTCATACCACAATCCGATCGCCCGATCGAGCGCCGACTCTAAAGCTGAGTAGTCGCTTTGGTAAAACACGTAACCGTTGCGCTCTTCCGGGAGGTGGCGGGTGTCGTAATCTCGATCGAACACAGTATTCACCAAACCGCCAACTCCCCGTACCACAGGAACAGTACCGTACCTCAACCCAATCATCTGAGTCAGGCCGCAGGGTTCGTAATTACTGGGAACCACAATCATATCCCCACCCGCGTAAATTAAGTGCGACAATTCCTCATTAAAACCTAGTTCTAAATGGCAGTCTGGATTGTCATTTAAAAAGTATTTTTCGTGCTGGAAATGAGCGTTAATTCCCGCTTCCGTCGCGGAACCCAAAAGGACGAATTGCGCTCCCTTACTCAGAGAGTAATAAATTGCATGGTGGACGAGATGAACGCCTTTTTGGTCGTCCAAACGACCGATAAAGGTAATAATAGGCTTGTCCGCATCGCGCAGGAACAGCCGATCGCGCAAAGCTTTTTTAGTTTTGGCTTTTCCTGCCAAATCATCCTTAGTGTAGTGGTGCGGAATGTAGCCATCACTTTCTGGATTCCACACATCGTAATCGATGCCGTTGAGCACCCCGCGAAACTTCTCTTGATACAAGTGCAAAGTGTGACCCAAACCGTAGCCGAACTCGCCGAGGTGAGCTTCCCAAGCGTGGTGCGGCGAAACGGTGGTGACAAAGTTCGAGTAAACAATACCACCTTTCATAAAGTTGATAGCAAAAGGGTTAAAGTTATCTCGCAGGCGAGCGTAATCAAAATAATAATCATCTCGATTCAAACCCGTGGCTTGCAAAATATCGCCACCTCCCATGCCTTGATGTTTGAAATTGTGAATGGTATAACAGACTCGCTGATTTTCCATCCAATTGTATTTGTAAATTTCAAACAGCATGACTGGAACCAAACCAGTTTGCCAATCATGACAGTGAATCACATCGGGACGCTTGTTGCTTCTGAGCAAAAATTCCAAAGCGGCTTTGCTGAAAAATGCAAACCGCATATTGTCGTCATTGCACCCGTAATAACAGCCGCGATTAAAAAAGTTATCTTGAGAGCGAGGTTCGATGAAAAAACACAACTGCCCGTGCACCCAGCCGCACAAGACATCACATAAGATTTCGCCGCCGTACCAGGGTACCGCGAGATCCCGATAAGCCTCGTGAAGTCCCCAAATGTGGTCGTACCTCATGCAGTCGTACTTGGGTAGAATAACCTCGACGCAGTGGCCGGAATTCTCTAACTCCCGACTCAAGCCGTAAACTACGTCGCCTAAACCTCCTGCTTTGATGACGGGGGCACACTCCGAGGCAATTTGTACTATGTACATTTTTTTTCTCGCTCCTGGATGAATCAAAAAATATTTTCTTAACTTGACAAAGTATATGATTTCTAGGCAGATAAGCAAGTCGGCCATTGGGAATACAGGGAAAATACGGGCTGCTAGCGGATGTTGAGACGGATTTGGGCGATCGGACTTTTGCTTAAAATACAGGTACGGACACGGCAGTGCCGTGTCCGTAATGTGCCAAAGTGCAATCGATCGCCTGTTTTTCCAGGTTTTGCAACAATCAAACTAACTAATTTGTCAAATCCATTCGTTTTGAGCGATCGCATCTCTTGTCGCTGTCAATAACTCAACCCAAACCCATAGCATCATTTTCACATATTAATAATTTACCTTTCCCCTGATAAAACCAAACATAACCCTCCCCGCCGCCTTTGCCAAAATGACCTAATTTTCGATACTCTTCTTCAATCCCCTTGGTAAATCCTTTAACCAAATCGCAATCAGCTATCAAAGTTTCACCTTGTTTGAGTTCGACAACCTTAGCCGGGGAACTTGTAGCTGCTACAACAGTAGCTTTTTGTTCGCGCAAAGCTGTAACAGCAATTCTCCACCTACCGTCATTAGAAGCAGCCACTTGTCGGAATTTAAGTTTTTTAGCACCGATAACTACATTGTCCGAACACAACTGAAATATACCGTCATCAAACTCCCACTGCTCCCCATCCAAAAGCTCGATCGGCATATAATGCAGAAAAAGCCCTTTTTGTCTCGGTTCCAGTTTCACAGTACCAGTCCCTTGATATACGGGAGCGTTGTAGTCCATTTCCGTTGTCAAAGATACGCACATATCTTTCAAACGGTTATACGTTTTATAAACACCAGAAATCAATTTCCCCAGACACCAATGCAGCGCACCTTTTTGAATAATCACTCCCGAATTGTTCAAGTTAATTTCTACTTGCTGAACGAGGAGAATATTCTTAGTGGGATGGTAAAACTTATGGGTTTCAGAATTGATGTTATTTTGGATGTACTACAAATCCGTCGGCTCCAAAACCTTGATTTCTTATTTCATGATTTACCTCGCATATTTACTTGAAATGTGTTAAACATTTGAGCGGTGATTTGGGGCTTCCGCGAACCCGGACTTATCTTGTGAAATTTATGTTTTGCAGACATCCTCTGCTACTGTTAAATTATCTAGCTATATTAGCAATAGCAGACAGCGCTCCTCCACAATTGTTGAGAAAAATTTATGCCTGCGATCGCAAAATCTCCCAATTTACCGATTTTACAAGAAATCAACTCAGGATTGCCCAATATTTGCGGCTCCGAAGCAGAAATCAGTGCCGCAGCCAATAGCAACGAACCAATCTTTCTACCTACCACAAATCTGCGCCTCGAAAACATTCAAGCCGGATTCGCCTGCGCCCTGCATATGCACCAACCGACAATTCCTGCGGGTGCAAACGGCGAACTAATCAGCAATCTCCAGCATATGTTTGAACATCCCAACCAAGGAGATAACCACAACGCCGGAGTCTTTGCTTGGTGCTATTCTCGTATGGGAGAATTCATCCCACAACTAATTGCTGAAGGCTGCAACCCGCGAATTATGCTCGACTATTCGGGCAATTTATTGTGGGGATTGCGCCAAATGGGACGCGACGATATCTTTGATAATCTCAAGCGGATTACCTGCGATCCTCAATATCAACCTCATGTAGAATGGCTGGGCACAATGTGGAGTCACGCCGTCATTCCCTCAACTCCCATTCCCGATATAAAACTCCAAATTCAAGCGTGGCAACATCATTTTGCAGCCATTTTTGGCATAGATTCCCTGAAGCGCGTTAAAGGTTTTTCGCCCCCTGAAATGCACTTTCCAAATCACCCAGATACACTTTACGAATACATCAAAGCTTTGAAAGAATGCGGCTATCGCTGGTTGATGGTGCAGGAACATTCTGTAGAAAATCCCGACGGTTCGGGATTGTCACAAGACCAAAAATATATTCCCAACCGTTTGGTGGCCCGAAATTCTCACGGCGAAACAATCAGCATCACGGCTTTGATTAAAACCCAAGGTTCTGATACGAAATTGGTCGGTCAAATGCAGCCTTATTACGAAGCCAAAGGACGCAATAAACAGAAAATTGGCAATGTCACAGTTCCTTCTTTAGTTACTCAGATTGCTGACGGCGAAAATGGCGGCGTGATGATGAATGAATTTCCCAGCGCTTTTGTCAAAGCTTGGCACGAAAACCGCGAACAAGGCGGGGGAAAATCCGGTGTTGTCGGTTTAAACGGCACTGAATATTTGGAGATAATTGAAGCGGCGGGTGTTAATCCTGACGATTATCCTGTTTGTCAGGGGATTAACCAGCACAAAATCTGGCAGCTAGTCGATCCTGATAGTGCGACGCCGGAAAAAGTTGAAAGTGCGATCGCCCAACTCAAGCAAACAGACCATAATTTTCACATGGATGGTGCTTCTTGGACTAACGATTTGAGTTGGGTCAAAGGCTACGAAAATGTCTTGGAACCGATGAATCTACTCAGCGCTGCATTTCACAAAAAATACGACCCGCTGTTGCAGCAAGATGCGACCGTTACCAAGCAGTTTGAATACCAGCAAGCTTTGCTTTACAACTTGCTGCTACAAACAAGCTGTTTCCGCTATTGGGGACAGGGAACTTGGACTGATTACGCGCGCGAACTTTACAACCGCGGCGCTGCTTTAATGAAGTAGCAGAATTTATCGTAGGGTGCCCCGGAAACAAACTGTTTGAACAGCGCCAAATATCTGTGCTGAAGCACCCTACAGCTAGAAAGCTTCATGGATAAAGAGAGGACTTTAGTCCTCACTACAAACACCGACTTACCAATTACTGCCTACATTTCCTGCATCAACCGCAAATAGTTTTGCCGCATCTGCGTCATATTTTCCATCATTCTATTAGCCATATCTTTCTCAACATCGCTCATTTGCTGCCAAAATAAAGCCGATCGCCTCGCCATAATTGCCTCTTCCCACAGCATCTCCAAAAGTTGTGCCGCCATTGGGTTTTCAGCATCGATAATCCCACACAATTGCTGGAAAGCCCGGTTGGCTTCGGTGTGACTACCAACATCCTGAGCCAGCGTCAGGCATTTTTTGAGTTGTACGATCGGATTTTCAGAAGAGTAAGCCATAATTTCACGAAGATAAGCGACAAAATTTACACTGATACCTTTGACATTACTAGAGTTTTGACACAGCCGTAGAGTTCCCTACATACCACCGCCAAGGCAAATCAGTTCCTTGAGAAATCCCGATCCGCGTAGTTTGCACAAAATTTATTGTACCCTCCTCCACAGCTTGCTGAAAGTGAGCGCTCCGGTGTTCCAACCGCAGCGGTTGGCCTGCACCCAAGGGAAAACCGCTTAAAGTTCGATCGATATCCAGCACCTTACACAGTTTCCCAGGCCCGGCGGCGAGGCGCGATCGCTTCTTATCGGGAATTCCAGCGAATTGTTGGGGAACCGCATCTAGCTGCAAAGCTCGAATCAGCACAGCACTAGCAACTCCCTCTGCATCCGTCACCACGTTAAAACAGTGATACATCCCGTAGATTAAGTAAACGTAGCTCATACCCGGAGGCCCGAACATCACCTCATTGCGAGGAGTTCGCAGCCGATAAGCGTGACAAGCGGGATCTCCTGGACCGTAAGCTTCGGTTTCGACAATAATTCCCCGAATCGTCTCGCCGTCCGGAAACTGCCGCACCAGCGAGCATCCCAGCAAATCTGGCGCTACGCTGGTAGATGGTCGCGCCAGCCAAAAAGATTCTACAATCTGAGTATTTGCACTCACTCAACAACAGGTAAATTATGGACGTTAAGTTAGTTTTAGCAGTCTTGACAGCAGTTTTCACCGTTTGCTGTCTGTTCTTTGGTACAAAAAACGGATTCTACGATACTGACAAGTATCACGGTAACGGTTCTGCTCACTAATTTTAGGTGGCTGTTAGTTACTTAAAAAAACCGCTGTCTGTTTTTCAGACGGCGGTTTTTTTAAGCAACCACAGAGGCCACAGAGGACACAGAGAAAGAGAAAAGAGAGAGCAGAAAGAATGAAAAGAAGTTGACAAATGAGGAAACAGCAGATTGCTGTCTTTGCTGCAATTAAGGATGAATTGTGCCATCGGGCATTTTAGCTTCTTGCAAGCTAGCATTCGAGAAGTCAGCGCATCCCATGAGGTTGAAACGCATTGTCGCTCCTCGATCCGTTGCTTTCATATTGAAACCAACTACTGCATTTTCTGGGTTGTTCTGTTCTGGAACAGCGAGGACATTAAAATCCATATTTGCTTCTTTTTCATTCGCATCAAGGTTGAAAGTGATGCCGGCACAGCCCAAATCAGCTCCCGTCAGGTTGGCTCTATTTAAGTTGGCATTTTTGAGGTTGGCATTGGTCAACTTGGCTCCTGATAAGTTAGCACCTTCTAGATTAGCTCCCTGCAAGTTGACTCCTTGCAAGTCTAATCCTTTTAGGTTGGCATTGCTGAAATTGCATTCGGGACACTGTTTGGTTTGCAGCAATTCCTTGACTTGGTTTTGTTGATTTGAAAAAATTAGATATTTTACCGCAGTAAATACAACTGCGATGGACAATCCAGCAGTAAATAAATTATTTAATTTCATACATATCCGAAAAGCTTCGGGGGCTTTCTGTCGCGGTTAATAGATTTCTACAATAGTGCGATCGACCTCTCCAGAATTCCCACGAAAAAATTGCAGGCATCTCCGACAAGCAGTCCGGCGCAATTAAACACCGCCAGACTTATACATCCCGCCTCCTTTCTGTCGCCAGTGCAGCTTTGAGCTTCGGACTCGTGCCGTCCGTCTGCTTAACTTTGCTTTGAGCAGTCCACAAACGGAATTTATTGTTACACGAAGGCGCGCATTGGCATATATCTGCGGACTGAAATAAAAGAAACTTTATTTATATCCCTGGAAAGAGGAAATTTTCGAGAGACTGGAGGATAATTAATATACATAAGTCATACTGTAGCTGCGCTGTTAAGTTCTCAGCAACTACTTTTTTGTCAAAATTGCTTTGAGAAATTAATTTACTTACAACACTGTTGGCAGCAGCTCAGGTTCCTCAACCTCGCCAGAATACACCACCTATAATCCCGACAATTCGGAGCGGCAATGAACACAATCAAATCCGAACCCAAAAGATCGCGCTTCATGGCTCTGCTGCTGACAACGCTGCTGACCTTTCCGTTTATGAGTGCTTGCGGTTCTAGTCAGGAAAGTTCCGCTCCCCCGCCTCCTGTTGACAACACTCGGGCTGGACGAGTGCAAACTAATCCGGGTTCCGCTCCTAGGCCACAAGCGAAAAAAGGACTGAGCAATGCTCAAAAAGTAGGGATTACATTAGTCGGAGCAGCCGCCCTTTACTACCTCTACCGCCAGCACCAAAACAAGCAAGATAAGGGGCCACAGGGAAAATATTACCTTTCCAAAAATGGTCGCGTTTACTACCGCGATGCCCAGAATCGCCCTCACTGGGTAACGCCCCCGCCTGAAGGAATTAAAGTTCCGGAGTCCGAAGCAGGGCGTTACCGGGAATTCCAGGGGTACAATAACCAAAATACCGGTCGTGACCTCACAGGCTTGCCGGAAGCTACAGCTCCAGTTCCGGCACAGTAGCCTAACCATTTGAGATTTTAGATTACCGATGAGAGATTTTCCCTTAAATCTGGGATTCTTAATCTAAAACAGCAGTTTTTCACCACATAAAAAAGAGGAACTTTATCATGGTAGACGGATTTTTTCGGAAGTTAAAAGATGCGATCGTCGGGCCAGACAGCGAGCAAGTCGATCCTGATGGCAATTACGAAGATCCCTCAAATCCCGGACAGTTCGGCAACGTGACCCCTGCCAGCGAAGACCCCTACGGCGACCCGGCAGACTACGCGGATGCGGGACAGTTCGGTAACGTGACCCCTGCCAGCGAAGACCCCTACGGCGACCCGGCAGACTCCTACGTAGCGGATGCGGGACAGTTCGGCAACGTGACCCCTGCCAGCGAAGACCCCTACGGCGACCCAGCGGATGAGGAAGGGTTTAGTTAAGTCAGTTGGCTAGACAAATTATCTGGTAAGCAACAGCACCCCTGCGGGGGTGTTTTTTTGTTGGGAAATACCACGAGTGAGCCAAATATGAGCGGAAAAGGGAACTATTGAGGGGATAGTGAATCTGAAACCCTTAACCAACAAGAGAATTGTTAAACGGAGAGGGTGGGATTTGAACCCACGGAACCTTGCGGTTCACCTGATTTCAAGTCAGGCGCATTCGACCACTCTGCCACCTCTCCCGGCGCATAAATTTTATCATACCAGCAATTGTCTCTAACTACAAATAGCCGCCGATTCTGTGCGCCGATAAAGAATTTGTTCTCTTTCTACCCCGAAATCTTGCCCTACCCATACCAGAGATACTTCCGACACCGATCCATTTTCCAGCAGGACGATCGAGAAATTCCGCAGTTTCGAGCACTCTTTCTCCACAATTCGCGGTACGCTGGCCGCATTCAAATACACCGTACCCTCCGCACTCACCTCCAGCGACTTCCGCAACTCGTGCTTCGTGTGCCGCAGTTTGTGGTGCATATGACCAAAAGTTACCAGAGGTATGTGCTTCCCAGAACTCCGAGTTCGATCGATCGCGTCCGCAAAATCCGGGTCGCCCCAATCCCCTCCTAGGGGCTTCCAATCTCGCCCGCAGGGGTCTTCAGGAGCCTCTCCCAACCCCGTCGGACCCGTGTGACCCAAAAAAATCACATTTTCGCAATCGGCCTCCGCCGCAGCCGCTGCTATGCGTCGCGCCGACTCCTCAAAACTTTCTACCCCAAACCATTCCGAGTAAAAATCCGCGTACTTCCACTCCGAACCCCCCCAAGTAAACGGGCGGCTTCCCACCACAGTTACGCCCAATTCTGGAAAATCCCGTTTCCGGTAACCGACGTGAGCTTCTCCCATTAAATCTAACTGCTGTTTCACCCAATTTTCTTGAGTGCGATCGTAAGGGCACTGACTGCGGCCCCACTCTGTCGCAGTGTACCAAGCGTCGTGGTTCCCAAACACCGCTGCTTTCGGAATGTCCAATTGGGCGATCGCCCGCACCACCTCCACCGACTCATTGCCAAAATCCCCCACAAACAGCACCAAATCAACGCCCAGATGCTTCAGGGCCTCGCCGTCTTCCGCTTCCCAGCGATCGTGAACGTCCCCCACCACCGCAATTTTGATAGATTTAGCTTTATTCATGTGATTTGTTATGTGCGATCGATCCCTAGCCCCTTCTTACTCAGCATAAGAAACAGCGACCAATTTTTGCACTCTCCCGCAGCATATTTTGGATTTTAGATTTTAAATTTTAGATTGGCTCCACTGAACAGCCAGCACTTTTTGGTGAATTCAACTATAATTCAAAATACACTTTAGCTCTCTTCGCCACCTTCCCCGGAATATTCTAACTGTGTTTACCACCGCACCTGCTCCGAACTTTACTCAAACCCGACTGCCCAACGACTTGTTTGCAGCTATTAACGCCCTCAAACAAGAGTTAAACGCCGTCATTCTCGCCCACTATTACCAAGACTCGGACATTCAAGACATCGCAGACTTCATTGGCGACTCCCTAGAACTTGCCCGCAAAGCCGCCAACACCAGCGCCGATGTGATAGTTTTTGCCGGAGTTCATTTCATGGCCGAAACCGCAAAAATTCTCAATCCCGACAAATTAGTATTGTTGCCAGACTTAAATGCTGGGTGTTCCCTCGCCGACAGTTGCCCTCCCGAAGCCTTTGCAGCTTTCAAAGCCGATCGACCAGGACATTTAGTAATTTCCTACATTAATTGTACCGCCGCAATTAAGGCAATGAGCGATATAATTTGCACCAGTTCTAACGCTGTTAAAATTGTTAACCAAATTCCCGAAAATCAGCCGATAATTTTTGGGCCCGATCGCAATCTCGGCCGCTACGTCATGGAACAAACAGGCAGAAACATGGAGATTTGGCAAGGAGCCTGCATCGTCCACGAAAACTTCTCAGAAAAAAAGATAGTTCAACTCAAAATCGAAAATCCCGAAGCGGAAATAATTGCCCACCCAGAATGCGAACCTCCCGTGCTGCAGCACGCCAATTACATCGGCTCTACCACTGCTTTGCTCAAATATTCTCAAGCTAGTTCCAGCCAAGCTTTTATTGTCGCGACTGAACCGGGAATCATTCACCAAATGCAAAAGCAAGCTCCGCACAAACGCTTTATTCCCGCTCCTTCAACCAATAATAACTGCGCTTGCAACGAATGCCCGCACATGAGATTAAATACCTTGGAAAAATTGTATCTCTCGCTAAAAAATCAAACCCCTGAAATTACCATGCCCCTAGATATTCAACTAGCCGCTTTGCAGCCCATCCAGCGAATGCTAGAAATGAGCTAACCGCTGGCTACTTTTAAGTAAATACATTGTAGGCTGGGTTCGGCGCGGCGATTAAATTAAGTCATTGCCTAACCCACCACCATTAATCGATAATTCGTGAAGCAGTGGTTAACTCTTTGTCATCCTCAGCACTTCATTCCTTTAAAACTTATCACCAATAAATAATGATGCCAGAAAAACTGATTGTTTTCACTCGCTATCCCGAACCGGGAACAACCAAAACTCGACTTATTCCGGTACTGGGAAAAACAGGTGCTGCCAACCTTCACCGCTTGATGGCCCAACGGACGATCGCGTGCGCTCTCTCTCTGCAAAAATCCCGCCAATTATCGGTAGAAGTTCACCGAGCCGGCGGCAGCAAACAACTGATGGAAGAGTGGTTGGGAAATGAGATTATTTTTCAAAATCAAAGAGACGGTGATTTGGGCGCAAGAATGACAGCAGCATTTCAAAACTCTTTTAATTCCGGGGTTGAGAAAACTGCAATTATCGGCACTGATTGCCCTGGTTTGAAAGCAGAAATCATGGCACAAGCTTTTGAGGAATTGAGCCAGCACGATTTAGTTTTGGGCCCGGCAAAAGACGGAGGTTATTATCTGATCGGGCTACGGCGATTGATACCGGAATTATTCGGTGGAATTCACTGGGGAACCAGTCAAGTATTGGCTGGTACGCGGGCTATCGCCCAAAAGCTCGACCTCAATATTGCTTATCTTCCAACTCTGGCAGATATTGATCGACCCGAAGACCTCCTCGGTTTAGATATTAATATATTGAAATAACTAAACTCTATTTAATCTATTTGAAATATTAGCAAGTGTCATATTTAATTAGATAAAACTACTTGATTCTGAAACCAGAAGGTCATAATATAGTAATTGTATTTGTCTAACCAAATGCTGAATCTCAGTAGCAGTTAGACAGCGCTTGGGACAATAGTCCCAGGCGCGAGAAGCAGCGGAAAATTACCAACTAAATTAGCAACTAACAGATCAGCTTTGTACAAAACCCGCCCTGCCACAGGAAAGCCCAATGTAGGCGCGGGCCCGGTGTAAAAAATGAGCAACTAAGAGCTTGTTTTTTACAAAACTCTCCCACGTTAAGGCCAAATGTACGGGGGCTCCTGGGGTCAGAAATCGGCAAAATCAGCTTTGGACAAAACTCGCTCTCTCTCATGGGCTGCTTATTTCTGTATGTCGCCAGAAAATCCCTATCTCAAAATTTCCATTATCATTCCAGTCTTAAACGAAGCACCTACAATTGCCCGAGTCATCTCCACCGCCCTTGAGGCCAAAAATGTGGAAATAATTGTCGCCGACGGCGGCAGCAGCGACGGTACTACAGATATAGCAAAATCTTTTGGCGTCAGAGTTCTCTCCACCGCCCCAGGCCGTGCCACCCAAATGAATGCAGGTGCTGCTGCTGCTACTGGAGATATCCTACTGTTTCTCCACGCAGACACTCTTTTGCCTCTCGGGTACGACTCAAGCGCGCGTCGGGTACTAGCTAACCCCTCCGCAGTCGCGGGGGCCTTTGAACTCAAGATTGACGCCCCCAGGCTCAGCCTCCGGCTGGTAGAGAGAGGGGTAAACTGGCGATCGAACTTTTTGCAAATGCCCTACGGCGACCAAGCTATTTTCCTCCACGCAGTTACCTTTGACAAAATCGGCGGTTTTCCCGGCTTGCCCCTCATGGAAGACTTTGAATTCGTGCGCCGATTGAAAAAACAAGGCCGCATCGAAATAGTACCCCAGCCAGTGCTGACATCCGCCCGTCGCTGGCAGCAGCTTGGGGTGATCGAAACCACCGCCATTAATCAAATAGTAATCATCGCTTATTTCCTGGGAGTGTCGCCCGATCGACTCGCTTTCTGGTATAAGAGGCAAAAGAAAAATTCTTCCAAAAACTAAAGAATAGTGAACTTTTCTAAAGCTCGCCGTTAATTATGTAAATAGGAAACACGTCCCTGCGTAAAATATGACTTGAACGCCTCAACTTTATTACACTGCGAGGACAAACAGAATATGGCCGATCCCAGAGATGCAGAGCTTATTAAACCCTTTAACGGCGACCCCTTCACGGGTCATCTAGCAACTCCCATCAGTGCTTCTGATTTCACAAAAGCATTCATTGGGAACTTGCCCGCTTACCGCAAAGGACTCTCGCCCCTAATTCGAGGCCTAGAAATTGGTTTGGCACACGGCTATTTCCTTGTCGGCCCCCAAATCGTCTTCGGACCCCTGCGGGATTATCCAGAAGCAGCTAATCTCGGCGGATTATATACAGCCCTCGTCTTAGTTCTGCTTGGCACACTAGGTATGTCTGCTTACGGTTTAGTCTCTTTCAAACAAGACAACACCAGCTACCCTAGCGCTAATCCCATGACCCCTGATGCCCTCAGAAATGCTGAAGGGTGGAGCCAGTTTACCGGTGGTTTCTTCATTGGCGGGATGGGCGGCGTCTTTGTTGCCTACTTCTTACTCGAAAACTTTAACGGCATCGATGCCATTTTCCGGGGTTTAGTCAACAATTAGGCTTCACTCCCAAATATCCCTGTTGGAACACACTAACTTTAGTTTGGAGAATTTGATATGACAGGTTCCTACGCTGCTTCTTTCTTGCCTTGGATTTTGATTCCGCTAATTACCTGGCTGATGCCGGTTGTGGTAATGGGTTTGTTGTTTATCTACATTGAAAGCGACGCCTGAGCCTTACCCCTAAAGTAAGAGCTAAGTTGGAAAGCCGAAGTAAGACAATTGACGAATAATTGCTCTGAAATTTCTAGATAAATCTAGGGAAAATCAGCAAAAATTGTTTTGAGATTGCTGGCTATCAGAAAACTTAGTTTCTTTACCCCCATCTCCAGAATTTATCTGTAGAGCAATCTTTCAGTTTTCTTCCTTCTGAACTCGTAATTGCAAAAAAATCCTCTGTCGGCAGGCAGAGGATTTTTTTGCCAATAAGACAAATCATCCGCTCAGAGCACACAAATTGCCAAATTCTGAGCCACAATTGTTATGGAAACCTACTAATGAGGAGACAGCGATGCAATTTTTCCCAGCACGCCGCATCTTAGCTCCATTCCTGATCTCGGTACTGCTGTTAGTGACCGCCTGCAGTCAAACCCAAGCCCCCTCCCGCTGGGACAAAGCCCAGGTGGAAAGCACCCAAAAACCTGGTAAAGCCAAGCAGACAACTGCTGATAAATCAAGTGCTAGTAATCAAAACCTTCCCAAGAAGGCAGTTGCAGGCGGTAAGTTAAATAAATACTTCCCGGCTTCGGGCGGTGGATTTGATCGCGTTTTTGCTCAAGAAAAATCCGGTTTTGCTGAAGCTAAGCTGAACAAAGGCGGTAAAAATGTCGCGGTTCTCTCGATTAACGACATCGCCGGCAACCCCAGCGCAGGTGCAAAATTCCAGCAAAGTACCAAGCAAATCAGTGGCTATCCCGCTGTTAATCAGGGTGCTAATATCACTGCTGTTTTAGTGGCAAATCGCTATCAGGTGAAAGTTCAATCCCGCAATCCCTCTTTTACCGCTAGCGAGCGCGAAGCTTGGCTGTCAAAATTTAACCTCGGCGGTCTCGCACGCCTCAAGTAGCAATCTCTTTTGTCACACTCCGCGCCCGACTCCAGTCTGGCGCTATTAGAATTAAGTCTGCCAGAATGAGACTGTGAAGTTCTTGGCATCTGCCAAAAGTAATACCTTTGATTCCAGTTCCAGCAAAAGGAGTTTTTTGTGAGCAAAACAGTCTTTGAATTAGTCGATCAACTGCCTCAAGACAATATGACTGTCAAAGCCCTGCGAGCGCTTGACTTTGTGGTTCCCGGTGAGTGGAACAATTTAGTTGGCTTTGAAAATACCATTCGCACCGTTACTGGCGAAACTGACGAAGAACTGATTCAGCAAATTGGCGATCGCGCCATCTACCTCTACAACGATAAATCTGAGGGCTACCAGCGTGCTCTGTGGCTTTACCAAACTATTGACAATGCGGACAAGGCTTTGGGTAGTGCCGCCCTCGCTAACAAAGTCTCCCAAAATGTGCCGTTTTTATCGATGCTCGGCAATCTCACCCCCAAGCCCGAAAAAGCTCAGACGATCGACCTTTCTTTAAAGTTAGTCGTTGAGTTACTAGCTTTTTGCCAAATTAACGGCCTTCCCGGCGACAGCATTGGCGATTTTGCTGCTTCCTTGGGCGACTACGGCGGCGAATCCCTGATGCGGATGGCTGCTTTGGTTTGTTTTGACGGTTTGATTCCCCTGGGCCCGGACTTTATCATGGCAACTCAGTCTTGGATTCAAAAGCTCTCCCCGAACGATTTGCAAGATAATCAGGCATTTAAGTCGATCGGTGGCATGATTCCAGGGGGCTCTCCCGCTGGCCAACTCGGCTTTATCGGCGAAAGCTTTAACTCGGTTTCTGGCTGGATGAGCTCTTTTGTGAGCGATCGAGGTTTGACTCCCCAAAACGTACTTGGCCACTTGCAGAGTTTTGTGGAAATTTCTGCTGACAAGGTGGACTACGTGGGCGCATTCCTCGACATGACTACCAACTACTACGAACACACCGGTATTCAAACTCTCGCCCGCCGTTTGATTGAACGAGCTGTCGCTGAGATTTAGAATAACCAAAGGAGTTGTGATATTGGCGGGCGATCGCCCTCTGAGAGTGTTTTGAGTTCAAATTTTTTTGACTAGCCATTTTCTCAGGTTGGTTTTCGCTCAAAAGTGTCCGCGATCAAAAAAGTCGATCGCCCGCATCTGCACTCACAACTCCTTTTACCGATCACTTTTAAAAGGAAGCGTTAATGCCAGAAGAACCCCAAAATCCTACTGCTGGAGAATCGGAAACTCCCAGTGCTTCGATCGAGAATGCCCCGAGTTCCGACGTACCCGAGACAAGCGACTTTCCCAGCACTGACAAGCCTCAGCCGGCTGCTAAAAAGCCCCCAGCTAAGGCCGAAGGCGACAATCCCCCAGCTAAAGCTAAAAAGGAAAAAGCACCTGCTGTTGAAGACAAGCCATTTGCGGAATTTATTCAACAAGATTATTTGCCGGCTTTGCAAACTGCTTTGACTAAGCAGGGCGTTAAGGATTTAGAGGTGAGTTTGGCAAAGCAAAAACTCCCCATTGCCGGCATGAGCTCCGCCGGTGATTGCTGGCAGGTAATTGGTAAATTTCAAGAAGGTCAGCGCCAATTTAACCTGTATTTTCCTCAAGAAAATATTCAAAGTCAAAGGGCGTTTTCCTGCGCTGAAAATAATACCAAAACTAGCACTTTAGAGCCTTTTTTGATAGATGAGCGCAAGGTGACACTAGACCTCATGGTGTTTGGCGTCGTCCAGCGACTTAACGCTCAAAAATGGCTAAATCTTAATTAGTCAGTAGTCATTAGTTATTAGTCCTTAGTGGCTTGTCTTCGGGGACTTACTAAGGAGTGTCAGGGCGGGTTAATTGTAATATAAACTTTACCCCTCGCCCAATCTCTAATTTTGCCCCGACTGACTCAGAAGTGAGAAATCATAGCTAATGACTAATGACTATTGACTAATGACAGATTTTCTTCGGATTTTGTCAAAAAATTGCGAGCTTGCATAATCCCGTAAAGGTCAACATCTGTTTCTAACAAACAAGCATGACCGCTGTTAGCCAGCACCACCATTTGAGCCTTGGGAATTACCTTGACTAAAAGCTTCGCTTCTACTAGGGAAGGCAGCAGCCTATCGGCACCGCTAGCAATTACTAGCGTCGGCTGTTTGATGTCACGCAACTGATTTTCGTCAACATTAAACGATCGCACTAACGCCAATCTCCACACAGACGTGTTTTGCGGTACTGCTTGCATCGCTTCTAGCAAAGCGCGGCGATCGTCGCGCCCAATCTTTCCTAATGATGCTAATATCGGCAATAAACCGATTACCGACAGCGGATAAAGGTTGGCCGGCAGCCACTGAGTCAGGTACGATCCCCACTGCACCCAAGGCTGCTGTCGAAACGAAGAAGCTGGATTGACTAAGATTAATCGATCGCACAATTGAGGAGCTTCTAAAACAGTTTTCATCGCTAAACAGCCCCCAAATGACTCGCCGCACAGATAAATCGGCCGCTTCGGCTTTCCGGCTTGCTTTTCTGCTTCAATTAACGCAATTGTTTCGCTAACCAGTACCTCCCAACTAGCCATGTCGTCAGCCGGTACAGTTAAGCAGCGAATGTCGAAATCATTTGCTAATTTAGAAATTTGGGGCCGCAGCAGCAAACCACTGCCATCCATACCGGGAAGAAATACAAATAAAGGGCGCTCGGGTTTCGGCGGTTTGGGGGTTAGGAAACGAACCTTGTTGTTAGCATTTGCCATGATTCAAATCAATCGATTTTAGATTTTAGATTAAAGAATTGGAAATCTGACACCAGCCAACAGTCAACAAACTTACAAACTTACAAACAACCTCGTTGGAGTAATTCTGCAATCTCTCCCTGACAGTGGTCTGTGAGTTCAGCAACGACTGCTTTGGCTTTTTTGCCTCGATATTGCTGCTGTCTCTCGACAGTAATCCAGTAAGGCCGGCCGATTAAAACATTAACTCGCTGATAAATTATCACAGGATGCCACCCCGATCGATCGAACAGCGGTTCCGAAGGATCAAAAAAACTCAACAACTTGAGCGGTACACCCGATCGTACCGACTTTTCCTCAAAAGAACTAATCGCCACCGGCAAAACTGCCAAATCCCGCACCGGAGCCCGGAAAGCCAAATGAGCAAATCCTCGCTGAAACTTACCCACAGTATTCGGCTGAGTAAAATTTACCATCGGTTCTGCACCCTCTGGAAACACCCCCACCATCGCCCCGCCTTGCAGCAGGGCCGTCGCTTGAGAGAAAAAATGCTGCTGTCGGTGCTCCGGTGCTTCCAAGGGGAAAGCGCCGAAAGTCGTGACCACTTCCCTCATCACCGGAACTTGACCCATGTAATGATGACAAGCAAAGCGGATCGATCGACCCAAAGCCGCTGTCAGCAGCACAGGATCTAAGAAACTGCGGTGATTGCTCACCACCAGGACCGGACTCTCTTGGGGAATCCGGTCTTCGCGGTACACAAAGGTCTGCGTTCCCAAACTAGCCAGGAAACAGCGCGAAATCAGCAATTTGCTCTCTGAAGACATGGGCCAAAAGACAGGTGGGACGCGATAAATGTTGATTCTATTCCCATGCAGCTTAACATTACTTTACTAAGTTGGGGCTCCCTCAAAAAGTAGACTTTCCGCTTATGCCTTTGTTTCGTAATCTTGGAGGCACGGGTGGCCATCACCTTGGTTTTTTGGCGCGTTTACTTCTAGTCAGCCTGCCAAAACCCTAAAAAACCGGGTTTCTAGGCGTTGGAGTGCGATCGCGAACTGTTTGGGCCGAATTTCCCAGTCAGAAGCAAAAATTTATCAAGTGTTGTGGCAACTTATTAAAGAATGTTTACAACAACCCCAAAACCTAGTTGCGACAGCTAAACTTAGAAATTTACAGTCGGCATTGACGCACTGTCAAAGTATTTTTGGACAAGTCGTAATAGCAATCTCGCGAGGCATCAAATGAATAACATCCAAAACTATCGCCTTAAATGTACCCTCACCTTTGGCGACATTTACGGTCAAATCATTGTTTGGCTGATAGTCATCTTCCTAAGTCTAGCGTCGGCACTGGCCTTGTGGAGTAGCGCCCGCCAAATTTACGCCTTGGCTACCGTCGGCTTGATTTTAGTGCTGTCTCTGCCCTTCTTGCTGTTTGCTTTCGTTACAACTCTGCTAAATAACATTGAAGTGCTTGCCGTAGAGCCCGGCACGGAAACTCAACCTTCTGCAACGGGAAATCAGTCCAATCAGCAGTCTGTCGAAAGCGCCGGCTAGTCCAATTTAAAATTTTAACTTTTGATTTTCCATTCAAATCAAAAGTTAAAAAACTTCCTGCTCTTTTGGTAGGAAGTTTTTTTTTGCGTCACCATAAGTTGAGCAGAACACTCAAAATAATTAAAAAAAATGCTAGAACACGACGTAATCATTGTAGGCGGCGGTTTAGCAGGTTGCCGCGCCGCAGTAGAAATTGCCCGGACTGACCCGAGTTTAAAGGTAGCTGTAGTTGCCAAAACTCACCCAATTAGATCGCACTCCGTCGCAGCCCAAGGCGGCATGGCCTCCAGCCTGCAAAATGTCGATCCCGAAGACAGTTGGAAAGCCCACGCCTTCGACACAGTAAAAGGTTCAGACTATTTAGCCGACCAAGACGCGGTAGAAATCCTCACCCGGGAAGCCCCCGGTGTAGTCATAGATTTAGAACACATGGGAGTCCTCTTCTCCCGCCTCCCAGACGGCAGAATTGCCCAGCGCGCTTTCGGCGGACATTCCCACCGTCGCACCTGCTACGCCGCGGACAAAACTGGTCACGCCATCCTCCACGAATTAGTCAACAATCTGCGCCGGTGCGGAGTTCACATCTATCAGGAGTGGTATGTCACGCGCCTGATTTTGGAAGAAGGCCAAGCCAAGGGGGTAGTTATGTACCGCCTTCTAGACGGTCAAATTGAGGTTGTCCGTGCTAAGGCGGTGATGTTTGCTACGGGGGGTTACGGCCGAGTTTACAATACCACGTCGAACGATTACGCCTCGACGGGAGACGGTTTGGCGATGACGGCTTTAGCTGGATTGCCGCTGGAAGATATGGAATTCGTACAGTTTCACCCGACTGGTTTGTATCCCGTGGGAGTGCTGATTTCCGAGGCTGTGCGGGGCGAAGGCGCTTATTTGATTAATTCAGAGGGCGATCGATTTATGGCCAATTATGCCCCGTCGCGGATGGAATTAGCGCCCAGAGATATCACTTCGCGGTCAATTTCCATAGAAATTCGCGCCGGCCGAGGGATTAATGTTGATGGTAGTGGCGGCGGCCCCTTTATCTACCTCGATTTGCGGCACATGGGACGCGAAAAAATTATGAGCAAAATTCCTTTTGCTTGGGAAGAAGCCCACCGTTTGTTAGGAATTGATGCCGTAAATCACCCAATGCCCGTGCGCCCTACCGTTCACTATTCAATGGGGGGAATTCCTACTAATGTTAGCGGGCAAGTTCGCAGCAGTCCTGAGGGTTTGGTAGACGGTTTCTTTGCAGCCGGCGAAGCAGCTTGCGTGTCGGTTCACGGCGCCAACCGTTTGGGCAGCAATTCGCTTTTAGAATGCGTAGTTTACGGCAAAGTTACTGGCACAACCATAGCACAATTCGTACAAAACCGCAAGTTACCTGCTGTAGACGAACAGCGTTATATTAAGGAAGCAA
Source organism: Microcoleus sp. S13_B4 (assembly GCF_036700885.1). Classification (NCBI taxonomy): domain Bacteria; kingdom Bacillati; phylum Cyanobacteriota; class Cyanophyceae; order Oscillatoriales; family Microcoleaceae; genus Microcoleus; species Microcoleus sp. S13_B4. The sequence goes on from NZ_JAUBPU010000011.1 coordinate 49,149, forward strand.
AAGAGCAAATTCAGGCACTTTTAGAACGTCCTGGAAAATACCGCATCAATCAAGTGCGACAACAGTATCAAGATACTATGACTGAGTATTGTGGTGTATTTCGTAGCGCCGAATTGATGCAGGAAGGTTTAAAAAATTTGGACGATTTAGAGCGAAAATATGAGGAGGTTTACTTAGACGATAAAGGCAAGTTGTGGAATACGGAAATTGTCGAAGCTTTGGAGTTGCGGAGTTTAATAATTGTTGGAAAAATGATTTTAACTTCTGCTTTGAACCGGCAGGAAAGTCGGGGAGCTCATTCGCGGGAAGATTTTACAGAGCGCGATGATGGGAATTTTTTGAAGCATACGCTGGCGTATTATTCGCCTGCGGGGATTGATTTGGCTTATATGCCGGTGGCGATTACGATGTTTGAGCCACAGGAGCGGAAGTATTAATTTGTAGGGTGCGTCAGCCCTCAATAAATTTTGTTTGTTACATAATTACCCAATGGCTGACCCACCCTAATTACTACTGGCTGCATATTCAAACAACTATGATATACAAATATCCGTTCTGGTAAGCCTTTTTTATACTTTTCGTATACCTTGCTAGATAGTTGCGTAGCTCAATTACCTCTCTTAATCCTGCAATTGACAAGTTGACTTCCTCAGAAAGAAAACTCTTTGAAATCTCTGAGCAACACTTCTGTGAGTTCAGTGCAAAATTTAGCCAGAACCGTCTCATTTAGTTGTTGTACTTGACAGATATATGCACTAGCAGCCAAGACTGTCAAAGCAGTAGTATCTTTAGTTTTCTCCTCACTCGGTATAGTGTTATTCGCAGGCTGTTCAGTAATGCCTCTGTATTCAAATGTTTTAATAAAATTCTCGAAATTTTTTACAACATCAGGAACAGATATTGAAATTGGCATTTCGGCGAATGCTTCTGGGTTGTAGACGATATATGAATCGTGCTTCTCTAGTTCCCGCGAAAAATTTAAAGTATATTTCATGAGTCTTGAGGATTATTTTCCCTAACTACTATTGTGATTCTGATACCATATGAATCAACTGGTTCGTGTGCTGTTTTCGCAGCGGAACGACATCGAATGATAATTTCAGTTGCATCTGGAACAGCGCGAAGTTGAGCACCGACGATTTGATCCAAGATTGGACGAGTGAGATGGCGAGCGTTAAACTCTAGGGCTATTTTTTGCGAAGCCATTAGTAGTCACCCTTAACAATAATATTTCTGAGCCGACTGGCTACATTTTTTGCTCCTCTTTCGGTTGGAGCAATAATGTGGATCACACAGTCAATTCCACCATCTTTACCGAAACGTTCGTCTATGCTATCTGGTGTAAGTGATGTGCCAGCCACATCGGTCAACTCAACTGTCTCAAAACCTTTTAGCCTCACCATGATGCGTTTTAGCTCATCATGCTCAAATTCATAGCCCCTTTGACTGGGCGTTGGTGTCTCGAAATGCTCAAAGTTCCGCCGGCTCGGTTTCTCGCCAGTATATGCCGCAGTCTTGACCGATCGCATATTGTCCGTCAGGATGCGCCTGCTGCAAAATTTGCCCGATCGAATCAGTTAAAATTAAACTTTGCGGATGTTCCTGAAAATTTTTCACAAAAGTACCGTCTGACTCTGGTAATTGAGTGTTGTCTGGAAAAGCAGGAGGTAGAACAACGCGGTCAACGCTTTGGGTCATAATTCCCTCCGAGGTCTTACCTAATTGGTAATTAGTAATTGGTAATCGGTAACAGCACGCTCCGCGCGAGGGCTTAGAAACCCGGTTTATTCATGTATCTGTCGTCGTTCAACCAAGATTTATCGTAGAAACCGGGTTTCTTTTCCTAACTCCTGCGTAATTAAGAAGAAAGCGAGTAGTTTTGAGTTTAAATTATTAAGTTTTTAAGTTAAAACTTTTTCACTGACAACTCAAAACTCTTTCACTTACAACTTTCCTTAAGGTTTCGGTAGCGCACCTTCTGGACTAGGAGAAGCAGCCGATTTTGGACTAGGAGAAGCAGCCGATTCGGGACTCGCTTTCTGGGCTGGAGAAGGCGAAGGAGTGCCACTAGCTAACTGATTAATTTGGTCTTTATAGTTAGGAGGCGCTAACTCAGTAGCTCGATCAAATAGCGTTTTTGCCTCATCTGTTTTGCCCTGTTCCTTCAGCACGATCGCCTTTCCTAAAGTGGGGCGAAAATCTTTGGGATTAGCCTTAGCAGATTCGTCGTAAATTGCGATCGCCTCCTCGTAGCGCTTCTGGACAGCATAAACCTGCCCCAAAATCAACTGCACCGAAGTTACATCCACACTTTCCGGTTTCGCCTGATTTGCAGCCGGAGCCGCCTTCAGCGTATCTTGCAGCAGTCCGATCGCAGCTTCGGGCCGTTGCTGCACCAGCAGCAAATTCACCAACCCCTGCAAAGCCTTAATTTCCCCAGGCTTAGACGCTAAAATTGACCTGTAAGCTTGAGCAGCCCCTTCGCGATCGTTCGTGCGTTCCTTAGCCTGAGCCAGCAAAATCCCGTATTCAGTAGTTTCAGGATTCAGCGCAGCCAACTTTTCCAAAGGAGCGATCACATCCTTAATGTCGCCCACTCCTTGTCCGATCAACTCCAGTCGCACCTGCAATAATCCCCGCAAAGCTGTTACATTGTCAGGTTCCCGCTGCAAAACCAATTCGTACCCCCTAGCCTGAGCTTGCAGCAACTCTGATTGCTTCTCCCCAGACTGCGCCGTTTGAGTAGGCGTTGGAGTTGACCGACTTTGCGCTTGGCTGGCCTGGAGAATACTGTTTAAAATTGGCACAAGGGAAAATCCCAAAAAAGCGATGAGCGACAGCACCACCACGACAGTAATCAACCCACGACGCTTGTTTGCTTTTTCCATAATTCAACTATCCCAGCTTAAATCTACTATTTTCTAAGAATTAACGCATCGCCCAGGGGCGTCTGCCATTTAACTAGATCCATGCAACCATAAAAGTTCTTAACTTCAAAGTCCGAACGGACAAAGCAGCCTTTTACTTGCAGCTAATATGGTAACAGACCCACAACTCCATGCTAGCTAAACAATTTTGGACACTCAGACCCGCAGCCCCAAGGACTGCGGTGTCTGTCCAATTTAGTCTGGTCAAGCTAAAAATTACCGAAAATATGGCGGATCAGGCCGTTAGGTAATTGGATTAAGTAAAATAGGCAAGCTGAATATCCTAAATGCTATTAGCCAGCAACTCCAGCTCAGCGCGATCGGCGATCGATCGGTCAGCAACTCCCAAAGTCCTTGCTCGCAAGGATTTTAGCAGTCAGCGAACCGATCGGCACTCGTAGCGTTGAAAGTTGGCGTTGACGGGTCACAACCAGACCTCCGGGCGCAAGCCCCAAGTCAGGTGCTAGTAGTTTTTAAAGCAGTTTCTTCAGTTTATTCCTAATTTCCCTTAAGGGATGTGTCTCCGCTGCAAGGAGTTTTTATGAACCCCTCTCCCAACCGGTCTTCCAAATCGTCCAAATCTACTTCAAATCGCAAGGCTCAGCCCAGCGAACTGGCCGTCAATCCGCCTACAGATACAGATTCCATTCCTGAGACACCAGACGAAAGTTCGGTACCTTCGGCGTTGGCTGCACCTGTTGACCAAAATCAACCGGCAACGCCAACAGACGCCCCAGCGTCCAAGGATAAGCTGCAACGACCACGCTACAGTTCTGCCCTCGACAAGGACAAAACAAAGCCACAAGACCAGCCCAGCAATGATCCTGCACCCCCGGCGCCAGCAGCGTCTTCGACACCTGTCAGCGATACTCCAGCCCTAGCAGTTGCACCGCCGGTCAACGGCGAGCCTCCCGCTAACGAAAGTCAGGCCCCTGAGGACATACCCTCCGTCATGCGCCAACATCCGATTCCCCCACCCAGCGAACCCAGACAGTACCGAGCTGTTGGTTTGGTGCGGGGCCGCTACACGCAATCAGAAGAGCAATTCACCCGGGGTATGCTGATAGCTGCCGACGGAACTGCCATCGACGCAGTTTTGCTGGGTAGAGTCATGAGTTTAGTCAAAAATCACCTGGATCTGGAACAAGAACACCTGTGGGTGGTCTATCCCCGCACCAGGCAAGAAGACGGCAACTTGCACGCCCAGATTATGGGAGTTTGGGAGCCGGAAACGCTTAAGAAACCCCCCGAACCGTCCTCTGATGAGGAGAATCCGGAAGCAGCGGAGATTGAGGCTAGTGGCGAAGCATCGACCGCATCTTTGCCGCCCTCGGAACCTGATGTTGAAGATGGCTATTTTTCGATTAGAGGTGAGGTGATTTATCAATCCCAAGACGAGGAAAAGTATGTCATCGTCAAAATCAAGCAAGCTCCCCGCAAGAATGACGACAAGATGAAGTTTTTTAAACTGAAACTCAAGGGAGATTTAGCAACAAAAGCGATCGGGTTTTTTTGGGATTTCCACGTCAAATTGAAAGCTGACAGTCTGATGATTGAGCAGGCTAATAATATTGGTGCCCTGCCGATTAAAAAGCGGAAATTCCCCCCTGGCAGCAAGCCGCCCGGTGGCTTCAAAGGAGGAGGGAAGCGTCCGTTTACTCCTAGGCCCAGCGGTGACGGTGCTCCTGTAGGGCGTCCTACCATCAAGTCCGCAGCAGCAGCACCGCGTGTCCCCAAGGAACCTCTTCCTAAGCCGGTTAAGAAGCCTAAGCCGATCGAGGAATGAACCAATTTTAGATTTTAGATTAGTGTGTCCAAGACTAATTTACAACCGCTAAATCGCCAATCTAAAATCCTTTATTCGAGCCGGACTTGGGCGCCCCACAAATCTTGCGGGAGAAATACTCTGTCAGTGGGTAGGGGAGCAACTGGGGCCGTGAGGGTAAATTGACCCGCTTCAATTTGCTGCTTCAATTCCAATGCTACTTGCCGGGACAGAAACATACTCGCAAGGGGGGCGGCCCGCACAGGTTTGCCCTCTATCAAAATACGACCTGTTTTTAATTGAGCGTAACTAACTAAACCGAAAGTGGGACGAACGCGCCGGGGGATGGAGAAATCTACCACCGGCGCTACTATTTTTTTGTCGGATACTGCACAGTTGGCGACGACTGTTTCGTTTAAGACGGGAAAGGGGATGCCGACTCCCAGCATCAGGGATGGGCCGTAGTTTTTGAAGTAGCAGCCGCGCACCCATTTCGAGTTCATCTGTTTCGCGTCGCCGATGAGTGCAAGGGTGGCGGCCGGGCCGATGGGGGTGCGGTTGGGCTGGCGTTTTTGCAGCGGAAAGTGCTGGGTTCCTTCCCAGGTGATGTAGCCCTGAGCACCTCCTAGGAAGATGCGGGTGCCGATGCCGATGAGTTGGAGGTCGGGGTCGTTGAGCAGGGGAGACATGGCTCCAAGGTTCGAGTAGACGGCGTTGCCGAGGTTTGGTTGCAGGGGGCCGAGGTAGGTGAACAGCGGGCGATCGCCTCCATTGACGCCAACAATAAAGTTTTGATATGCGTTCCGGGGATTGAATAAATAAAACTGGTTGATTGTATCGCGGGTAATCGTGGTTTCAAAGGAGGCGCGGGGGTAGCAGTCTGTTACTTGTCCGAGGGCGCGCAACTGCACGGGTTTGCCGGCTATTAAGTCTTCGATGACGTGTCCGCCGCCCCGTTCGCGGGATTCTTCGCCGTCTTCGGCTACTTGGGTGGCTCCCAGGTACAGGTCTACTGCCCCGAAGCCCGAGTAGGCTAAAACGCCGTCCAGCCAACATTGGCGGATTTTTATCGGCGGGTCGGTATGGCCGAGGTTGATGATTGCACCGGAGGATTCCATGGGCTCGAAGGTGCCGGTGGTAATCACATCGACTTCTTTGGCGGCTTGGGTAATGCTGGTTTCTTGAACTCTTGTTTTGAGTTCTTCGATTGTCCAGACTGTGGCTTTGCCCTGGCTGATTTTATCGTTGATTTCGTCGATCGATCGCATAAGACTATTTTAGATTTTAGATTTTAGGGTGATGAGAGGTCGAGCGAGCGAATGCAGTTTTGGCGATCGACCTTTTTATTGGTTTTCGCTATAAATTAGCTACAAACTCTGTGTTTGCAATTGCTGCCTCACCGGCTGCCGCCAATACCGGACAATAGCATTATCGTCCTGAGTTTCTGACATTTGTACTAAATGAGCTAGCAAGGTTGCAGGCATAACTGGAAATGCGAGACTGTATTCGCCAAAAATATGTCTGGCTTTTTGAAGTTGGTAAATTTCGACAGTTCCTCCCCTATATCGCCCCATTTCAATAATTCCTAGCTGCTGATAAATTGATAATCGATTCGAGGATACACTGGTAAGATCGACTTTAATGACTAAAGCGGGCGATCCATCGTTAAAAATTCCAAGATTTTTACCGAGAATACTCTCAACATTTTGGATAGAAAAACATGAATCTTGTTGTACACCTTGTGGTAAATCGGAGCGATTTCAACTCGTGGAACTAAATCCTTTAACTCTCAAGTCTAACTCTTAAGTTAAAGCGGTAACTATGCCTTTCAGCACGTCATTTATGTTTGCGTGCAACTCGGACGGTATCATAATTTCTAGCAATCCTCGACTGTAAGCAAAGTTAGAGGCTCTGCGGTCTCTAGCTTCTGCCCATAAGGTCTGATAAGTTGGCAAACTGATATTTGGTAAAACCACTCTTTGAGTAGTTTTTAAACTTAGATTGTCAAGGGGTGTAACAGTCATCATCGAGCAATTTCAATTATTGATTTTCAGGATTGTGGCTTTCTGTATTATTAGGGATTTCTAATTTTTTTTCTGGCAGGCTTTCTGACTTGCTATGTGTTACTCCTATAGATTCGTACTCCTCGTGAATAGCGGTGTCGAGCGCTGCTAGCTTTCTGGGAGTGGCCTGCCACTGGTTAAGAATGTCTTTAATTAAAACTTCTCTAACCCAAACTTGAGCGACAACGGTGAGAGGAAGCGCAAGCAATAGTCCTAAAAATCCAAAGAAGGTAGCGAAGAATACTTGAGCTATTAAGGTAACAGCCGGCAATAGCGCTACTTGCTGCGCCATAACGTAAGGGGTGAGGAGGTTGCTTTCAAATTGTTGAATTAGAAAGTAGAGGATTAGCACAAAACCGGATTTTAAGGGAGAGTCTAAAAGTGCGATAGTCATTGGGGGAATGACGCTCAAACCAGGCCCGATATTGGGTATTAGGTTCAGCAAGCCGGCTAAAACAGCGTGAGCTAGAGCTAGGGGAACCTGCAATACTGACAAACCAATTAAACTCAGAAAAGTGATGACACTCATGCTAATTAAAGCGCCGATTACCCATCGACCGAGAGCTGTTTCGCATTCATCTAAAATGCCATCGACTCGTCGCCGATAGAAAGAGGGAAATAGTTGGATGAATGCTTTGCGGTAAGATAGAGGTTCGGCTAATGTCATCAAGGTCAAAACTATGACCAGCAAAAAGCTGAGAATAACGCCTAATGTGTTACCGACAAAGGCTCCGGCACCGCCGACGAGTTGGTTGAATAAAGGTTGCAGTTGTTGGATAATGTCGTTAATATCAAGATTCGGTAGTCGCTGACCCATTTGTCCAGAAAACCGAGCTTCAATCTGATCGATCCACTCATTTAATTTTGCTATTCCTTGAGGGGCTCTTTGGGTAAGTTGTTGAAACTGTTGGGCAAATGGTGGTACAATGATGAGGAATAATCCTACGAAGATGAGGACTAGGAAGCTAACTGATAAGAGTACGGCGATCGATCTTTTGAGTCCGAATTTTTGCAAGTAGCGTGCTAGTCTGTTTAAGGCTGTGGCTAAGACGACGGCAGCAAACAGCAGCAGTAGGGCCTGCCTGATTTGCCACAGGATGTAACAAGATGCGATGAGGGCTAATAAGCCCATCCACTGTCCTAGCTTCATTAGATTTTAGATTTTAGATTTTAGATTGAGGAATAAGGTATTGGGAATTGCTGCTGGCTAATTGTTCTGCAGCCCCGAAGCGATGAATCGCCTTTATATCAAGATACAGCAGATGCGGGCGATCGCATCTTTAATCAGATACCCCTACTCGGACATCAGCATAAGCAGCCTCCTCAGTTCCCTGTTGCGAACACCTGCTGCGCTGTCAGCTTCAATTCGGGGAAAGTTGGGGACTCAATACGCTGGCCTTCTCTGAAAAGTTTGACTTGGTATTCCCCCTCAATTAGTTGGTAAATCGAAAAAGTGGGTTGTTTGGGGTTGCCAATAAACCGTCTGCCGCCCAATCCTAAATAGTCTATAATCCAATATTCTTGAATACCCATTGACTCATATGCCTCAAGCTTTAGGGCATAATCATCACCCCAATTAGTGCTAGTTACCTCGACGATTAGGGGGACTGATGAACCCATTGTGATAATTGATGATTTCTCCCATCGCGGCTCGTTTCCAATGGTTTGTTCGTTAAGTACAATAATATCTGGTTCATACCCCGATTCCTCGCGCATGGGTTTGATGACGCATTCTTTGGGGATGAAGTAGGGCAAGTTGAGACGCTCAATCTCTATTCCGACTTTCAGTGCGGTAAAACCGGCCACTTTAGAATGTTTACCTGTTGCTTTTGGCATCTCAACAATTTCTCCATTGTGCAGTTCGTAGTGGTGTTCTGAATTTTCAGGATACCAGTCAATGAATTGATCGAAGGTTACTAATTCGGGTATGATTTGAATCATGGTGAGTGCCTCAAGTTGGGTTTTGATAAGCTGTACGGGGAATTAAGATTTTGGCAAAAACACAGTCTTTAGACCAAGTAGCGCTCGCACTTTTTGATGCGTCTCTACTGCTGCTGTTGGCGCGATCGGCAGCCGAGGATGGCAGCTAAGATGATACTGGGGGTAAAGACGGCGATTAGGGCGTTGAGGTCGGTTGAGGGGATGGATAAGCTCGGCCCTGCGTATTTGATGGCCACGGAAAGGGCGGCGGAAAGGGTGAATACTTTGAGGATGGGGCTGATGTTGGTGTTCATGGAGGTGGTAGTTGGTTGGGCGATCTGGTTTTGAGAGTATTATGGCAAGTATGTGTTGCGGCTGGGCGGGCGATCGGCTATTTTCTGAGATACTAGAATAATTTGCCAGCGTTGAGTGTAATTGAAAATGGATCACCAAAATTTTGAGTTAATAGAAAATATTCGCCAGCAATTTGACAATACTCCTTTTCCCAGAATCCCCCTAGAACAATCTCCCAAAGACAACAGTGAATTGCTCTACCTTCATAATCTTGTAACTGCTTACTACTTCAGAAATAGAAAAGTTATTAATATCGAAGGTAAAGTTATCCTTGATGCAGGATGCGGCACCGGTTATAAATCCTTGGTTTTAGCTCTAGCCAATCCGGGAGCGAAAATAGTAGCCATCGATTTATCCGAATAATCTGTGAAGCTAGCCGAGCAACGTTTGCAATATCATGGGGTTGCTAATGCAGAGTTTTATGCTTTGAATATAGAAGAGTTACCAAGTTTAGGATTAGAGTTTGACTATATTAATGCTGACGAAGTTCTGTATCTCTTGCCCGATGCTATTGCTGGGTTGCAAGCGATGAAGTCAGTTCTCGCGACTGATGGCATCATCCGCACAAACCTTCACAGTTCACATGGTAGAGCCGGAGTATTTCGCGCTCAAGCTGCTTTCAAAACAATGGGATTAATGAATGGATCTCCTGGAGAATTGGAGATAGAAATAGTCCGGGAAACAATGGAAGCATTACAAGATGAAGTAGGACTTAAGGCATGCACCTGGAATTCCGATCGCGCGCAGGATGAGGGATGGATTATGGCTAACTATTTATTGGTGGGTGATAAAGGTTGTAGCATTCCTGAAGTGTTCGGAATGTTGAGAGGTGCTGATTTAGAGTTTATCAGTATGGTGGCTTGGCGGAGGTGGGAGTTGATGGATTTGTTCAAAGATCCAGATGATTTGCCTCCGTTTTTGGCGATGAGTCTGCCAGAAGCTTCTCTGGAAGAGCGGCTGCATTTATTTGACTTGTTACATCCCCTGCACCGTTTGTTTGATTTCTGGTGCGGCAATCCCGATCGAACTCAGGCTTTTGTGCCCGTTGCGGAATGGACCCAGGCTCAATGGCGGGAAGCACGGGTACACCTGCACCCTCAACTGAGGACTTGCCGGATTAGGGAAGACTTGAGTAATTGCATTGACACGCAGACGGTGTTTGAGATTAGCCATTATATTATTGTGCCAACTCTAGCGCCTGTGGCGATCGAGAGTGCGATCGCTGCTTGCTTGCTGCTTTGTGGGATGAGCCACAGTCTGTGGTTTTGATCGTGGAGCACTGGCTGCCGATCCGCTCGCAGATCGGTGTTAACGTAGAGCCTGTTAGTGAGTAGACGGCCTTTGAGGAAGTCAAGGAGGAACTGTTGATTAGGCTGGAAGTCTTTCTCTATGTGCTTTTGGAGCCTTAGAGCCAGGAGTTGAAAAAAAAAATAGTTTGGGGTGATATTAAAGCGCTGGTAACTGGGTAAGTTACATATAAGAGTTAGAAATCGAGCATCCCACCCCTCAAGGAGAAAAGACTTATGAAGACTGAATTTAAAGCCAAGTTCCTGCAACACATCAACAAAAGAAGACAGGATCAAGGTTTCACCCTGATTGAACTGCTAGTTGTTATCATCATTATCGGTATTCTTTCCGCTATCGCTTTGCCCGCCTTCCTCAACCAAGCCAATAAAGCCAAGCAGTCTGAAGCCAAGCAGTATGTCGCATCAATCAACAAGGGTCAGCAAGCCTACTACGCAGAAAATACTACATTTGGACAGAATGTTGGTGCCTTGGGTCTCGGTCTCAAAACTACAACCAATAATTACAACTACTACGTAACAGGTACTTCAGATGGAGCACAAGCCAGCGCCCCTCCCCTTACTAATGCTGCTGCTGCTCTCAAGGGATATTCTGGGGGGGTCGCTTTAGTTAGTGCAGGCGAAGCAAAAACCACGCAAAGCGTACTTTGTCAGACAGCAGGTACCGGAGTTGCTACTGCTACTCCGCCTACGGTTACTGGTACTATAACTGAACTGAGCTGTGCCACTGCCACTGGCATGGAAGCAGTTACCAAATAATTATTGAGCCTGACAAGCCATGCCTGTTACCGAGAGCAGGTGGAACTCATTGTTCTACCTGCTCCTGTCTGTTGTAGAAAAACTTCTTTGAACAGCTTGATCTTATGGTTTCTAGTAATGTATCGGTTGTAGCATCTGATTGGCAAAAAACTCATCAATTTGTGCTTAACGGAAATTATGCCGAAGCTGCCAAGCTTTACGAACAGGCAATTGAAGACGAACCAGGCGTCAAGTCGCACTATTGGCAGTTAGGGTTAATGTTGCTGTTGCAGGGACAAGAAGTTGAAGCTCAGACTACTTGGCTGTTGGGAGTGGCGGAGGGAGAACCTGAAGAAATAGATGGGTGGACTGAGGATCTAATACAGATTCTGCAAACAGAGGCGGAGCGACAGAGGGAACTGGGTGACTATTCGGTTGCTTGGGCAATTCGGCAACATATAAGGGAAATTAATCCTACAGATATCAACAACCTCCTGCATTTGGTGGGTTTGTCAACCATGCTTGAGACTTATACAGGAGAAGAATTGGCAGATATTGGTATTATTGATCTCCTCAAGTCACAAGAAACAAATGAGGTGGACTTTGAGCTATTGATGCAAGTGTTGAAGAATGTTTTAGATCGGGCTCCTTTGTATCCGTCATCCTTTGACTTTACAGAAGCTAGTACAGCCCATATCAAAGATACTTTAGTTTTTTTGATTATTTTAATACCCTTTATTTATAAAATTGCTTACTCGGCAAAGCAGGCTAACTTAGCAGCACGCTTCACCGAAGTGTGCTTGCGTGTGGAGCCTCAACATCCAGAATTACTGGTTGCTTTGTCGGTTTTTTATCAAGATATTAGGGAGTACACCAAAGGAATAGAAACTGCTAAGTTGTGTTACTCAGTTATGGAAGGTTTGGCAAATAAAATTTATGCTAATATACTAATAGTTCGTAGTTTGATGGGTGCTGGTGGCTACTGGGATCAATCTCTTTTAGGGCTAGAAAGAGAGAAATCCCTTTTAGGCTCTTTGTTTGAAGATCAACCGACATCCCTAAATTCAAGTGAGACAATGCGCTTATTTACCGCGGGCTTTTTTTTCCCCTACTTTCAGGATAGACCCGAGGAAAATTTGCAAATTCGCCGTAAAATAGCTCAGGTTGCTCAGTTAAACATTGAAAATTTCGCTAAGGAGAATGTAGATCGGTATCGCCATTGGCGTTCGCCTATACTAAACAGCAATCTTCCGGCAAAACGCTTGAAGATTGGATATATTTCTCATTGCTTACTTAGTCATTCTGTAGGCTGGTTAGCCCGGTGGGTGTTTCAGTACCGCGATCGCGACCGCTTTGAAGTCAATGCTTACTTCCTTGCCTCTGAAATGAGCCGCGACCCCGTAGAGGACTGGTACATTAGCAAAGTTGACAAAGCTTATAAATTAGGATTGGATGGTTTGGATGCTGCTGAGAAAATTTATGAAGATGAAATTGATATTTTGGTCGATCTTGATAGCATCACTCTGACAAATACTTGTGAAACTCTAGCTGTTAAGCCTGCACCTATTCAAGTGACTTGGTTGGGGTGGGATGCTTCGGAAATCCCGACAATTGACTATTTTATAGCCGATCCTTATGTTCTGCCGGATGATGCTCAAAACTATTATTCGGAAAAAATTTGGCGATTACCTCAAACCTACATAGCAGTCGATGGTTTTGAGGTTGGGGTGCCAACGCTGCGACGCGATCACTTGGATATTGGCAGTGATGCTGTGATATATCTTAGTGCTCAGAGGGGATATAAGTATCACCCCGATACCGCACGGCTGCAAATGCAAATTATTAAAGCAGTACCGAATAGTTATTTTTTAATTAAAGGTTTGGCGGATCAAGAATCAGTCAAAAAGTTTTTTGTCGAAGTTGCGGAATCAGAGGGAGTGGGAGCGGATCGCCTGCGATTTTTAGCCTTGACCGGCTCGGAGGCAGAACACCGGGCTAATTTGGGGATTGCAGATGTGGTACTAGATACATATCCCTACAACGGAGCTACAACAACTATGGAAACGCTGTGGATGGGCGTTCCTATAGTAACCCGTGTGGGGGAGCAGTTTGCCGCTCGCAACAGCTATACGATGATGATGAATGCTGGTATTTCGGAAGGGATTGCTTGGACTGATGAAGAGTATGTAGAATGGGGAATTCGTTTAGGGAAAGATCCTGTTTTGCGGCAGCAAATATCTTGGAAACTGCGACAGTCGCGACAGACTGCTCCGCTGTGGAATGCCAAGCAATTTACGCGAGAGATGGAAAAAGCTTACGAACAAATGTGGCAGATATATTTAGATAAACATTAGTCATAAGGGAGATCGGGTGATTGGAAAAGCTGAAAATTCTGGTTGTAAATAATCTATATCCACCCCAAGTGGTTGGAGGATACGAACGGGCGATCGCAGATTACGCTAAGCTTTTACAAGAGCGTGGTCATCAGGTTCTCGTTATCACCAGCAACACGGAACACTTACCCACTGGTTATAAAAAAGCAGATTCAGATCCTCAGACAGTGCGACGCTGTTTATCTTTATGGGGAAGTTGGACAGAGCTAGGAGCACAGCCTTTTTACCCAGCTCATATTGCAGCAATTGCTGTACAAAATTACAAAACTTTAGAGGAAGTGTTGCGATCTTTTAAACCAGATGTTTGCTTAACAGGCAATGCAGATTTTTTAGGTTCGCCTATTTTAGAGCAGATACTAGCTGCTGGGATACCGATCGCTCATTATGTGATGAATTCACAACCCGGATATAGCTGTGATCTGGCTCCTCAGAGTTCTTTATATCGATACATTACTGTTAGCGATTGGATTCGAGAGAATTTACAAAAACAAGGCTACCCCACAGAAACTGCTCAGACGATTTACCCGGGTGCAGAGGTTGAGGAATTTTACCAAGCTGAAATTCCACCGCGCGATCGCCTCCGCATTGTCTATGCCAGTTTAGTGATGCACTATAAAGGCCCAGATGTTTTGATTGAAGCTCTTTACTTACTCCACAATGCAGATATTGACTTTACTGCCACAATAGCAGGAGGTTCTTTAACTCCTAGCTTTGTTCAAGAACTTCAAAAATTTGTTGAATCAGAGGGCTTACAAGACAAAATTCACTTTGCTGGATTGCTATCCCGGCAGGAACTAAAACAACTCTACAAAACGCATAATATTTGGGTATTGCCCTCTCGCTTTGAAGAACCGTTTAGCATTGGTTTAATTGAAGCGATGGTTGCTGGAATGACAATAGTTGCCAGCAATACAGGGGGCTCTCCAGAAGCCGTGAAGCACAAAGAAACTGGGCTAATCTTTGAGTCAGAAAACCCTATGGATCTTGCCGATCAGTTATCTTATCTTCTGATAAATCCTACTGAGTGGGAAGATATGGTGAGACGAGGAAAAGAGCGAGCCTTATCGGAATTGAATCGCACTTATACAATGGATAGGCTAGAAACAGTTTTATACGAACTAGCTGTTCAGAAAGATTAGTGTACTCTATTTACCTGCAATCTGCTGTAAATAATATTATTTTATTAAAATAACTTGCTGCTAAAGTTATTTATTTCACAAGTAGGAATATTCCCTGCTTTCGCCTCTGCGATCGCCTCTCTATTCTCATTTTTCAATACAATTCTAGCATCAAGGTTAGGCAAAAGCGCTGCCCACTGAATTTTACTCAGGTTGCCAAGAATAGAAATTTCGGGTCCATCCGTAACCTCTATATCTTCTTGCATAAGAAGATTCATGATAACAGCGGACAAAATTAGATTCACATCATCCTCAATATCGTTGATAGTAGCTATTAATAAACTCATGTAACTTTTATTTGGATGAGTTACAACGGCCTTAATGACTCCTTCCAAATCCAAGCAGATAGACTCCTCTGACTGTAACCAATCGGGAAAAATAATTAAGTTAATTTCCTTTAATTGAATAGGTAGGAAAATATTAACTAAATTGCCTTGACTGTCAGAGTGTTTATCTAGCTGTGAAGAGCCAGAACTAATCGTCTCAAGAAAACGCAAAGCTGTAGGAACAGGTCCATAATTTTCAATTGCCCACTGACAGCCATCTATTGAGATTCTTTCTAAAATTTCTGGGTCACTATGGATGCGCTCGACACTATCTTGTATATTGTCAAGATCAATTCCTATATAGTGACGCCAGTTTTCTGGCATCACTGGCAGTTGAATGCCGTACTTCTCAAAGTCCACATGAAACGTCGCGCAACCCGCGGCCAGTGATTCCCAAAACCTCCAACTGTCCCACCATTCCACAATGGTTTCTCCTGTCCAATAACTAGGGATAAGACAACCTCCAAAACAGGCGCAAGCAGTAGATTGTTTTAGGCGTTGATAATAACTTGGATAGTGACGTTTATTAGTTTGTTTCCACTGTAAGTAGTGGTAATTGTTGATGGGAGGCTGTTCAAAATCGTCAACGGTATCATCCAATGGCATAATCTCTTGAATTTTTGGAAAAAATTTTTCGCGAACAATCTTTCTCAAGGGATATTCAACTACAATGAATCCTTTTTCAACCCCTATCCATCCTTGGGGAGTTCTGAGTAAGCTTTTTACGCAATCTAAGCGCTGATGGTCTACTCGGAAATTAGCAAGTAAGTTTATTTTTCTTTTAGCACTTTTTTGAAGGTCGCTAGTTTCTCGAAGAATGCGGTCGGAAATACCATAAGCCCAAGGTATGCAGTTTGATGGATATTGAGATTTGCTATTGTAGTGAGTTCTTAATCTGAAATCAAAATTGTTGAGTTCTGGGTTCCAAATTGTAAACCCATCCATAAAGTCCAGATAAACTGTAATATATTTTCGATTTTGATGAAAAAGATTTTCAGGAAAATCTGAGCAAGAGTCTAACCAGGTCATATCCACCACCACAACAGAGCAATCGTCAGGTTTTACGCTGGGGTTATAGCAAAACAAATATTCTTGCCTTTCTGGTGAAAGCTGCCAATAGTTAATATTTGAATAAAATGGAATATCTAATTCTTTAAATCCTTCAGCTAGACAAATGCTTAAATGCGAAAATTGGTTTTTACACAAATAAAAAAATACCTTTCCTTCAAAAATGTTTGGCAACTCAGATTTTACAGAGTTTGTTTCGTTATTCATTTGTTTTATTAGTAAGATGATTTGGGTGTTTTAACGCCAAGTTATCCAACCTTGAAATTATTTAATTTCCAAACAGGAATATTTTCTGCACCTACGTCTACAAATGCTTGCTCGTTCTCATTTTCTAAGACTACCCGATAGTGGATGCAGGGTAGTAAAGCTTTCCACTGCATTTCACTGAGATTTCCCAGTAAGGAAACTTCTGGAACATCTGTCTCATCTAAATCTTCTTGCATAAGAATATTCATTATAACAGAGGATAAAACTAGATTCGCATCTTCTTCAGAGATGTTGCTTGTGTCGAGAAGCGCAGTTATTTTACTTGGCTCTTTGTAAGCCAATAAAGTGGTCATTACACCTTCTAACTCAAGACATAGGGACTCTTCAGATTGCTGCCAATCAGGAAACAGAATTATATTAATCTCCCTCAGTCTTAAGTTATTGAGGAAGTCATCCAATTCCGCTGACAGTGAAACTTCTGGTGAGACAACCAAATTTAACTGTGAACGATAGCGATTTAATAGATTCTCAGCCTTGACCAGCTTTGGCACAATTTTCAAAACGGCTTGCGCTGTTTTTTTGGCTAATTCTATATTGCCCATTTTTTCTGAGGCTTGGGCTAAATACCAAAAAGTGCGCCAGTGATTACAGTCTTGATGAACAGAATCTTCTTTTTGAAACCATACACCAGTATAGTCGATAACGCGAAGAGCAAATGATTGACCGCAAAGCCTTTCAAATTCATGGATTGCTTTTGTACAACCATCCCAGTGACCGTAATCGTCTATCTGGATAAAACCGTTGGGAACAACACGATCGTAAATGTTGTTAAATATATCCATTGTTGACTCATACCAATCGCCATCAGCATGCAGTAAAGCTATACTGCCTATGGCGGATTTAGATTCAGGTAAGGTTTGAGCAAATAGCCCCTTAACGGGTATGACAATATCTGCGACATCCAAGGATTGACAAATGACATCTAAGTTGTCAGTAAGTGGAGCTTTGAGAGTCCCCGCACCCCAATCTGTTAAATTAGCAGGAATTCCGTTATGTTTATCAGCTTCAGTGGGTTCTGGCATCCCTTCAAAAGTGTCAAAAGCATAGACGACTCGCGGGCGTAAACTGTATCGCTTGATAACGACTGCTAGAAGTGCTGCTGACCCTCCTTTGTAACTGCCGCATTCAACGAAGTTACCTGGTATATTATCTAAACAGATTTGCCTGGCTAGGGAGTATAGCGAAAACAGTCGGGCTTCACTCAATAATGTGTAGGGTCTGATAACTGAGAGTATTTCTTGAAACTCGTCAGTGAGAGTGTTGTCAAAAGGTATGTTGCTAAATTGAGCCAGGATATGATGCTGCAAGCTTTTTTGAACGTCCCCTACTTGCCAGTAAAGCGAGCTGAGATAGTTCTGAGCAATTAAAGAGCTTGGATGGACTTTTAGTGCCTGAGTGAAGGTAGTGATCGCCGTCTCTATCTCACCCTTCACAAAACACTCTTTGCCTTTCTGAATTAACTCAGTAAATTTTTGGCGAGCGCCGCTAAAATCAACAGAGGAGCGTACATCAGACACAGAGTGATACTCTTCAACATAATGAAACAGCTTATTTAAAAAAGGATCGACAGACTGATTATTTGAGATACCGCTGACTGTGTAACTTTGTAAATGTGCTGGTAAAACCCAGTTAACTTTAGGATCGGGCTGATGGATAACTGGCTCTACATTTCCCCGCCAAGCAACCCCCATTATTTGCATAGTTTGGTACACCAATGTTTGCCATCCCTTGTCCCTCAAATAGTCCAAGCCTTGAGCTACATCAGGAGAAGCCAAATCGTGAAATAAAATCAAAGCGTCTGCTTCTGCTAATTGTTCACAGGCTATCGCATCATTAAGTGGTCCTGGTGATTCGTGATTGCCATCAATAAAAATCAACGACCATTTACGTTGAAATTGATCTGCTAACTCCTCCACTTTTTGAGGGCTATAACCATCCACTAAATTAACGGACTCAAAAACTTCAGCCGCTTTCAGCGAATTGCTGACACTTTCATAAAATTCTGGTATCGCTAATAGAGGGTCAACTACATCTAGCTGTACTCCTGCTAATGCTAGATGACAAGCAGACCAACCCAACCAGCAGCCAATCTCTAAAGCTTTTTTCCCCTGAAATTTAAGAGCTGTATTGTAAAGAATATGAGCCTCATCTCGACTCAGAAACCCTATCGTTGGGTGTCGCTTGTCCACATACCAATTATGGGGGATTTCCCGACGCAGGTAAGGCCAAGGTTGACTGTTAGCATCTCCTGCGATCATATTTGGGAAACACTTGTCAGGCTGTACGAGTTCAAATCCAGGCGATACATAATCTCCGACGGGTAATAAGGCACGCTCAATGACTTTTACTGTTTCCTCAATCATCCGTTCTTCTCTAAACATTTCTTCTGCTCGCTGCTTGCAATCTTGACCAATAGAGTGACGTAATTCTGGATTCTCCACCCACTCTTCAATTGTTGTAACTAATTCTTTAATTGTGGCTTGGGAGTCAATTTTGGGATCTGAAAGTAATTTACCATTATTGCCCAATTCTTCGGAAATGCCACTGACATCTGTAGCAATTACTGGTAAACCCTTTGCCATTGCTTCCATAACGCACAACGGCATTCCTTCTAATTCGGAGGGAAAAACAAACATATCAGCCACATCCAACCACTCTGAAACATCAGGAATTTGTCCTAAAAACTTAACTTTTTCTGTTATTTTCAGTTCCTGAACAGATTCTTTAAGTTGTGTTTCGAGCTGTGGATCAAAAATTCCCCCCCCTGCCCACGCAAAGTAAAGTTTAGACCAGATTGGGCTTGGGATAAGCTGCTTAATTGCTTCTAGTTGGTACTGGTAGCCTTTGCGCGTCTCTATGCGAGCTGCTGTGAAACAAACTATAGCATCTAAGGGTATACTCCACTCTTGGCGCAGCCGTTCGCGAACCCCTGCATTACGAGGAGCAAAATATTGCGGAGGTCGTCCGTTATAAATAACCTGTCCTTGATATTTAGGAAGTTTGAACCATTTGTGCAAGAGATTTAAACTATCATGTGAAACTGCAATGACTGACTTAGCGAGAGTGTATTGATGTAATAGCTGATTCAAGTATGCAGCAAATTGAGTTGCTAAATGAGGATCGACAAGATGTTCAATTATGATATACGGAATTCCTAGCTCGATTGCCGTCTCCTTTGGTATCCAATTAGAAAAAGGACAGGAATTACTAAAAATAATTATGTCTGGTTGAAGAGATAAATTTTTAAAGGTTTTCATAAAAAAATCAACAGCTTCACCTTCAAGCCAGATGTGGTGAATCCCTAATAGTTGTTGGTGCGTAATTAAGCTATTAGATGCCTTGGATTGTACGCACGTAACTTGATAGCCTAATTTTACTAATCCGCACAGAAGGGAGTGATTACATTGTGCAGCTCCCCCTACTCCTGGATCATCTGTACACAATAAAATATGTTTAATCATAAATTTCAATACATTACTTATCCTTTAGAATACCTATTTCTCCCCGAAAAGCGATCGCCCCTTCATCCCTCCTCCTACTCCTTCCCCTTCGCCTGCCCCAACAGCGCCTTATAATCCGCTCTGCCGGGATTCAGCTTCACCAACTTCTCCAAAGGCTCGATCGCCCCCACCTTATTATTCATCTGCAACCGCACATTTGCCAACCCCTCCAGAGCCGTCTGATTTTGAGGTTCCCGCTGCAAAACCGTTTCATATCCCCGTTCCTGCGCCGCCAGCAAAGATTCCTGAGAAACAGCCACAGGCGTCGGCTTTTGTTGGTGCTGGCTGCTCAAACCGCTGCTGAACAGACTTACAATACCAAAAATTGCCGAACCACCAAAGCCAACCATTGATACTAACGCAAAAATCTGCTTAATTCGATCGCTCTTATGAACCCGACTATCACTAGATTTTTTCTGTGTACTTTCCATTGCTAACTCTTGGCCTCGCTGTTTTCCAGGCACTCGCAAAGCACCTAATCTCTAGAATGCCCAAGTTCGATCGCAAAACGATCGCCCTTCGGCATTTAAAATTGGAGACCCATTCTTTTGCAACCACAAAACTTTAGATTTGTCAAGGACATTTAGGTAACAATAACACGCGGGCGATCTCGATCGGTGAAGCGCGATCGCACCCTTACTTTTTAGCCGTTACTCTCAGGCAATTGGCAAAACCGAGCTCGGTAACGCGGTAGCAAAGATGCGAGTTCAGCACCACGCTGGCGTTCCGCTTCTAGTGCTGAGGCTAATTAATCAGAAAGCAGTAATTTTTATCGATTATCTTCCCGAGCAAAAAGAATGAGTTTTCCATTTATTTATCAACCGAGTTGCAACACTTCACTGCGACTATCAGTAATTAATTTATAGCTATCTTGCTGTTGGTAGTATTGAGATCGATCGCCATTTGGAATTCCTTAATTGCCTCAACATGACTCGGCATACTAACACACCTAACGAGTAAACCAATATCGAGTTCTGGGAGCAATTGGGAACTCGCAATCTCTTCGTATCCTTGCTGTCTGAGAGCATACAGAGACAGTCCGCTGTTTTCCCAAAACCAGACTTCAGGGATTTGCAGGCGTTTGTAAGCCTCTAGCTTATCAATTCCGCCGCTAGTGACGACTACTTCGATCGCTAAATCTGGACGTTCTCTGTCAGTACCCAATTCGTAAGACTTGTCTGCTTCACACTTCACCAGTCGCGATTCATTTTCTAAAGTCAGAGACTCCGTAGGGGTGAAATCAATTCCTGCCGCCATCATGTAAGTTTCTACCAACGCACCGATACGTCCCTTGGCTGTTTCGTGTTTTCTTCCAGGCCTTTTCTGAATCTCCAGTATCCCATCTAAAAATGACAGCCGAACCCCTGGAATATCCAGCATCGGTTCTAAGGTTTTGAATTGTTCCCAGGTTAACCCTGGAAATAGCAACGGCTGATCTAATTTTTCTTCTAATGTTGTTGCAGTCATGCCCGCTCCTTAATTGTGGTTATTTTTAATCTAAAACGCCCTGACTGACTCGATTGTGCAATCAAAATGGGATTGGATTAATGGCCGAAAGGTCGATCAACCTCCCACGCCTTCAAATGCCATCAGGATCGATACCCTGACTTCTCAAGTATGCCATTAGTCGATCGGCCCTCTGGCGTTCCTCTTCGGCGCGCTGGCGTTCCTTTTCCACCCGTTCGGCACCCCAGAGCAGCAAATTGCCATTCTCATCCCACCAGCGCAACCAATAACCCGTTCTCTGAGATTTTTCACCTTCCCAAACCCCCAGAAATAAACCCATTCATTCTCTCCAGAATCGCTGATTAGCATCCGGTTCTTGCAATTCGTATTCTCCCGAGTTCGAGAGTATGTACACTTCCAACACTCCCGATTTCGGTTCAAAAATTACATAAATCGGTACTTGCAAAATTCGCTCATAAAACCGCCATTTCCGTAAGGATATGTCGGTTTATTTGAATATTCACTGCCGTCTGTATCCGATAAAAATTCCATCACTACGGCAGGTACTTCTCCCTCAGCATTGCGCGTATAACTGCGGCGAACTTCTCCCTGTTCGGCGGGCAATACCGAGGGAACGTACACCAAATATGGGGCTTTTACTACTATTTTGTCGTTAACTTTGGCACACAGTCCAAAATTGGAAGCTATTAGCATTGAAGCGAGGATAAATCCTGCGAGATCCAAGGCTTCTCGCAGGGCGGCAGCTAAAAGTGGTTGGTCGATATTTTCCACAGGATCGTCTGGTAATTTAAAGTCATCTGGCAATTTTTCCCAACTTATATTATACTGGCTTTTGATTGCGTCCGGTTTCGATAATGTGTGCGTCATTGTTTTTCTTTTTCTTATAAAAAGTTTTTTGTTAATAACATTTGGACACTAACTTTAACACCGGGGTGCGAAAGGTTTACCTTATGAATTAGCTGTAATCGGGTTGCGCTTTTTGCATCTTACTAACTAGATTATAGCGCGAATTTTGTGCAATTGCAGTTATTTTATGATACCCTGTTTTAAGGGGTATTTACGGGAGCAACTGGTTCTGCTGACCTTGCAGTTGGAGAAGCTATAACAGGCAATTTTTTCTGTTTTTGCAAGCTAGGAAATCCCGGGTCTACTGATTGATTGCTGGCAGATGTACTCACATTTACTTTCTCAGAAAGGGGAGCTAATGTTTGAGTGACTTTAACTTGCTGTCGCAGTTGTTCTGTCGAACCCAACAGGCCTCCTAATCCGTTAAACAACCTGCGAATGTTGTTGCGGAAAGCCGGATCTCCTGTCAAATCATCTACGTCGGAAGTAATTTTTTGGACGTTCTGAAATGTAGCTCGTGCAGAATCTAGAGTTTGTTGCAATAATAGCAAAGTGGCCGGATTGTTTACCTGGCTGGATAAATCTCGCAAACTACCAGAAGCTTGGGCAGCATTCGCTGATAAAACTTCTAAATTGTTCAGCAATTGTCCTTGGTTGATGCGATTAACGGTCGGACTCAAACTGCTGACAGCTACCCGCAGTTCCTGACTGCTTTGATTGATGTTATTCAGAGTGGACACTAAACTGGCGCGGTTGGTTGTTACTAAGGAATTGAGTTGGTTGGCTGTTAATGTAACTTGATTGGCTGCTTGAGTTACTGAATTAGCAGAAGTTATCGCAGCCGCCGATACGGATTTTGTGGAAGCGTCCGCCGTATCTGCAACTTTAGAAACATCAGCAGCAACTCCTGATATTTCCCCTTTTATCGATTTATTTAAACTGCTCGCTTCTCCCTTTAAGGATTGATTTAAGCTGTTAGATTCTCCCTTTAAGGATTGATTTAAATTGGCTATTTCGGTTTTTACAGATTGATTTAAACTCCGAATGTCTCCCCTGACAGATTGATTTAAAGTTTTTATTTCGGTTTGGGCAGTTTTAGTTAAACTCGATAAATCTTGAGTGAGTTTAGCTGCACCTTTAGCTGTGTTGGCTGTATTCTCGGCAAGAGATTTAATATTGTTGAACAGCACCGGGTCGGTGTAGAAATTAGCGAGGCGGACTGTGGATCGAATAAGTTCGTCGATAGTGACTCCAGCTTGACCTTTTAAGCGCGAATTGTTGCAGATAATCTCAGGGGGACAGTCGGCACTAACGGGATTGGCGGTAAGTAACGATTCTGGCAAAATCGAGTTGGGGGTAATGTCGATCGACGATTCCCCAATTAAACCGGACTTATTCGCTTCGATCGTAACATCGCGGGGAATCACTAAAGTACCGGGCGCAATCTCCAGCATCACGTCTACGCCATTGGAACCCGGTTTGAGGGCGGTAATTTTACCGACTGCAACCCCGCGATACCTGATGGGTGTGCCTATTTGCATTCCCTGGGCGCTGCCAAATTCTACGGCGAATTTGTAGTTGCGGTTGCCTACCTGCACGCCCCGCAGCCAGAGCACTAAGCCGCCAAATAAACCGATTCCTACTAAAATTAAGAACCCGACAGAACCTTCTCTTACAGTTCGCGATCGCATATTACCTCCTTAGTCATTGGTCATTGGTCATTAGTCATTAGTCATTAGTCATTAGTCATTAGTCATTAGTCATTAGTCATTAGTTATTAGTTATTGGTCGTCATTTTTAGGGGATGACCCGATAGATTGTAGGTATGAGTTTAATTGAGGGGCTAAGTCATTAATGATTGCTGTGAATGTATTTACTTGTTGAACGGTTAAAAGTTTTCGAGTGTAAGCTCGTCTCAACCAGTGTTGAGTTTCATATAAAGAACCTCTAGCTATCTTGACAAAGCGTCATAACTGCCTCGTCCCACTCCTTCTGCTATGTTAGCACCGACGCTATCGGCTGAACGGAAAATTTGTTTGCCGATCGTATCTTTGGCAAATGGCTCCCAAGTCTTAACAGTTTGCCAAATTTCATCTGCTAGTCGTTCTGATAATTTATAAACTCGCAATTCCTGAAAACTTTTTGTTGCCATATTACCCTCGACCTTAATGACTAATGACTCATGACTAATGACTATCCAAGCGCTTGAATTGGCCCAGTAACACTGCCGCTAAAAAATTGTCTGATCAGTAAATTATCTGTCGATGCAATGTCATTGACAGTTCCCTCCCACTGCACTTTGCCTCGATAGAGAAACACGATGCGATCGGCAGTGCGACGGATGGTACTGTCTTGGTGAGTGACGATCGCATAAGTGCTGCAAACACCTTGGGCCACCTGCAAGTCGCGGATTAAATCTTCAATTACCGTCGAAGCGATCGGATCTAAACCCGCCGTCGGTTCGTCGTATAGCAAAACCTCTGGATTATCCCTGTCATTATCCGGATTCGCCATGATAGCGCGGGCAAAACTTACCCGCTTCCTCATTCCCCCAGACAACTGCGCCGGATAGCGTTCGCCAATTCGTGGCAAACCCACCATCTCCAACTTTTCCTCCACCAATTCCCGAATGCGGCGGCGCGGCAGCTTAGAATGCTGGTAAAGTAAAAAACCGACATTCTCCTCCACCGTCAGCGAATCAAACAAAGCCGCTTGCTGAAACACCATCCCAATTCCGATCGGATCGGCCACGTCGTCTACCCATCCGACCCTGCGCTGTCCCTGAACGAAAACCTCACCGGCATCCGGGGCCAACAAACCCGCAATTATCCGCAAAATAGTAGATTTCCCCGTGCCCGAAGGGCCAATAATTGCCAGGGCTTCTCCCCGATAAATCCTCAGATCGACTCGATCGAGGATCGGGTTCTGGCCGAAGGACTTACTTACCCCCTTGAGTTCGATTAGCGGCTCAGCCATAAGATGTTATCCATAAGTTGTCAGTCCTCAGTCATCAGTCTACCTAATGACTCATGACTCATGACTAATAACTAATTACTTCAATTGACTGCCACAATCAAAACTCTCTTGTATTGTAAATTTGTCAGATCGAGCTGTTCCCATACCCTTAAGACTAATTAACCATGTCAATTAGTTCACTTCCTAAAGCCCTCCGCGTCTTGGCTAAAGCCAAGCAGGTTTTTGCCCAATCCAGAAATCCTTACCCCCCTTCTTTGCGGAACGGGCGAGTTCACCAGTGGTTTAAGTGGTTAGCCCCCGGACTTTTAGTGAAACGGTGGCTGCTGATCAGTGCCAGCGGCGTGGTACTTGCCACTTTGGGTTTAGCAATTTGGACTGGGATGACTCCCATTTTCTTCTTATTGCAATTGTTGAGAAATTTTTTGGCGTGGATTGCGGAAGTTATTCCCAATTACGTGTCGGGGCCGATCATCATTGCTGGCGGGATTTTGTTAATTCTGTGGGGTCAAACTCGCAGTTTGAACTCTATTACTCAAGTGCTGATGCCGGAAGGGAATGAGGAATTGGTCGATCGACTCCTCAACCACCGCCGCTTGCACCGCGGGCCGAAAATTGTGGCACTTGGGGGCGGAACAGGCCTTTCTAATTTGCTGAGGGGATTGAAGGATTATAGTGCCAAAATCACGGCTATTGTCACGGTGGCCGATGATGGGGGGTCTTCCGGGCGGCTGCGCCGGGAAATTGGGGTATTACCGCCGGGAGACATTCGCAATTGTTTGGCGGCTTTGGCAGATGAGGAAAAGTTATTGACTGAGTTATTTCAATATCGCTTTCAAGCCGGTGATGGTTTGGTGGGTCACAGTTTTGGGAATTTGTTTTTGACGGCGATGAGCGACATTGCTGGAGATCTGGAACAGGCGATCGCGGCGAGTTCTAAAGTTTTAGCAGTGAGGGGAGAGGTGCTACCAGCTACTCTGAGCGACGTGTCTTTGTGGGCAGAACTCGCTGACGGCCGGAGGATTGAGGGGGAGTCCAGCATTACAAAAGCTAACGGAAAAATCCTCAGAATAGGCTGCACTCCTGCGAATCCTCCGGCGTTACCTAGGGCTGTGGAAGGTCTTCGGGAAGCCGATTTTATCATTATTGGGCCGGGGAGTCTTTATACGAGTGTCATTCCGAATTTGTTGGTGCCGGAAATTGCTGATGCGATCGCCAACAGCGAAGTTCCGCGCATTTATGTGTGCAATATTATGACTCAGCCGGGGGAAACTGACGGATACAGTGTTGCAGACCACATTCGGGCGATCGATCGCGCTTGCGGCCGGCCCCTGTTCGATGCTGTAGTCGTTCAAGGAAAAGTCCCTTCTGCAAAAGCTTTGATCCGCTATTCTCAGGAGGATTCTTATCCGGTTGTACTCGATCGCGAAGCAGTAACGCAATTGGGGCGGCGAATTGTCATCGCAAATGTGATGGATGAAGATAAAAATACGGGTTTAATTCGCCACAATTCTCAAAGGTTGGCAGGGATGTTGCTGCGTTGGTACGGCCGCGCCCAGAACATTTAAGCTGGTGACTGTTGACTGCTGATTGTTGACTGTTGACTAATGACTAATGACTAATGACTAATGATTAATATGATACTTTCACTTCCAGATGCTGAAGCTACCCGCAAGTTTGGTTTTGCGTTAGGTCGATCGCTTCCTGCCGGCACTGTCATCTTATTAGAAGGAGACTTGGGTGCTGGCAAAACTACCTTGGTTCAAGGTATAGCTGAAGGTTTAGGAATCTCAGACTCGATTGAGAGTCCTACTTTCACGCTGATTAACGAGTATTTTACAGGGCGAATTCCGCTGTATCATCTAGATTTGTATCGACTGGAACCCGAAGAAGCCGAGGCTTTGCACTTAGAAAGTTATTGGGACGGATTAGAAAGGGATTTGGGAATTGTGGCGATCGAATGGGCGGAAAGATTGCAGTACAAACCAGAAAAATATTTGCAAATTTCTTTAAGTTATCTCGATAACGGGCGGCAAGCTGAAGTGATTGGTAATAGCGAGTTAGGGGATTGGCAATGGGAAAAGTGAGAAAGGGCGATCGAACTTACTGTGGCGGGCGGTTGACTCGAATCAATTTACCGCTCAAATTTTCCTCACCCGCAATAGCATTATTGATGCGTGTTGCCAACATTTCTACGT
Source organism: Microcoleus sp. S13_B4 (assembly GCF_036700885.1). Classification (NCBI taxonomy): domain Bacteria; kingdom Bacillati; phylum Cyanobacteriota; class Cyanophyceae; order Oscillatoriales; family Microcoleaceae; genus Microcoleus; species Microcoleus sp. S13_B4. The sequence continues at coordinate 76,436 of NZ_JAUBPU010000011.1, forward strand.
TCCGATCTTTCGTACAAACAATAATACCAGTGTGGTCGGGCTGTCGCTTATGCAGTCCGATGAAATCAAACCGATTTAATGTCAAAACAGCTCGATCTTTGCTTATAGCAAATGCTAGCACCTCTGGATCTGGAATCCCAAGTCCTGCTTTTCCTGCTTCCTGAACAGTCAAGATATTGTGACCAAAAGCGCGCAGCAATTGGACGACTGGCAAAGGAAATTGTTCGTCTGCATACAAATTTAGCATGACTCAGGCTTCCTCATTCTTGCAGATTGCTTCTTCGATTTCCTCCAGATGTGCATCAGCATAAGTCCAAACATTGACTAGATCGGCAGCGCTTAGATGGGGATAAAATTGTAGAAGTTCAGAATCGCTTGAACCTTCACGGCGAAAACTTTCAAGCAGCCAAACGGGGATGCGAGTTTTGGCAATGCAAGCATCGCCACCACACACGTCAGGAGTTTTGGTAATTCCTGGCCAACTATTGTTTAAACTTTGGGTTAAAAGCCGGATGGCTTCAGCTTTCTCAGTCGGAGTTAAGGCCAGGAGTTGTGTTTCTAGTTCTTCGAGGAGCATGGGTAAAATCGCCTTTGCGATGCAGGAATACCCAATTATAACACTTGAGTTAAATTCATGCTTACTCAGCGTCAAATGTCAAGGCTTCTCCCCTCACATTTGTATCCAATTTACCATTCTCAAAAACCACTTTTCCTCCAACAACAGTCACAACTGGCCATCCAGTCAAACTCCAACCTTCAAAGGAACTCCAGCCGCACTTGCTCGCCATCTCTGCGCCGACCACCGGGCGGTAGTTCTCCAAATCAACTAAGACTAAATCTGCATCAAAACCCGGAGCAATGGCCCCTTTGTTCGGAATCTTATAAGCCTTAGCAACTGCCGTCGACATCCAATTAGCAACTTGAGCAACTGTACATCTTCCCTCTACTGCTTGCGTCAGCATCAAAGGCAAAGAAGTTTCTACTCCCGGCATTCCCGACGGCGTATTTGGATAATCTTGAGCTTTTTCTGCTAATGTATGCGGCGCGTGGTCGGTGGCTATAAAATCAATTACGCCGTCGAGTAAAGCTTGCCAAAGTATTTCGTTATCGCGGGGTTCGCGCAAAGGCGGATTCATCTGAGCTAAACTGCCAATTTTTTGATAGGCGCTGGTATTTAACAACAAATGCTGCGGCGTAACTTCGGCTGTCACCCAACTCGGTTTTTCCTGGCGCAACAACTCAGCTTCATCCCCAGTTGAAAGGTGCAGAATGTGCAGTCGGCGCTGATATTTATTAGAAAGTTTTAAGGCTAGCTGAGTTGCTAACAAAGCTGCTTGATTGTCTTGAATTTGGGAGTGCACGGCAACATCGGAAATCCCGGCAAATTCAAGACGCCTCTGGTTGATTCTAGCTTGGTCTTCTGCGTGCACGGCAATTAGTCGATCGCCCTTGGCAAAAATCTGCTCTAAAGTTGCTTCTCCATCCACCAACAACTGCCCGTGCATCGAACCCATAAACACCTTAATTCCCGGAGTCGGATTCGCAGTCAACAAATCCGGCAAATTCTCGGGCGTTGCACCAATAAAAAAGCCGTAGTTCACCAAACACTTATCGGCAGCGCGACTTAGTTTATCATCTAAGGCAGCTTGGGTTGTAGTCAGAGGTCGCGTATTCGGCATTTCCAGAAACGATGTCACGCCGCCTTTAGCGCAAGCACAGCTAGCGGTAAATAAGTCTTCCTTGTGTTCTAAACCCGGTTCCCGGAAGTGTACCTGGGGATCAATTACTCCGGGTAACAGAGTTAAGCCTTTCGCATCTATTTCTCGATCGCCCGATTCGACAATTTCAGCAGCAACTTTGACAATTTGGCCATCGCAGATTTGCACATCTCCTACCAAAAATTCACCATTGGGCAGAAGAATGCGAGCGCGACGGATTAACAAACTTGATTTGGGAGTCATAATATATCATTAATTGAGTAGACAGCGTGCTAGCATGGAAACATTATTAAGTCTATAATTTGTATCCAGCTCAGTCACTACAATACCCTATGACTCGTCTAGACAAGTCAGCCGACGAAAAACCTCCGCAAGACACCGAAAATCCTTGGATCGAAGGAATTAAGACGATCGGCTTAGCAGCATTTTTAGCGTTTGGTATCCGCACCCTGGTTGCCGAAGCACGCTACATTCCCACCGGCTCGATGCTCCCAACCTTACAAATTAACGATCGATTAATTATAGATAAGGTGAGCTATCGATTCCAAGACCCCCACCGGGGAGATATTATCGTATTTATGCCTCCTGACCCGGCTAGTTTGTGCACGGGACAGCCACCGCCGATCAAAGATGCCTACATCAAGCGAGTGATTGGACTGCCGGGGGATACTGTGGAAGTCAAAGAGGGAAAAGTTTTTATCAACAAGCAGCCGCTACAGGAAAAGTATATTGAAGAAATTCCGAATTATCCCTACGGGCCTGTAGTTGTAGCTAAAAATTCTTACTTGGTGCTCGGCGACAACCGCAACGCAAGCTGTGACAGCCATTATTGGGGCTTTGTACCCAAGCAAAATATCATCGGTAGGGCAATTGTGCGTTTTTGGCCACTCAACCGCACAGGCTCGATCGACCCCACGCCCCTTTATCCCGCTAAAAATTAGCTCTAACGGAAGGAAGAAGGAAGAAGCAAGAAGGCCAATTCAATAATAGCAATGGTTTGGGTGATTAAGAACATCCTAATCGTCTTGCCCGTTGCTATACAAAACGCGAGGGATATTAGATCCCCGACTTCTTCAAGAAGCCGGGGATCTAAGCTGACTGGATCAAATCTAAAATCTAAAATCTAAAACCTAAAATCGCCTGACGTTTCGCGATCGAGCACTTTCACAACTTTGTTGTACATATCCTCTGCTTCTTGCTGCGAATTGCCGATACTCGTCACTCCCAATTTGCCAAACTCCGACAAACAACCCATTAAATGAAACACACTGCCCGTCTCTGTACCGCTGTCAAAGTGCAGTTGATTGTCAGCAATAATATCCATCAAATCGTTCGGTAATAACCCCCGATAGCGCTCTTTTTTCAAGTTGTCCGAAGCGACATAATATTTCGGACGGCCCTGCTGGCTGTAAAATAATCCTGTCGAACGTTCGTACCGACCATTTGTCAACAGCTTCAGCGCCATAAACGGATGAGTTGTGCCTCCTTTCCGCAAGTTAATTTCTATTGCTTGCATATCCCATTTCCCATCGGATTGCCTTACAGCGAGAAAATCTACTCCAAATCTCTCTAAAGCCCCTTTTTTAGCTAAGTTTTGCCCCACTTTCCATCCCAATTCTTGCAACGCCAGCCGGTAAGATTCGTCCGCCGGAAATCGGCAACCCAAGAAAATTTGACCGTCGGGGCCTCCTAAAATTTGGTCGTGAGTGGAGAGGATTTCTACTTCGCCGCTGGGAATAATTCTGCCTTGAACGCTGGGCGAGAACTTTTCTTCTCCTTCGATAAATGCTTCGGCAATTGCCCCTAATTCGGGAATGCGACTGCTAAAATTTTCCCAGGTTTCGCCTGTGGATTGAAAGCGCAAATTATGGAAGCAATCCCCAATTGCCTTGGCTCTTTCTTGAGGCGCTTTACTTGCCAGGGAACGCAGATCTAGAATTGCATTCCCTTCCCCCGAAAAACCTTCATTTAACTTAATTACCATCCGCTGCAAATCCGGTTGCCGTTCCCACAATTGAGCGGCAGCTTCTGCTAAATCTTCGGCATTCCAAACCAACTCGGAACCGTCAGGATAAGGCACGCCACATTCTTGGAAAATTTGCCTGCTGCCGCTTTTTGTTCCCCAGTATAACAGATCGGGATCGCTGGCCCACAAAGGAATCCCCAATTTAACAGATAACTCGCGTTCTAAGGGCGTCGAGTTATAACAAACCATATAAGATTTTGTCGGCCGTACTGCTTGACGAATGCGCTCCATCAAGCGAGGGCGCTCTAAAATTTTCTGGGTGAGGGATTTGGCAGAAGCATCGTAAGCACTGAACAGCAAAAGCCGATCGCGCGCGTGAGAAAATGGAATTCCTGGCAGCAATTGCAGGTAATAATCCACAATCATCGGGTGCAAGGGTTCGGAGGTAATGTAAATTAAGCGCGTGCGGGGATTTCGCAGGCGAATCAATGAAAATAAATGCCGCTCTTCGTAGTGGTAAGCACCCTCAACTTTCTGCATTTCTTGCTGATCTAAGCTGACAGAAGGAATGATAATAATGTCACAATCTCCGCTGTCGAATTCTTCGAGCCCTCGCCAACGTTCACGTAACTCTGTCTGAAGATTGCGAAATTGCTGTGCGGATTCGGAAGATAAATTATTTAACTCTGGCATTGCGTTTAATCCTAAGTATTCAAATAATTATTGCTGATGCTGTCGGGTGTGTCAGCCCAGATACTTGAGACAACTCAAACAGTTTTTTCTGACTACAATCCTCAATCTTATACCAATTATTAAAAGTCAAAGCGAACATTAGGGGAACGGCACTGCCGTATCCCTAATCCCCGCGCCGGACACGGCATTGCCATGTCCCTACAGATGCTTACGTACAATCTATCTGTATCACTACTTTTCATAATTGCTCTAAGAAGCTCGTCGCACTCGAAAAAGTCTGGCATACTCCAATATTGGCTCTAAGCGGCGTTGATTTTGCTTGAGTGCCGATCGCAATTTTTCCGAAGGGCGGAACACTAGGGGAGCCGAATATTTGTTCAGCATCTCGATTTCTGGCGACTGGCTCATCAGCATCAGCCGCACGTCTTTGTCGAGCAAATAACTCAGAGAAAGCAAATCTCCCATGTTCGTAAAATCGTTGCCGCGATCGCTAATTACAATTGTATCTTTAATTGATCGGTTAGCTATCGCCTCTTTGTTAATAATTTTCGCAACTTCAGCATTAAAATAGCTCAAGTCTTTGCTCCACCAAGTATCAGAAAAAGCGCTAACTGTACAGGAGGCTACACTAGCTGTAAATACCAAGGCTAAAATGACTTGCCAAAACCGCTGCTGAGTTTTCAGGTAACAGGCGAGCAAGTAAGCAACTGCTAGCTGCACTCCCGGAAAGCAGGAAATCAGATAACGGCTGACGGCAGAACGTTTGCCACCTAGGATTAGATCCGGTAATGCCAGTATCAAAAAAGGTACAAAAATTGATGTTAAAATAAACAGCCAAGTTGAACTACTAGCCCGACGGCAGATTTGGTAAAGTGCTGCCACAATTAACAGCAAAGATGGCAATCTCAGCAGATAAGTCAAGATATTATCAAACCCGAAGTCGCAGTCAAAAAATAAGGCGGTAAAGCTGAGAGTCCACAATTTGACTAAATACAGCCAACCGGGAGATACTCGCGTCCAATCTGTCGTAGCTGAGGCACGTTCCAGGTTGGTTGCCAGCACGTAAATCCAGGGGATATACAATATTAAAGCTGCTGTTACTGCTAAGAAAAATTGGGAATTAGTTACGTGACCGGGCAATTTGGTTTTTTTGACAAACAACCAGTAAGAAATTATAAAAACTCCCTGTCCGATGAGTGTTAAACTGAAGAACGGGTGAGTGTAGAAACCAAGGGCGATCGCCAGCGAGTAAAATACCCAATTTTGCCAGCCCCGCAACCGCACGGCTCTCAGCAGCAGCCAACTGCTGCCAATAACGGTGGCTGTCAGCAAACTGTACTGCCTTGCTGTCTGAGCAAACAATATGTCAAAGGGAGATAATGCCAAAAGTGCTGTTGCTAATAACGCCACAAAATTCGAGGCAAAAAGTTCCTGAGCTAACAGGTACATCAAAGGCAACGACAGCAAACTCAATAGTGCTGGCAAACTGCGGGATGCTGTTAGAGAACTGCCAAATTGCTGCATCCACCAACGAGCCATGAGAAAGTATAAAGGCGGATGCTGCGGGTCTTCTAGTGCTAAAGAACGAATTGTGTCTGCTTCTGTACTTCCCGGTTTAATCCGCTGATATTTTTGCAATTCTGGTGCGGGAACAATCCGGTTTTGGAATAGTTCGTCGTCAATTTCTTGGCGGGTGAAACCAGCGGCGCGGATTGATGTGTAGGCTTCGTCGTGCCAGTACAGTTTGCGATCGATCTCAAAAAACCGAAATCCGATACCCAGTAAAATGCCGATCGCCAATAAGTTCATCAGCCAGCGGGAATTTTTGGTACTAACAGATGTGTCTTGATGTGTTGTAGATCCCATGCTTGTCCTAATTGTGGCGATTCCGTCGGGGATAGCTACGCTTCACGGAATTTGGAACTGTAGACAATCATTAAACCTCACTCCGATAGCGATCGATACCAACTACATCTCCTAACAGACAATAATTCTACCCTCTGCCGGATGCCGAATACCTTCTAGATTAGAGCCTGCTGAAAGCTGGCTCAGGCTGAACCACCCCCAAAATCAAGAATCTTCAGCCAGATCCTCCCAGAACCTCCAGACCCCAAAAATAACTGCTAACATACGTGTTGTACAGTTAATCAACAAGCTCCGCAAGGGGTCTACCCGCGTACCGCAAATGGCAAAAAAAGAAGCGTCTATAAAAACTTCCACTGAAAACTCAGAAAAGCAAAAAGCTCTAACTTCCGTACTCTCCCAAATCGAGCGCAGCTTTGGCAAAGGGGCGATCGTCCGATTGGGAGACTCCACTCGCATGAGGGTAGAAACCATTCCCACCGGAGCCCTGACACTGGACATTGCTTTGGGCGGCGGTTTGCCAAAAGGTCGAGTCATTGAAATTTACGGCCCCGAAAGTTCCGGTAAAACCACTCTAGCCCTCCACGCGATCGCCGAAGTCCAAAAATCCGGCGGTATCGCAGCCTTCGTCGATGCCGAACACGCCCTCGATCCCACCTACGCCTCAGCTTTAGGCGTCGATATTGAAAATCTCTTAGTTTCCCAGCCGGATACCGGCGAAATGGCCCTGGAAATTGTCGATCAACTCGTCCGTTCCGTCGCCGTCGATATCGTAGTAATTGACTCCGTAGCCGCCCTCGTCCCCCGCGCCGAAATTGAAGGCGACATGGGCGACTCTCACATGGGTTTGCAAGCCCGATTGATGAGTCAAGCTTTGCGGAAAATCACCGGCAATATCGGCAAATCCGGCTGTACCGTCATCTTCCTCAACCAATTGCGGCAGAAAATCGGCATAACTTACGGCAACCCGGAAACAACAACCGGCGGCAACGCACTCAAATTCTACGCCAGCGTGCGGCTCGACATTCGCCGCATTCAAAGCTTGAAAAAAGGTACCGAAGAATACGGCAACCGCACGAAAGTTAAAGTTGCTAAAAATAAAGTTGCTCCGCCTTTCCGCATTGCCGAATTTGACATTGTATTTGGCAAAGGCATTTCTACTTTAGGCTGTCTGACTGACTTGGCCGACGAAATGGGAGTAATTCTGAAAAAAGGTTCTTGGTATAGCTACAACGGAGAGAACATAGCTCAAGGACGAGACAAAGTGATCCAGCACATGGAGAAAAACATCGATTTCAAAAATGAAATTGAGGAGCTAGTTAAAAAGAAACTTGAGACAGGTGCTGTGGTTTCTGCTAATTCTGTCGCTCCTGTTGAGGTAGATGATGTAGATGATGTAGATGATGTAGATGATGTAGATGATGTAGATGGCGTAGATGATGTAGATGGTTTGGACGAAGAAATCTAAATTTTTTAGTCCTCAATTATTACTCGTTTACTCGTTTTACTCGTTACCAGGCGGCAGCGAAAGTAACGCTCAACAGCGACCTAGAGCCTCGAATTTAATTTTCGCTCGGCTTCGGCTCTTGGTCGCTTATATGGGTTAAGAGGCACAGTCAGTAAACCAGTAACGCAGCCTGGGAACCAGTAAAACCAGTAAATTATGCTTCGGCGCGATCGAATTTACTGGTTTATTCGTTTTACTCATTACCAGGCTGGAGCGAAAGTAACGCTCAACAGCGACATAGAGCCTCGAATTTAATTTTCGCTCGGCTTCGGCTCTTCCTTTAGGTATCGGTTCCCAGGCTCCAGCCATAGAACCAGTAAATTGACCCGACATGATATGAGTTCGGGATTGCTGAATATTGCGGATTGCTATACTTGTACAGTAAGTAGTACAAGTGTCAAGTACATGAATATTGGGCGTTGCTTAATCAGGGTAAGAAAAAAATAAGTTGAAAATCCCCAAGCTTTGTGGATACTGGTTTCCATGACTGGCATATTTAGCCTTTCATACCATAAATCAGCAACGCCAGCATCGAAAGTGTAGTTGTGATATCACTTGTGACCTGTATCTGACTTTTTCCCGATTTCTTTCTAACTTTTAAGGAAATTTAACAATGAACCTGAAAAGATTTCTGTGCTACAGTGCGATTTGCTTAACGGTAGTTTGTGTTTATGCAAGCCCAGGAGTTCTTGCACAACAAGCTCGTGGAAGGCTTATTAGAAATCAACTATCTGGCAAATGCCTTGACGTATCAGGATATCCGGGTACTGCAAATGGCACACCATTAATTCTTTATGATTGCGAAACGTCTGACCCTGAAACAGACCAAAGATGGATAATGACAAGTAGAGGATTCATCCAAAATCAACTATCTGGCAAATGCCTTGACGTATCAGGATATCCGGGTACTGCAAATGGTACACCATTAATTCTTTATGATTGTGAAACGTCTGACCCTAACACAGACCAAAGATGGATAATGACAAGCAGAGGATTCATCCAAAATCAACTCTCTGGCAAGTGTATTGATGTTGCTGGTGCTCCAGGTCAACAGAATGGCGCACAGTTAATACTTTGGGACTGTGAAACGTCTGAACGTAATGGTGACAACGGTTCAGTAACAGATCAACGATGGAGTCAGTAGAAAATCAGGCGTTGCTGGATTGAGGTATGATAGAGTTCGAGCGCTCTTCATCTGACTCGATCGTAATGATTAATTGAATAGGGAACGGGAACACTATTAAACTTAAGATAGTGAATTAGTAATCGAATTGAATGTTTGAGCATTTCTTCTGACTTAGAATAACAGAGAGTTTTTCTTTTTAAGCGAGCTAGATAATGTCTGAGTCTGGTATTTTCTCCTTTTACTCGTGTCATGTAAGTTTTGCAAACAAGGTGGTCTCCATCGGGAATAAACATTGGGTAAACCTTCCATCCATCAGTCACATAAAAATAGCATTTCCATTTGCTAACTACCTCATCCCATAAAGGTTTAAATGTCTGAGCGCTATGGTCTCCCAACACCCACCCTAAAATACCTACTTGAAAGTGGTTTACGGCCGTCCATAACCAAATTTTATTTTTTTTGACTTAACAAATGTTTCTAGTTCATCTAATTCTCCTACTTCGGGTAGGGTCTCTGGAGTGTAATAATCGGGCAGCAGTTCTCCTACTTGTTTCACCCAAGCCATAATTGTTGTATTATGTACGCCTGTAACTCTCTCTATCGCTCGAAATCCCATGCCATTAACATACATCGATAGGCATTGTTGTTTAACTTCTTTTACGTATCCTTTCTGAGCTTCATAAGAGTCTATAAATTGCCTACCACAGTTAACACAAAGATAATTTTGTTTGCCTTTTTTGTGTCCATTCTTGTGAACATGAGTTGACTTACATTCAGGACATTCCATTGATTTTAATTCTCTGTTGATGTTTTTTTGTTACTCTCGCTCGAACTATATCATACCTCAATCCAGCAACGCCTTGTTTCTTTTAGCGAAGCGAGAAATAACCTCAAGGCTGTTTTAGACAGAGTAGTGGAAGATACGGACTATACCATCATCACTAGACGGGATGCGGAGGATGCCGTGGTGATGTCGTTAGAGTTCTTTAATAGTTTGCTAGAAACAGTTCATTTACTCAAATCTCCCGCCAATACGGCCCATTTGGAGCGTTCTATTGCTCAGTTTAAGCAGGGGAAAGTGGTGGAGCGAAATTTGTTGGATGACTAGAAAGTTAGCATGGACGGATGAGGCTTGGGGTGATTATTTATATTGGCAAGGGCCAGACAAGAAAACGTTAAAACGAATTAGCAAGCTAATTGAGCCAACAATCCGATTGCCGTTTGAGGGCATCGGAAAGCCAGAACCACTGAGGGAGAATATGGCTGGTTTTTGGTCGCGGCGAATTGATGATACGAATCGATTAGTTTATGCTGTGGATGACGAGTATCTAACGATTATCTCTTGTCGATACCACTATTCTGATTGACATCCTCCTTAGCCTGCTTAGCTATGATGTGGCGTTTTTGTTTGACCGGAAAGTCGGCGATTCTTTGAGCAGTTTAATTTTAATTTAATGACGATAGCGAGTTTCTATTTAACGGGCGATAGTAACTTTTGTCACGCTATGTAAGTTTTGCAGGATAAACGGGGATGAGAGGGTACTCCTTTGCATGGCAATTGTTATGCAGTGATCGATTGTTTAGTAGTGAAGCCACAAAATAACGCGGACTTTTTTGGGATTCCCTAGCTTCAATAAATCTTCAATCAACTATTCGACGCAACCCACATAATCTCGATAAGTTTCCACCTATGAAACCTCAGTTGTCTTGTCTTTTTTATACTTATAAACAGGTTTATTTTTGGGCAAATCCTGGGGAAAACAACCTGAATTATGAAACGGATAAGCATATCGACGGTCTACATAAGCGGTGCATGGTAAAAACCTGCCGTCCCCATCATATTCAATAACTTCCTGAACCATAAACCAAGTAAAGTGATACTTTAAGCTGTCGCGCATTTAAATGGCATATTCGAGGCGGTCGGGACGCCCAACCCCTACTCCCCACAAGACTTTGATTGTTTTTTGACATACAATTTAAATCCCGCAACAGCTTATCCCAACAGAATTGTTTTCAGAATACTCCTTGTAAACTGGATTCATGTCTTTTGGTAAGCTGCGTGGATCTGACAGCGGGACTGGGAGCATCTCATATTGGTAAAAATACTTCTTCTGGCTCCTTCCTTCTGCCTTCTGCCTCTTGCCTCAAAACTCCAATTGTGGGCTTGGCTGTTTTCATTGAGATGCTCCCTACTTACGCTCACTTATTCAGGCATAGAAACTGGCTGAACGTATTGAGAATTAGCGCGCACATAACAGCCTTGTCTTGTGAGCAACCAGGGTTGACCGTTCGCCATTGTAATCGCATTTACTCCCCTGAGTTCAGCAGCAACTGTATCTTTATCCGCGCGGTAAACTGTTTGAATTGCTCCGTTTGCGGTCTTGCGGCAGTTGAGCTGTCCATCTCGCGACGTGACTCGCCAAGCAGGCCAAGTTGCAGAACCAGCAGTTTGAGTCAACCAAGTATTAGAATTGCTAGAAGTATAGTCGCCACTTGCATTAGGAAGCGGTAAAGCTTCTACTAAATTTACTTTAAATGTCTTGCCAATAGAAGGACAATTTTCTCCTTCTTTCACCTTCCAAGTAACTTCGGCTCCCAAGCTACTCCTTCCAACTTGATGCCTGATAATGCTAATATCTCCAGAACAAACAATTTTTCTGCCAGGGCCAGTCGCATGGTCTTTGAAAGTTCCGTTGTAGTAGTAAGAGCCTGCTGCTCCTTCGGAACGAGTAATTTGAATATTGCCCAAAAAATCACGATTGCCTACTCTGGTAAAGTAAAAACTGCTGCTATTGTTCACTTTTTCTGACAGGTTTAAAGTAGTTTTACCCTTGGGGTTAACATAAGTCGTAGCGCTAGCAGCAGCGCACCAAATTAATGACATAACTCCTGTGGATAACCAAATGTAAAGTTTTTTCACAGCAACACCTTGTATGAATCTCTACTTTATTTATAGCTGTTGGTGAAAATACTTGACCAGTCGCTCAAATGAGTGTCACTCATTTGAGCGACATTCTAACGACATACGGGCAATCCCCCATGCTGGCCACTACAAATTCGCCAACCACAGGGGATGGGGACTACTGCGTAATTCCAAAAAATCAACTCTGCATAACTTCACCTTGCTTCAGCTCCCTTCAACTCTCTTCACTTGTATGCACCTGCATCACGATGCCTGCAAGCTTCCACCTCTGACTCATTGCAAGTTCCAATAATTAGCAGCAAAATAAATTCATATACGTAAGTAAGCGGGTTCCAATCACCGCTAAATACTGTGGATTTTACGGGTACTTCCGGGTGAGGCAAGTTGGGATTCCAAACACTAGGGCGATTTTTACAGATAGCAGATTTCACATCTAAGAAGGTTTGTAAAGAAATGTAAAAGCTCCTGATAGCCAATTGGTTTGACAGAAAGTACGATTTTTAAGCTGACTCGGTAAAAAAAGTCGTCTTGATTCACCGCAAAAATGAACGTGACAAACACAAATTAATTTGCTCGAAATTTAAATCATTGTTGAAGGGAGGATAAATTATGGCTGACGGTCAATTAGAAGTTATATTAAAGATGGCTCAAACAATTAATCCTCAAATTGAGAGCGATCGACATTTTGAAATAAACTTGGCAAAATTGCGCCAACTGCCAGCAGGAACATTAGGGTGCGAAGTGGCGCGATTTCTAGACGAACAAGGCTTTGAGCCGATCGCATCGGGAGACTGGATTCAGCGAAACCACGACGTTTGGCACGTCCTGACTGGCCTTTCGGCTTCAACTGAAGATGAATTGGTACTTCAAGCCTTTACTCGCGCTCAAGTATTTCGCCCTTCCTGTGCGATTTTAGTGTTAGTTGGACTAATCGGCGGAAAATGCGCGATCGGACAAATTATCAAAGGCTTAAAACACGGAAAATTAGCCACTAGGCTAATTAATTGGGACGTTGCATCTGATTGGGAAACTCCTTTATCTGAAGTTCGAGAGAAACTCGGAATTCTACCCTTAATTGATTAGATTTTAACTCGTTACCTCATTGCAAAAATATGCAAAGCACAAGTTACAAACCGGAAATTAGCCTGAGTCCGCGCGAAAGAGCGATCGCGCAATTAGTAGCCCAAGGCCTGCCAAACAAATGTATTGCCAAAAATTTAAATATCAGTCACTGGACGGTTGCTACTTACGTGAGGCGGATTTTTATGAAACTCGGTGTTTGTTCCCGAACTGCGATGATTGCACTGCTGATCCAAGAAAATTTGCTCTGGGATTAATAAATAAGTAGGGTGCGTCAAATATTAAGAACGGGCAAGATGCCCGTTCCCCAAAAATTCAATGTTCTTGTGGAACGGGCATTTTGCCCGTAGATATTAAGAACGGGCAAGATGCCCGTTCTTATTTGCAAGCGTTAATTTTTTTCTAAGCCAAAGCCAAAGAAGGAGAAGAATTTCTCAGAAAGCTCAGCAATTCTCGATTCACCGTTTGCGGCGCTTCCTGCTGAATCCAGTGACCGCAGTTAGGGACTAATTTTAACTTAAACGGAGCCGTAATTAATCTGTCTAAACCTTCTACAAGTTTGTGGCTCAAAAACGCATCTTCTTCTCCCCAAAGAACCAAAGTAGGCACTGTCACAGGTTCTAATTTCTGCCCCAAATGCCAAAGCCGCTGCGGGTGAAACATCTGCCGATAATAATTGAGCGCGGCGGCTAATACTCCCGGCTTTTCTAAAGCAGTCTGATAAATCTTAGTTTCCTCAGCGCTAAAAGCTCCTTTGCGAACAGCTTGTCCTTGAAAAACATTGTGCACAAAATCTTTCAAGTTTTGCCGGATCAACCATTCGGGAATGCCGGGAACCTGAAAAGCCAAAACGTACCAACTGCGACGGATTTGATCTAAATTGCTCGCCATTTCCTGTAAGAATCGCTGCGGGTGGGGAGCATTTAAAATTGCCAAGCGATTGAGCTTTTCAGGGAATTTTTGAGCTAAATGCCACGCGATCGCGCCTCCCCAATCATGACCGACAATGTGAGCTTTTGTATAGCCCAAGCTCGCAATCAAACCCCCAATATCGGCGCTCAGCGTATCTAAATCGTACCCGCCTTCCGGCTTGTCGGAATCGTTGTAGCCCCGCAAATCTGGCACCACAACCTTGAAATAACGCGCTAAAGCAGGAATTTGATGGCGCCAAGAGTACCAAAACTCGGGAAACCCATGCAGGAGGAGAACGAGATCGCCTTCTCCTTGAGAAACGCAGTGCAGGCGGATGTTATTGGTTTCGACAAAGATGTGTTGCTGCTCGGAATCTAAAGAATTCATAGTTGGAAAGTTAGACTTATTTTCGGGAAGTACAGAAACCGCCGACTGATAGCAGGCTGAAACGGCCCAATGGTGTTAATTTTTCTACTTTTATTGTAGCTGCTTTTCGAGCTCCGCCGCTGCAATCTAATGAAACTTAAAACTTGTAGGGTTTTTGGGTGTCCTGTTTTTTAGGTGTAACTACTGAGCTTAACTTTCTCACCTTAAATGTGTTGTTTTAACAGCGACGCAAGCGGTTCAATAATAGCACAATTTCGTCAGTTGCCGATCGCATTTTTGCAGCCGATAGGTCAGATTGATTGACGATAATGCTAAACACCAGGGGTTCGTAATTCGGAACTTCGATATATCCCGACAGCGCCGAAACTCCGCTCAAAGTTCCTGTTTTAGCTTGCAAAATTACGCGGTTTGGTGTATTATTGAAGCGATTTTTTAAAGTGCCGTTCTCGCCAGCGATCGGCAGTGACGCACGGTAAATAGATGCCGCAGGCGAATTTGCCATAAATCTCAAAGTTTGCACCAAGGCTTCTGGACTAATTAAATTGTGCCGAGACAAGCCCGAACCGTCGGCTAATATGTAGCTGTTTGGATTTACTCCTAATTGAGTTAAAACTGTCTTTAACTCTTTCAAACCCATTTCACGTGTATCCTCTTCCTGCTGGGGCATCTTGTCGGTAAGTTTTCCAAGCAATCTCAATAAAACTTCTGCATAAAGATTGTTGCTTTCGCGATTAGTTTCTCTCACCAATTCCGCCAGCGGCGGCGATTCAACGGTCGCTAATTCTTGATTTAAATTGCGATAATTCGAGGCAACTAAAGCCTGTTTAACAGGAATTCCCTCCGCCGCCAGAACTTGCTGAAACTGCTGCAAAAAATTATTAGCTGGGTTGACAACTGCGACATAAGCTGATTCAGGTTCGCCACCAACTTTCAACTGTCCACTAACTCGAATTATAGGTCGATCGAACTCCCGGCCAACTTCAATAAACTCGGATTCGCTTTGAGCGACGGTAACAGAATTGTTCTGAATTTGCCACTGATTTGCCAGCTTTGGTTCGGCAAAAGTAACTTTCAGAGGTTGCCCGAGATCCTGTGGGGACAAGAGAAGGTCGATCGCGTTTTGATTGAAAATTAAACTGTTAATTGGCGCTCCGTAGCCAGCTTGCGCGTCTTCCCATTCCCAATTCGGATTGACTGCACTGCCTTGAAAATAGCTGTCATCGCCAATCAACTCGTTTACTTGAGTGATTCCCCGCTGCTTCAACTGCTGCGCCAAAGATTTCAACTGAGGCTCAGCAATGCTGGGATCTCCCCTGCCGGCAACGTACAAACTCCCATTTTCGCCGCTGTAAACCGATGTCTTAATCCGAAAATCTGCACCGAGTTTCTGCAAAGCAGCGGCTGTGGTTAGCAGCTTGACATTTGATGCTGGAATAAAATATTTTTGGGCATCGCGGCTGTAGAGAGTAGTAGTAGAAGATAGAGGTTGAATCAAAATGCCCCAGCGCGATCGGCTAAATTCGGGACGATTGGCGATCGCATCTACTTGCGCCCCCAATTCCCCAGGACAAATATCCCCAGCAACCGCAGACGTTTGAGCAGCAACCGCCGACGGACGCCCCAGAATTAGGACTAACAAACTAAGCGCAATTCCTTGGATTTTCAAAGTGCCAGTTCCTTAACAATAACTATTAAAATTAGATGCGCCAGAGCTTGGAAGTTTCACCTAATCAAGTCAATATTAATAATAATAACGCGCATGAATTCTCGGATTGAACAGCGCCTCTACAGGTTTTCCCCCTTTGAAGTGCTCTTCCACAATCAACGGTACATCACTCGGTTTAACTCGACAATACCAAATTTCGTCTGGGGTAACTCGTACAGTCGGACCAGTGGTGCACTGTCCCTGACAACTACAGGCCTCCACTTTCACCCCTGCAACTTGTTGAGCTTCAAAAGCAGCTAGCACTGCTGCTGAACCATTTTTCAGGCAAGATAGATACTGGCAAACCAATACACAGCGCGCTTCTGGTTGGGAGTCTGGTTCTCGGGCTGGAGATTCTGGCATTGGTAAGGATTTATCCGCTCTTTAAGATATCTTAACAATCTTGTCAGACCGATCGCTCGCCGGAGGGAGGCAAACGGCAGAATTTTATAGTGCGATCGAAAAAAACAGCAAAATTCTGGCATTCAAACTTTTTCCTTCCTTCTACCTTCTAACGAATCCCTTCAGCAGAGCTTCCTTTCTTCAGTTTGTGCCGCCCTTTCCCTATATGATCGATTTAGAGCAACAACTCAATCAACCGCTAATCATGCCAAAAACAGTAGCCGATGTAATGAGCCGCGAGCCGATTTTGGCGCGACCCGAAATGCCCTTGAACGAAGCGATTAAAATTTTAGCCGAACGACGCATTAGCGGTCTTCCCGTCGTAGATGAGAATGACTTGTTGGTAGGAGTCATCTCCGAAACCGACTTGATGTGGCGCGAAACCGGCGTAACTCCGCCGGCTTATATCATGGTGCTCGACAGCGTGATTTACCTAGAAAATCCAGGTCGTTATGAGCGAGAACTCCACAAGGCTTTGGGGCAAACAGTAGGAGAAGCGATGAGTAAAGAGCCAGTTACCATCGATCCCGAGAAATCTCTCCCAGAAGCTGCAAAACTAATGCACGATCGCAGCATCCACCGATTGCCAGTAGTTGATGCTGCGGGCAAAGTAATCGGCATCCTCACTAGGGGAGATATTATTCGAGCGATGGCGGCCGAGTCTTAATTAACTTTTGCAGTTTCAGGACTGGATCAGAAAACGAGCCGATCGCTCTTTCAATCTGCGAATTTTTGGCAATTGCCAATTACCAAATCTAAAATCTAAAATCTAAAATCTAAAATCCGATGAGCATTACCCCTGAGTCTGTCGAACAATTGCTGAATTCCGAGGATTTTGGCGAAAGACTGCGAGCAGTCAACCAACTGCGGCAACTAGAACCAGCGATCGCCTATAAACTGATTCAAATTGCGATCGGCGACAACAACGTGCGGGTTCGCTACGCAGCAGTCAGCCAATTATCAACCCTCGGCACGCAGAATCTGCCGAACGCTTTAGAGGTACTGCGAAACAGCTTGAACAACGACCCCGAACCCGACGTGCAAGCAGCCGCAGCCGATGCTTTGGGCGCATTGAAATTAACAGATGCTTTAGAAGATTTGCAGCAAGTTTACAGCAGTACATCTGAATGGCTGGTGCAACTCAGCATCGTCGCGGCTTTGGGAGAAATGGGAGATCCAAAAGCTTTTCCGATGTTAGAAAATGCCCTCACTTCTGAAAACGAATTGATCCAAACTATTGCGATCAGCGCATTAGGTGAATTGGGAGATGGACGGGCGCTGCCGCTGCTGCTTCCCTACGCTTCCAATGCAGATTGGCAAATCCGTTACAGAGTCGCCCAAGCTCTCAGGCGCTTGGGCGGTAAAGAAGCAGAGGCGGCTTTGGAAATTCTCGCCAAAGATGAGGTTGAACAAGTTGCTCAGGAGGCTAAAGCCGGACAAGAAAATAGTTTGAAATCTTGAGATTGCTTTTGTGATCCCGAACAACCCTGCGCGGTTGTGAATTTTGAATTAATTTAGAATTTTTGGTGAAGATTCTACTAAAAACTCTGTTCGCGATCGCACAAAGAATTCACAAACCCGGTTTCTTCCTATATTTCTCGTTCCTGTCCGCAAAACTCGTAGAAACCGGGTTTCTAGCCCGCCAGCCCGCGGGCTGGTGCACACCGCAAACCTTACTAATCAGGAACAATCTCAAAGCTCAAATCTGAAATATAAAATTGTATTGATGCCAGGGCCGATCGCAAATTCTTTTGAAACTCTCCTCAAAGTCGATCGCACTCTTCCCAAACCCAACCAGAGCCGGACTCTTGACATCCCCACTTTGAGAACAGCTATAATCTAAATAGATACAGCAGTGGCAGGAATTAATACAAGTATTTAATTTTGCCCAGCTAGCGATCGGGGAAACTATCGTTAAGACGGTAAGCCATCTACCAGCAAAACCAAGTCTTAAAACTGTTTATCATCCCCATGTTAGAACAACTACCAAATTCTGCTTCGGATTCTGAGTCTTTGGACATTTTAACAGGAGAGCGAGCTGCCTCTCAAGTAGCACCAAGCCCAACCAATCAAAACTTTATTAATAGAGTTTTAGAACTTACCAACATCGAACGCAGCAAATTAGGTTTGTCCCCGCTAATTTTAAATAGTCAGTTACTAAAGGCAGCGGAAAATCACAACCAAAATATGGCACTGCAAGACTTCTTTTCCCATACCGGAAAAGATGGTTCGTCGTTAGCAAGTCGGATTTCTGCAACGGGCTATCAATTTTCAGCAGCAGCAGAAAACATTGCTGCGGGCTCTTCTACACCCGAAGAAGTTGTATCATCGTGGATGAACAGCAGCGGCCACCGGGCTAACATTCTTAACCCCAATCTCAAAGAAATTGGCATCGGTTACTATTTCTTAGCCAACGATACTGGCACAGAAAATTTCAATCACTATTGGACGCAAGTTTTTGCGACTTCTCTTGACGGTAGTGTCAATCCCGCACCAACTCCCACACCGACACCCACACCGACACCAACTCCTACTCCCAACACATTGGTATCGATTACTTCGCCCATACCCAATGCTACAGGGGACGGCATCTCGACAACAGCACCCAAAAATACAGCCAGCGGAGGCAATTATTTCCTATCAGATAGTGCCGATACTCAAATACCGCCAAATGCTGCGGGATTGCCAATTTTTGCCCTTTCCGGCAAAGACAATATCACCGGGGGAGAAGAGGTTGATAGCATTAATGGAATGCAAGGTGCGGATACAATTAATGGCGCAGGCGGCAATGACAGCTTATCGGGCGGCAAAGAATCCGATTCAATTGATGGCGGTGTTGGCAATGATTTTATTAGCGGCAACAACGATAACGATCGACTAATCGGATCTGACGGTAACGATACTATTCGCGGCGGCAAAGAAGATGATGTCTTGATTGGCGGTAATGGCGACGATTTGTTGGCGGGCGATCGCGGGCAAGATATTCTGACGGGCGGCGCGGGAAATGATACGTTTATTTTAGCAGGAGGTTTGTCTGCTTCGGCTAGTTTAATCGGTGCTGATGTAATAGCCGATTTTGCGATCGGGGATAATATTGGTTTGACTGACGGTATGGGATTTGCCAACTTGACTTTTGAAGCTGTGAGTTTGCAGTTGGATGCAGGTGCAAGCATCGCTTCTACGGCGATTAAGTCGGGCAGTAGTTATTTGGGAATCGTGCAGGGTGTAAGTCAAAGTCAGCTTACATCTTCTGTTTTTGTCAACACCTAAAAAACAGCATACCCAGATTCCCGACTTCTTGGAGAAGTCAATCGATTTTAGATTTTAGATTAAAGAATTGAAGCATTGACCCCACGGATAAATTCGGGGGGCAAGTTTCATCGGATACACGTTTTTTATTTGTGGACGGATGAATCCGGGGGCTTGTATCCTGGATGCTTTCGGTCAACTCAACCGCAGGCATGGGTACTGAGTTGACGATCGCATTATCAGTGAAAGCCAACTTAATCGGGTCAAGTCAGAGCTTTTTGCAAGCTGCCGTCATACCCTTCGGGTTGACGGCGAGTTCTTGACTGGTTCAGCTTAAAAGTGGGTGGCAATAGGGATAGATGCTGCATCAGACTGAAACGAGTCGTTTAGCACTTTGGTGATTGTATCAGCGTTAGCAGGGCGACTGAAGTAAAACCCTTGACCTTCATGGCAGCCTCGCGCTTGCAGGTAGTCACGCTGCTCCTTGGTTTCAATGCCTTCTGCGGTGATCGTTAACCGCAGACTTTTGGCTAGAGCAATGATCGCATCAGTAATGGTGGCGCTGTCCGGGTTAGACAGTACATCTTTGACAAAGGATCGATCGATCTTGAGCATATTAACCGGAAACCGTTGCAGGTAATTAAGGGAAGAATAACCTGTGCCAAAGTCATCTAGGGCGAGGGACACGCCAAGTTCTCGCAGTTGCGTTAAGATTTTGACCGATCGATCGATGTCAGTCATCAAGGCAGTTTCAGTCACTTCCAGTTCTAAATACGCAGCTTCGAGTTCCGTCTGGGCCAAAATTTGGCGAACCATCTCAACCAGATTCGGCTGCTCAAATTGTCGAGCCGACAGATTCACCGAAATCCGCAGGGCTGGCAGCCCAGCCAGTTGCCAGCGACGGGTTTGAGCGCAAGCCGTTCGCAATATCCATTCACCAATGGGCACGATCTCGCCATTGGCCTCGGCGATCGGAATAAATTTTACCGGAGGGACCAAACCCTCTGTAGAATGCTGCCAGCGAACCAGCGCCTCCGTTCCTGTCACCTGTCCGCTGTGCAGGTCGATCAGCGGTTGATAGTAAACCAGTAGTTCGTTACGCTCCAGCGCTCCGCGCAGGCTATTTTCTAGGGCCAGTCGCTCCTGTAAGTGAACGTTCATTTCGGGTGAATAAAACTGATAGTGGCTCCGCCCTTGCTGCTTTGCCTGATGAAGTGCGAAGTCGGCTTGCTGAAGAAGTTTATCTACAGAATTCGTATTTTCTAGATGGTTCAATGTAATGCCAAGACTGGCGGTGATGTGGATCGGGTTGCCCTTGATAGAGAAAGGTTTGGTCAGCGTACTCAGCAGCAGTTGGGATAGCTTGACCACACTCTCCAGCGAGGGGAGTTCGCTGCGAGCGATCGCAAACTCACCGTCGCCCAAACGCGCCAAGACATCTGACTGATCCATGCACTGTACCACCCGTTGGGAAACGGCTCTAATTAGTAAGTCGCACATCTCAGGCTCCAACGCGTGGCGCATCCCTGTAAAATCATCGATACCCACTACCAGCACTGCGACCAAGGGTGAGTCATTTTGAGAGCGGGTTTGATTCAGGCGATCGCAAAATAAGTCACGATTGGGCAATCCAGTCAGTTCATCGTAGTGGGTAATGTAATGAATTAATTCATCTAGTTTGTAAAGCGTTTGTGAGGAATTTGCCATCAGCGTACCGACTTCATCAGTAAACTCTGTTGGTAAGTTCGGCAAGGTTCTTGTATCGAGGTAGTTTTGTAGAGCCTCCGAGGTTAAGATTACCGGAACCAGGAGGTAGCGTAGCGTAGAAAGCGTTACTGCCGTACCCGCTAATGTCGCCAGCAGAGCAATCAGCAGAACCCGGACTGATGTCTCTACAGAGTAAGCGTTTGAGGTAAGAAACCAGACCATTAAGGTTAGCAAAGGAACGTGCGTGCCTAAAAATGCAACCACCATAATTTTGGCAGTGTAGCTTTTTTTCAGCCAGGGGAAATGCCCCAAGGATGAGTATAGGTTAAGGTTAGGCTTTGGTTGCATAGGATTCGGTTTGAAATTTCAAAGTGGGTAGAGTATCCAGCAGTCTCGTACTAGGTGCGTTGGCTTCAGAAACGGCTTTTTTAACTAAGGAGCGATCGCCTTACATTTGACAGATATTTTACAAATCGCTCGACAGACAATACCGGGCAGCGCTCGCTTATCTGATAAAATATCGAAGCGATCGCCCAACAACAAATATATATACTGACCCTAATCGCATTTCTCAATAACGTCAATGATCCGCGCCCAGAATCACCGAAATTGACTTTTTTGAAAGCTATAAATTCGCTCTACCTTCAGCTTTTAGTCCGCTACTGATAACTAACAACTAATAACTAATAACTAAATTCCTAAAAGGGGAACTATGAAAAAAGTAGCCGTGTTTGGCAATACTGGAGGCGGTAAATCAACTCTCAGCAAGAGATTATCGGAAATCACTGGTTTGCCACTTTACGCTTTGGATAAGATTCAATATCAATCTGGGGGCGCTGAGGTTCCAAATGAAGAATATAAGCGTACCCACGATCAAATTTGGGCTACTGACCGATGGATTATAGACGGTTTTGGTTGCATGGAAACCGTCTGGCTTCGACTCAATGAGGCGGATAGTCTGGTTTTTGTCGATTTACCGCTATACGTGCATTTTTGGTGGGTGACGAAACGGCTGATTTCAGGTAGCTTTATACCGCCAGAAGGCTGGCCTGAAAACAGTCCCCTCTTGAAGAGTTCAATTAATAGTTACCGCGTTCTTTGGTTGTGTCACAAGTATTTGACTCCCAGATATCGCGAGTATGTCGATCGCGCTCAAAAAACCAAAAGTGTTTATCACATCAGATCTACTGAAGAGATTTCACAATTTTTTGAATCGATATTGCAAATGACTAATGACTGTTGACTGTTGACTGATGACTAATGACAGATGACTGACTAATGACTAATTGATGCCACAGCCGATCGCAAATTCCCTTGAAACTCGCCCAAAATTCGATCGCACTCTTCCTTCTCCAAACCAGTCCAGTGCATCATCAAAGCTAATTTAACCGACTTGCCGCTTTTTTCGAGCAAAAAACCCGCCTCCTCCCGGTTTAAATCAGTCAAATCCTGCAACATCCGCACAGCCCGATCGCGCAATTTCTTATTAGTAACCGCCACGTCAACCATCCGATTGCCGTAAACCTTCCCCAGCTTTACCATTACCCCAGTCGAAATGATATTTAAAGCCATTTTTGTGACTGTACCGGCTTTCAAGCGCGTCGAACCCGCCACTACCTCCGGGCCAACCAACAACCGAATATCAACATCAGCCTCAAAATTCACTTGTTCGACGGGTACGCAGGCCATAAACACAGTTTTCGCCCCCCGCTGCCGTGCCGCCTGTAAAGCGCCCGCGACAAACGGCGTCGTACCTCCAGCCGTAATCCCGACAACTACATCTAAGTTGATAATTTGACGGTGGGCGATCGCCTCAGCCCCATCCTCAGCCCGATCCTCCAAATCCTCCGAACTCCGCACCAAAGCCCCCGCACCCCCGGCAATTATGCCCTGTACGAGTTCTGGCGGCGTGCAGAAGGTGGGGGGACACTCGGCCGCATCCAGCACCCCCAAACGCCCGGAAGTACCCGCACCGACGTAAAACAGGCGACCTCCTTGACGTAGAGACTCGGCTGCAATGTCGATCGCTTGGGCTAACTGTTGGCGGGCACTGGCGATCGCGCTTAAGGTTTGGGCGTCTTCCCGGTTGAACAAGTCCACTAATTCGATCGAACTGAGTTGGTCTAAATTCTCGCTGTTGGTATTCACCTGTTCAGTCAGCAGATGGCCCCGTTCTTCCAAATTCTTCATGATGTTTTCTGCGTTATTGGTCATTGGTCATTGGTCATTGGTCATTGGTCATTGGTCATTGATTTAGAGGGAAACCGCAGATAAACGCAGATAACCGCAGATGCTTTTCAAGATTGGAGAGCAATTTTTGCAATTGGATTCTACTAATGACTGCTGACTCTCACAAAAGTCCTTCGAGTCGGCGGCGAATAGAATCCAGTTCGTTTTGGGAAACGTCAGAATCCGGCTCCGGCTCCGGCTCCGGCTCCGCCTCCGGCTGCCACTGAGTCTGTGTTACATTGTCTTCTGGCGGGATCGCCAGCGCGCCCGCCGGCACCAGTTCCCAATCATAATCAACACTATCGCAGAACTCCTTAATTTCCTCATCGTCGATCGCCTCCACAGCGGGTTCGGGAAAATCCTGAGCTTCCAACATCACGCCAAAGCGGGTGGCGTCGTCTTCTGACTCAAACATCAGAACTTTATTGCGATCGCCGAGTTGAATGGTATGAATTCCCTCATTCTCGGTGCGGGCATTGAAGAGTAAGACGAACACTCGCATAAGTTTTAAAGACCTTCTTAACCACCGTTTTTTTATCTTAAGAGCGATCGGGCAACCAATCAGTCGATTTTAGATTTTAGATTTTAGATTTTAGATTGACGATCCATCCTGCGCTGGCGCAATCGAAAGGAGTTGGGGCATTTGGACGACTTGATTTGATATTTTAGATTTTAGATTGACCACCCATCCTGCACAGCGGGGGAAACCTAGAGGAGTTGGGGGAGTTCGAGGACTTGGTTTTAGGTGGTGTTGCGTGTTTTGATTAAGTTCGGTAAAGGTTTCTGGAGTCTACCCTGGAGTGGGGGCGTGCCTTTTGCCTGCGATCGATCCGGGGATCGGCACTTCCGACATCACTTTTGAGTCTACCAAAGGCAGAAGCCACGCTGGCGAATCACAGAAATTATACCTGTCTAAAATCGGCTGATTCCCTTAATTCCTGAATTCTCTGATTTCTGAGAAACACCCATGACTAACTCGGACGACGACAAAAATCAACTCGCACCCCGCCCCCACCGCCGCTGGTGGCGTCTGCTGCTGCTTAGCGGTACGGGATTGGGCATTATCGCCTTGGTTGGGGCGGTGGTAGCTCAGGCGTGGGTGCGGGCAAATTTAGCTCCTTTGGTGGAAACTGAAGTTAGTCAGTTGCTGAAGCGGCCCGTGCAACTCGGACGTTTGGAGGGATTTTCTCTGACAAGTTTGCGGTTTGGTCGATCGACTTTACCTGCAACTTCTACCGATCCAGATTACGCTTCTACAGAAGCAGTTAAAGTAAAGTTTTCGGTTTTGCAACTACTGTTCACCCGCACTCTCAAATTAGATATTACTTTAGTTCAAGCCAGCGCTTATATCGAACAGGATGCTAAAGGCCGCTGGGTTAATCTTCCAACTGCGGAGCGGAAATCTCCGGGTTTATTTAAAACTGAAGTTGAAGCAATTAGAGCTGAAAACACCGCCGCCGTTTTGGTGCCGAGTCCCGCAGTGGGACAGAAAACGTCGGCTCCTATTTATGTAAATTTGAAAAATGGCAGCGCTCTATTTCGCGACCAAAACCAGCGCGTTCTCTACGAAGTAAACGGTCAGTTTACTAACAGCGATAACTTTATACTTAAAGCTGATTCTATGTTGCCTGCAGCGCAAACTAACCTGCAGTTGCAAGGTCAAAATTTGCCTTTGCCCGACCTCGCTCGCTTGCTACGACTTTCCAGCATTTCTTTACAAAAAGGTCTGGCTAATGGGAATTTGACCGTGCAAGTGCGAGACAATAAAGTATCGGGAATTACCGGAACTGCTAGTTTTGGAGGAGTGCAAGCGAGTATTGCTTCACTGAAACAAATTATACAAAATAGTAGCGGTCAGTTGCGGTTTCAGGGAACTAATATTATTGTCGATAGTCTGGCGGCTAATTACGGTCTAATTCCGCTGAGAATAGCAGGAACAGTTGCAACTGGAACTAATTTTAATTTGGAGAACGCTAGCTTCAATCTGACAACTAACGTGCAACCAGTGGCTTTCGCAAGTGTTGTCAGTGCGGTGGAGACAGAGTTAGGGAAGAAAGTAGTATTGCCCGTTGCTTTTGCGGGGGAGGTGAAGGCGGATGCCAAGCTAACTGGAACCGTTGATCTGCCGGTGCTCACAGGTGCGATCGCCTCGACAAAACCCGCTACAGTCGATCGACTGCAATTAAACAATATTAGCACTAATTTCAAATTGGAACGCGGGAGAATGGCTCAAACCCCAACTCCCAATTCTCAATCTTCTATTCCCCCGTTTTCCTCTTTAGGATTGACTTTGAGCGATATTTTGGTAGTGCCGGCGGCGGGGGGTAAAATTGGCGGCAAAGGTGAAGTTGATATTGCTTTAAAAAGTAAGAATTCGCCATCTGGTTTGGTGTTTGACTTTCAAGTTGAAAATGTACCCGGAGACGCGATCGCCCAAATTTACGCTCTCCCGATTCCTGCTACTGTTAACATTGGCAGTGTCTCCGCAAAAGCTCAAATTTTCGGCCCGTTAGACAACGTTCAAGCGAGAGTTCAATGGCAAGCACCGCAAGGAACTTTCCCCGCAGCGGGCGAAATTCGAGCCGGAAGGAATTCGGCGGATTTGCAAAATACGGTTGTGAAGATTGGCGACGCTTCTGTGAACGTGGATGCTGCGCTAAAAGACCGTCAATGGCAAACTATCATCGAGGGCGATCGCGTGGCCCTTAACCGTTTGCAGCAACTCGTACCGACGCTGAATTTCCCTCCTGAAGTAGCAGGTTTGGTCAGCGGAACCGTCGAAGCAGCAGGAACTCTGGACAATTTGAGTTTAAATGCGATCGCTGCGACGGGCAAAGGAACGCTGAATATTGCTGACAGTATTGTTGATGTTAATGGCGAACTAGAATCTGGTCGCTGGCAAGTTTTTGGCAACACTGAAAAAGTTGCTGTAAATCAATTGATTGATATTGGCTTGCCGTTATTAACACGGGAAACGCCAGCAAATCGGGAGAATCTAGAAGCTAAAATCCAAAATTTTAAAGCGTTAAACGGACAGCTAGCAGGTGAATTTCAAGCTGCGGGAAATGTTAACGATTTGACTGCTGGCGGAATCAATTTGAGTAGCAAGGGCAGGCTCTATTTTGCCGACAGCAATGTGAATTTAAACGGAGAATTGGTAGCGGGAAACTGGCAAGCAACAGCACAAACAGATCGCACTTCCATCAGCCGCTTGGTAGATTTGACACTGCCGATTTTAGATGTGGCTTCAGCATTCAATACCGAAAATCAGCAATCTGCCAATCTCAACAATCTAAAATCAAAAATCTCAAATCTCAAATCGATTGACGGACTGCTATCGAGTCAATTTACAGCATCGGGAAGTCTTGACAATTTGACAGCTAGCAGCATCAATGCCAGCGGCCGTGGCAGACTCAATCTTGCTGGCAGTGATGTTAATTTAAAAGGAGAATTGGTAGCGGGAAACTGGCAAGCAACAGCAGAAACAGATCGCACTTCCATCAGGCGCTTAGGAGATTTAGGATTGCCCCTGTTAGATGTTGGCTTAGCTTTCGCTGCTGACAATCCCCAAACAGTCGCCAATATCAACAATTTAAAATCCAAAATCCAAAATCTCCAATCACTTGACGGACAAATATCCAATCAAATTCAAGCCCGCGGCAGTCTTGATAATTCAACCGCCGCTGACATAGGCGTCAGCAGCAGCGGAAAACTCAATATAGGGGACGGTACTCTTGCTTTTAGAGGTAAATTAGAAGGCAGACGCTGGCAAGCTTTCGCCGATGCCGATCGAGTTATTCTCAGCCGCTTAGAACAAACTGTTCGCAATATCCACCTGTTTCCGCTGACGGCGACTTTGCCTAAAGGATTTGACGGCAGAGTTAACGGTCAATTCCAAGCAGCGGGCAGTTTGGATAACTTGACAGCCAAGGGAATTAGTGGTAGTGGAGAAGGACGGATTTTGGTCGATCGACTCGGGGCGATCGACACTACGGCTAAATTAGAAAACGGCAACTTGCAAGCATTGCTGGAAACCAACGGAATTGCCGTCAGTAATTTAGAACAAACCCTCAAACAAACAGGTTTGCTGACAGCGGATTTGCCACCAGAAATTGAGGGAACCCTCGACGGCAAAGTCCGCATTTTGGGAACAGTAGATAATCTAACCGCCAACGGCATCACCGCCAACGGCGACGGACAAATTCGACTCGCCAACGGCGGAGGAATTGTCAATGCTAAAGGCCGCGCCGAATCGGGGAATTGGCGCGCGTCAATTCAGGGCGAGCAAATTGCTCTAAGTCGCTTCCAGCAAGCCTTTGAGTCGCAGCGACAAAGCTTGCAAACCGGAGATGTAGTATCTGGTGCCCAAAATCTCCCCCAGCTTGGAGGACTGTTTAACGGCAATATCAATTTATCCGGGCTGATGGGGGCGGGCACGGGGGCACCGCCCCTACAAAATGTTCGCGCCGGCGGCAGTTTCCGCATCTCGGAATTGCCGTTTTTGAAACAACCTTTTGAGGCAGTATTTAATTGGGACGGCAAACGGGTAGAAATTGAGAACGCCACAACTCCCGGTTTGACAGCAAACGGCTTTGTTAACGTCGAACTCGCAGGTAAAGGAGGGCCCTCAATTTCCAACTTAGATTTGGATCTGAAACTCGCCAACTTTAACCTGCAAGCCTTACCAGCAGAACAGTTAGGATTTTTGTCTAGAATTGCGGACAAAAATTCCTCACAGCAAAACCCACCCCTGCGCGGCAATGTCGATTTTACGGGCAGCCTCACCGGAACCCTCGCCGCCCTCAGCTTAGTTGGCGACGTGGAAGTGCGGGATTTAGCAGTAAATCAAGTCGCTTTTGACCCGGTACTGGCGGGGAGTGTGAATGCGGATGCTGGGAAAAGTGTAGATTTGCGTTTGGCCGGTCGCCAAGACAAAATTCAAGTAGCTTTAAATCAATCTTTTCTGCCGACATCTTTCTTAATTCAACGCGGGGAATCTGTGGCTATTGGCCAAACCGAGGGAGAAACTTTGCGAGTTAATCTAAGCGATTTTCCCCTCGCTGCTTTGAATTTATCACCCGGTAAAGAGGCGGGTTTGGGGCCGATAACTGGTACGGTTTCGGGACAAGTGAATGTGCCCGGTTGGAAGATGCCGTTAAATCCGGCGACTTTGCAAGCAAGTGGACAAATTGCGATCGCCCAACCGGCGATCGGCTACATTAAAGGTGACAGTTTCCAAGGCGAATTCAGCTACGCTAACGGCAGCGCCACTCTCACAAACGGACTTTTCCGCCAAGGCAGCGGTCAATACTTAATTTCCGGCAATGTTCAAACAGGCGCCAACCCGCAATTTGCGGGGAAAGTTAACGTCCAGCAAGGCAATTTGCAACAGGTTTTAACCGCTTTGCAATATTTCAATTTAGGCGACTTGGCTAGAGGCGTAAAACCTCCGGTTTACGGTGACAGCGGCGACGTGCAAACTGTAGCAGTGGGAGAACCCGAAGCGCCGCTAATCGAACAGTTGCGCCGTTTGGCAGAAATTGAAACAATTTTGCAGCAGCAGCAGGCAGTGAAATCATCAGAAAAATTGCCTCCCTTATCCCAATTGCAAGGCACTTTTGGCGCGGAAATTGCTGTTGCCGGTTCTTTGCAAACGGGTGTGCAAGCTCAATTTAACGTGAAAGGCGATAACTGGCAGTGGGGAAGATATGTCGCTGAAAAGTTTAGCATTGAAGGCAGTTTTCAGGACGGGATTTTAACTGTTTTGCCTTTGGAAATTCGATCGGGCAAAAGTGCGATCGGCTTTTCTGGACAACTTGGTCAAAAAGCTCAATCCGGGCAGTTGCGGGTAGAAAATGTGCCCGTGGAAGAGTTGGCAAAACTGGTGGAATTGCCTTTTGTGGATGTCACAGGAAATTTGAATTTGCGCGCGAATTTGGCCGGCAGTTTGGAAAACCCGCAAGCCACGGGAGAATTGAGTTTGCTTGAGGGTACGCTAAACGGAGAACCGATTAAACAAGCCGACGGCAGTTTCAGTTATAGCAATGCCCGCCTGAATTTTGGTGGCAGCGCTTTGGTAACTCAAACTGAACCGATTGAGGTGCAGGGAAGTTTGCCTTTTGAGTTGCCGTTTGCAGCGGTGAAAGCTGATAGCAATCAAATCGATTTGAGGGCGAATTTGAAAAATGAAGGTTTGGCAATTATTAATGTATTGACTCCGCAAGTTGCGTGGGTCAGCGGCCAGGGACAGGTGCAAATTCGCGTGGGAGGAACGCTGCAAGAGCCTGTAGCGCAAGGAATTGCGAATTTTGAAAATGCAACTGTCCGCGCGAGAGCCTTCCCAGAACCGCTGACAGGGCTTACTGGGACGGTGCGCTTTGAGGGCGATCGTATTCGGGTAGAAGGAATTCGGGGACAGTTGAGTCAGGGACAAGTTGTGGCCGCTGGCGTGATTCCGCTGTCTGTGCCTTTTGCTGAGGGCGATGTCGATGCGGCTAATCCCCTGGCTGTAAACCTCGACAAGTTAGCACTAAATCTCAAAGGATTGTACAGCGGTGGCGTTGTCGGTCAAGTGCAAGCAAGGGGCACGGCTAGGCGTCCGCAGTTGAGCGGTAATATTGAACTGTACAACGGCGAAGTATTTCTCCGGAGTTCCGGCGGCGGCACAACTCAGTTAGCTTCTTCCTCTTCTGCTTCCGATTCTCCTTCTACATCTTCCCCTTCTCCTGGGACTGAGGTTTCTGATTCCCCTACAACTGAGGTTTCTCCTTCTCCTGCAACTCCGACTTCCCCTTCCTTTGAAGTTGGATTGAACGATTTGCGGCTGAAGTTGGGCCGGGGAATTCGGGTAACAAGTGCGCCCATATTGAGTTTTCAGGCGACTGGGGGCTTGACGGTGAATGGAACTTTAGATGACCTTCGCCCTGTCGGTACGATTCGGTTGACTTCCGGGTCGGTAAATTTGTTTACGACGCAGTTTAGACTCGATCGAGGATACCCGCAGACTGCTACCTTTGTACCAGGACAAGGACTCGATCCGACGCTGGATGTGAGATTAGCAACTTCGGTGCAGGAAGTAACCCGGTTCCGCACTCCCGGCACATCTGTAGCGTCTGAAATAGCAGACGAACCGACAAGTTTGGGCAGCGTGCGGAGTGTGCGAGTTCAAGCGTTAGTGCGGGGAAGAGCTTCTCAGTTGGCGGAAAGTCTGGAGTTGAGGAGTTCTCCGAGTCGATCGGAAACAGAGATTGTAGCGCTGTTGGGCGGCAGTTTCGTGCAGACTTTGGGACAGGGAGATAGTACGCTGGCGATCGCAAATTTAGCTGGTGCGGGTTTATTGAACAACATTCAATCTGCGATTAGTAACGCCACAGGATTGAGCGAAGTTCGCTTATTTCCCACTCGGATTAGAAGCAACGAAGTAAAAACTGCTAGTTCCAGTTCCGCTGCGGGTTCTCTCGGTTTAGGTTTAGAAGTTGGGTTTGACATTACGCGCAATATTTCAGCATCAATCATTCGAGTTTTGTCAGCAAATCAACCGACTGAATTTACTGTGCGCTATCGATTGAGCGATAAACTTTTACTCAGGAGTTCGAGTAATTTTCAAGGAGACAATCGCGTCACTGCTGAATATGAATTGAGGTTTTAGGCATCAGCCCAAAGCCAACAGTCAGGAGTCATCAGCCATTAATTATCGCGAAGGCACCGGCAGCGGAGTGAAGCACTAGCATATTTTGCCATGCCACCGTATATTCCGAGCGATATAATACCAATTAGGTAGGAAAACTGCATTTTCTTGTCCGGCGCGAGGCTCGGCGACTTTTCATAATTGGCATAAAATTAAGGACTGTAGCAAGACTTTTTTAATAGGTATAACCGAACATCATAATCGCACTTCCCATTCCCCATTACCAGTTAATTTGCTATAATAGTAACAGCAGCAAATGGGTGCTGCCAACCCCGCACACAAGGTTATAGGAGTTAAGTCAAATGGCAAACAAACTCCAAGTTAATACACAGTCGATCGGCTATAGCGACTTTTACTGGAACCGCTTTAGTCCGAGAGTTGCGACTATCAGCAGCGTCCGCAACGCCAATCATTGGGACGGCGGATTTATCACTTATATTGCATTTCCCACAAAAGTCGAAGCTACAGCAGCAATGAAATATTTGCTCTTGCATCAAAAAGTTGCTGATGTCGATATGCGGAAAGCCAAGCGAATGAAAGCAAAAGGCATTCGGTGGGAACTCAAAATTCGGGGTTTAGCTTTTAATGAAGTGCTGAAGCTTGCGACGATGGATATAAATGGAAAGCTAGTTATGTCGCCTGCTACTACTCAAGCCACAGGCTGATAATTGAAAAACTTCGTAGTTGCGCTGAGGGTGGTAAAGCGCAACTACTAACCCAAAAATCCCTAAGATATTGCATTTTTCTTCTTCCTTCTACAATATTCGTTTCATCACCCCCAAAGCAGACTTTGCATTCAAAAGAATATTCTGATATTCAGAACATCCTGAAATTTTAATCAGCTTCCTAAATGCAATGTTTTATAACGGAGAAGCGACCATCCAAGAAATAGAACTCCTTGACCCTTATTCAGCAGGAAGCGTTACAGGCTTGAAAGACACTTACCTGGATGTCAAGGCCAAGATTATCGGCAACAAAACCGTGGTTGTGGAATTTCAGGTACTCAACGCCACCGCCCAGGAATCGAAAGGGGTAAAATTGAGGGGGAAATAGGATTAATGATGCGTCCGATCGTGCGGCGGGTGGGTGAGGTTACACAGGAAGTTCAAACTCGCATCCAGGGATTATCTGCGGAACAGTTAGATGATTTGCGAGAAGCTTTGTTGGATTTTAGGAGTCAAGAGGATTTGATCGCGTGGTTGGAGTCTGCGGCGGGATGAACTGATGAGTTAAAAAGAGAGTGGGGGATTTGTAACGCGGATTTGGTAAAATTCCCAATCTCTGCATTCATTTAAACTTTAGTATCTGCGGGAACTTCCCTCTGTACCAGCATCCAACCTAACAGCGCTAAACTAACTCCAAGAGTGAGAAATCCTAAATCCCAAGCTAACTCGTTGATACCGGGTTTGACGTGGTGGATTCCCAAAATTTGATGGTCAACAATGCCTTCAACAAAGTCAAACAATCCAGCACCAATTAATATTGAACCGAAAAAAGTTTGAGTTGACAAAGGAACATCTTTGCGCTTCACAGCACTCCACAAACAGAAGATTCCCGCCACTGTTACCAACCAATCTGCAGCGTGAAACAATCCATCTCCGAGGGTATTTAATTCTAAACCGGCAACGGTAGTATCGGTTTTAACGCTGCTAAACATATGGTGCCACTGGAGGAGTTGGTGCAGCACAATGCCGTCAAAAAAGCCGGATTGACCGATACCGAGGAGAATTCCTGCGATAATTAGAGGTCGGCGGTTGTTAACAGAGGTGGCTGGTGAGTTTGTGCGATCGTCCAATGGAAAACCTCAGATTATTTAACTGCTGAGCCTGGGTCTGTGAAGGGATTTGCCAGTACATTTTTTAGTTTTGCTGGGGAGGAGGGGCGATCGCATCACCCGCGAGATAGATTTATTGAGTGAAGTGCGATCGCGCGTTGATTTTTGATGGATGATTGGAAAGTGCGATCGAATCTTGCCTGCAATAACTTCTACAACACCATCCACATACTAATTGATAGTTTTAATTACATTAAACCTCAACATATTTGCATAAAGTCCTGGCTTCAGGAATAGACGAACCAGATTGACGCAACTCTTCTAAATGAAAAACTATTGCTGCTTTAATTTGCTGTTCGACTTCCTCGATAGTTGTACCTGTTGCTACGCATCCGGGTAAATCTGGAACATAAGCCGAATAATTGCTTTCTGATTTCTGGATAGCAATTGCATAACCTATAATTCGGCTTTGACTATCTGCTTTTGGGTTTGCCAACACCATAGACCCTTCTGGCGTCAATTCCCATCTGTCGCGAGGCGAATTTGTTTCTACATATCGTTTAACCAAGCCATCAGCAGCCAGTTTTTTTAAGACAACCATCATGTCAGGTTCTCGCGGTACATCTCGACGGGAAAGTGCATTCGCTAGTTCGTACCAACTCCACTTTCCTTGACCTTTAGCTACTAATTCCAGCAGCACTAATTCAAGCTGGGTTAATTGAGTTAGGTTTTTCATTCTTTTTATCCTATAACTTCTCCAACTCGAAAAAACTGCCCCATCGCTTGAAATTATTGAGTCTTTTCTCGCTGTAACTGCTGTCTAATTTTTGCAAATTTCCTAACTGTTTCCACAGAATACAACCGTTCTCCACAGCTTAGGCAAACTTCAGCGGATACTTTTAAAATAGCAGTAGACTTGCCGCCCGTAAAACTTTACCGACTTCTTTGATAACTATTTCACCGCCGCAAATAGGGCATTTTTATACAGAGTTCATTCGTAATTTATTAGGCAAATACTGCTTCTACGGCTTTCGGCAATTCAATCGGCACGAAATACGCGACTGGATACAAATAATCTTCGCCGGATTCATCAATAACTCGGATAAATTGATGTTCCGCAGCGCGATTATCGGGTATGATTCGATAAATTTTTCGCACTTCCAAGGATGCTTGATAGTCTTGATTGTTAATGCAAACTACAAATTGTGTTTCTAAGTTATGGGGATTCATGACTCCTCCTATAAAATATATTTTATTTTGATTTCTTTTGTTCCAATGCCGTGTGCTTCGTACCAATGTAGCTCAGCTTTGCAGGCTGTACCCTCAGTAAGGATAATTGTTGCAATTCCTTTGAGTTTTCTCCAACGTCCCTTACCATAATTTTTCTGCAAACGTTCCACTTACGGAGTTTATTTACCTACTACTATTGTTTCAATATTAGTAAGGTTTCCGATAATTTGAAAGTTCATTCGACATCAAACATTATGTTAACAATTAGTATCACTGGTAGCCTTTTAACCCACTCCGGTGAGTGCCAGGTATCGGAAACGTAGAAGTGGCGCAGTTTCGTGGTTCAAGCTTTGGTTATTATCATAATCTTCACGAAACCCCAAAACGCTTAGATGTTAGACTTTACAAGTCTCTACGTGAGAGAAGAAGAGCAGCAACCGCCCCACTCTGCGTGATTCTCAGAGACTCTACTAAATCCTCTGTTTGAATCCCCTCGGAACGATACAGCCAGTTAGTCAATAGCCCGGGAAGGTTGCCAATTTGGGTATTGGGAGCTAATTTTAATTGACTAGCAGACAGCCAACGACCGTTCACGCGCCACCCCACACGATCGCCAAACTCTTCCCAAATTTTCTGCTCGGATTTCCTACTTCCTCCTAGACTTTCGTAGATATTCTTTTGCACCGAAAATCCAAAGCGTCCATTACTATATTTTACCCAAAGTAGGTCAATGGTTCCCAAGTCTTCAACAGGAAAGCTATTAATATCTGAATACTGGAGGTAGTTATTCGAGGCCCTAAGCGCTACTTCCACCATTTTTTTAGTCGTTTCCTCATCCGCCTCTTTCCATTTTCCGCTAGCCAGTAAATCGCGCAACTTGGTGTAGTCTGTTCCGCGTTTTGACTTGAGGGGAACATCAGCCTCACTAGAAGTAGTATTTCCTAGAGGTGTAGATTTTGGAGAGGATAGAGATTCTGATTTGTTCGCAACGCTGGCACCAACAGAATTCTTTTGAGATGATGCCTCCTTTCCGCTCAGCTCAACAGCAATTCTTTGAATTCCATTAATAGCGTCCATATCGCCAGGATATACAACTAATACGCGAATCCACAACTGTTTTGCCAGGTCAAAATTTTTGTTAATTTCCGCATAAAAAGCATCAACTTTCATTTGAGCAACATCATGTGAAGTTGCATATTGGGAGTAGATAATTAAGTGCGACTTAGTAACAGGCTCTGCAATAACGTAAGGTGTTTGTCGCAAGGTATCACTTTTTTTATATTGTCTGATCAGTTCAGGCACTCGGGAACTCAAATAATGATCCAATCGCTCAACAGTTGCACATTTACCTTGAACGCCCAACCCGTCCAACAATGCTTTTGTAAAAGCACCTTGCTGTAAAGCATCAATTTCATAGGACAACTGATTAGGACTGCAAGAAAAAAATGTAATCACTCCCTTTTGTCGCGCAATTTCAGCAGATTGATTGCCGATTCCTTCTCCTGATTTACTTCCTTGACTCCGACAAGCATCCAGAATCAAAATAATATTATCAGCACCGCAGCGACGCAGGCGTTCCGTCATAAAATTAATCGGAATCGCCGTATTTTCAACATCTCCCGGATCGCCATCGCAAGGCATTAAATAATCATAGCCATTATGGGGCATTCCATGACCGCTGAAGAAAAACCAAAAGTTATCTCCATCTCTCATAAATGGTTTTTCAAACATCGTCCTCAAAACTCGCTTCAGATTGATAAAAGAAGGACGAGTTGATTTACCTCGAATATCAGGCGAGTCATCTGAGAAGAAAAAAACTTGATCAAACCCCGCCCGATCGCGAAGAAATTCCTGCATTAACTCTGCATCCCGCTTGGCATATTTCAGCGGGGTTAGGAAATCATATTTATTAATGCCAATTGAAATCGCCAGATTTTTCCCCATCTCACCTTAAGACTTCCGTTTGAATCTCAACAATACAGTTCTTGTATCTGCAACTTTAGCTCCCAGACCGACTAAACTGAAAGAACCCTCGGCGTTAATCGCAACGGATAACTCAATTTCAGATAACTCGATCGCTTTCATGTCAGCTTCCGCATCCGCACGGCTGAACATTTGATCTACCGTTTGCATGAAGTCAACCAATTCTTTTTCTAATTTCTTGATACTGACATTGTGAAGTCGCAAGCTATCAACCCCTTTTGCCGCCTGCTTTTGGGTCGGCTCATTTGGCTGCGCGTCCCAAGCATCACTCCAGTCCACGCCTATATGTCCCCCATTCTTCGCACCGTCATCATCATGTGCATCAGGAGACTCATGCGAAGTATCGGCGGTCACAATCCAAATCGTTTCATCTGGCATAAGTGTTTAAGACTCCAAACTATCTAGATAATCTTGCTAGATGCGATTACCCACAATAATTTTAAATTGTACCTAAAATTTATCAACTGTTAAACCAGCCCCCGGATTCATCTGTGGAATGGGCATCTTGCCCGCCCAAAATGTTAAATTTTAATACTAAAAAATTCATCCCGCGATCGCCCAAACATACATAATGTGACTTACAAGTTCGATCGTACTTCTATCAAAAATCCTAAATCGTAAAACCTCATTGCCCAAACAGTCCACTTCTGTGCAAACCTAAAAAACAGCAGACACAATTTTATAAACTCTAATTACAGAACACTCGCAACCAGTTATGCAAACTCTGCCGAACCCCACTAAAACCCCCTCCACCGAACCAATATTCGACACCACCATCAAACGCCGCAAAACCCGTCCAGTCCAAGTCGGTAGCGTCACCATCGGCGGCGGCAACCCCGTCGTCGTACAATCGATGATTAACGAAGACACCCTCGACATCGACGGTTCAGTCGCCGGAATTCGGCGCTTGCACGAGATTGGCTGCGAAATCGTCCGCGTCACCGTGCCCAGCATGGCCCACGCCAAAGCATTAGCCGAAATCAAGCAGAAACTGCACGCCACCTACCAACCCGTGCCCCTCGTGGCCGATGTCCACCACAACGGCATGAAAATTGCCCTGGAAGTCGCCAAACACGTAGACAAAGTGAGAATCAATCCCGGACTTTACGTGTTCGAGAAGCCGAAAGCCGACAGAAGCGAATACACCGACGCCGAATTCGCGGAAATTGGCTCAAAAATCCGCGAAACCCTCGAGCCTCTAGTAATTTCCCTGCGCGACCAAGGCAAAGCTTTGCGAATCGGCGTCAATCACGGTTCCCTCGCCGAACGGATGCTTTTTACCTACGGCGACACCCCCGAAGGCATGGTGGAATCGGCCCTGGAATTCATCAAAATTTGCGAATCCCTCGACTTCCGAAATATCGTACTTTCCCTGAAAGCCTCCCGTGCACCCGTGATGGTTGCTGCTTATCGCTTGATGGTGCACCGGATGGACGAACTCGGCATGGATTACCCGCTGCATTTGGGCGTCACAGAAGCAGGAGACGGCGAATACGGCCGCATCAAATCCACCGCAGGCCTGGCACCTTTGTTAACTGACGGTATCGGCGACACCATCCGCGTCTCGCTGACAGAGGCCCCAGAAAAGGAGATTCCCGTCTGCTACAGCATTCTGCAAGCCTTGGGACTGCGGAAAACGATGGTTGAGTATGTCGCTTGTCCTTCCTGCGGTCGCACTTTGTTTAATTTAGAGGAAGTGTTACACAAAGTGAGAGAGGCTACCAAGCATCTCACCGGTTTGGATATAGCAGTAATGGGCTGTATTGTCAATGGCCCGGGAGAAATGGCTGATGCTGATTACGGCTA
This sequence comes from Microcoleus sp. S13_B4, assembly GCF_036700885.1. Taxonomy (NCBI): domain Bacteria; kingdom Bacillati; phylum Cyanobacteriota; class Cyanophyceae; order Oscillatoriales; family Microcoleaceae; genus Microcoleus; species Microcoleus sp. S13_B4. Next base: position 114,383 of record NZ_JAUBPU010000011.1, read on the forward strand.
CGTCGGGAAGCAACCGGGTTATATCTCGCTGTACCGGGGCCGGGAAGAAATTAAGAAAGTGCCGGAAGACCGAGGCGTGGCAGAATTGATTGATTTGATTAAATCGGACGATCGCTGGGTCGATCCTTAATGGCTGTCGATCGCTCCTAATGCCTGTTGTTAAACCCGGAGATCCCCCCTAACCCCCCTTAGTAAGGGGGGGACAAGAGCGCTCAAAGTCCTTGTTAAGGGGGGACAATAACGCTCAAAGTCCCCCTTCTTAAGGGGGATTTAGGGGGATCGAGACTTTGATACAAACGAAAGAGATAGAGGGTTTCAGTCTTAAGTTGACACCGCAGAACTCGGCAAAGTGGAATAATATATGTACGCAAAACGCGAGCCGGCCTTGCCTGTGTTAGATTGAGCGTAATTATTCTGAACTCTTTTCCTCCCGCGCGTCAGACAAATGGTTATAACAAAACGAGGGCTTGTTCTAAGTGCAGCAGCAGTGGTACTCACTGCTGTAACTCTTGCGAACACTGGTTGCAGTTCTAAATCTCTGGCTTCTTTTCGGGGAAGCCCTAAAGAGTTAGTTGATGAAGTTTGGCAAATTATTGACAAAAGTTATGTGGATGGCACTTTTAACCAGGTTGACTGGAAAGCGGTGCGAAATGATTATTTGAACCGGACTTATACCAGCGACGAGGAAGCTTACAAAGCAATTCGGGAAATGCTGAAGAAGCTAGACGATCCTTATACGCGGTTTATGGACCCTCAAGAGTTCAAAAATATGCAGGTTGACACTTCTGGGGAATTGACAGGAGTTGGGATTCAGTTGACTCAAGATGAGAAAACCAAAAAGTTGGTAGTGATTTCGCCGATCGAAGATACCCCTGCTTTTACTGCTGGTATTCTGGCAAAAGATATCATTACTAAGATTGACGGTAAGAGCACAGAAGGCATGGATACGAATCAAGCGGTAAATTTGATTCGCGGCCAGGCGAATACTGAGGTGACGCTGACTATTTTGCGGGGAAGCAAGGAATTAGACTTTAAGCTGAAACGCGCTAAAATTGAAATTCATCCCGTGCGGAAGTCGGTGCAGAAAACTCCCATCGGAGAAGTCGGCTATATTCGCTTAAATCAGTTCAGTGCGAATGCTGCATCGGAAATGCGATCGGCAATTAAGGATTTGGAACAGAAAAAGGTAACGGGCTATATTTTAGACTTGCGTTCCAATCCCGGCGGGTTGCTGTACGGAAGTATTGAAATTGCTCGGATGTGGCTCAAAGAAGGTACGATCGTCTCGACGGTCGATCGAGTCGGTGAGGCTGATAAACAAACTGCAAATAAGGCAGCGATCACAGACAAACCGTTAGTTGTACTTGTAGACGGCGGTTCAGCAAGCGCTAGCGAGATTCTATCCGGTGCTTTGCAAGACAACAAGCGCGCGGTTTTAGTGGGAACAAAGACGTTTGGTAAGGGTTTGGTGCAGTCTGTACGCGGCGTGGGAAATGGTTCAGGTTTGGCGGTGACAATTGCCAAGTATTTTACTCCCAGCGGACGCGATATCAACCACTTGGGAATTGAACCGGATTTTAAGGTAGAACTCACTGACGCTCAAAAACAGGAATTAAGGCGCGATCGCGATAAAATTGCTACGGCGGCCGATCCGCAGTACGCGAAAGCTATGGAAGTTTTGACACAGCAAGTTACTGGTAAAACAGGGAACAATAAGGCGGAGTCGAAACCGAATGCAGCGCCACCTAAGCCGACTGCGGCGCAGGCAAAACCGAGTGCAGCACCTTCTAAATCGAAGTAGAAAACCTGTGTAGGGTTTCAGTTTAAAAAAAGCATTCGGGGGAAGAAATACGGCTAAAGGCCAAGATTTTAAACTCGAATGCTTCGCTATTTCTTGCCATGCCTCATTGCGAGTCACGTTAGCTTTCGCGATTCGGAGGAAAGTAATAGTAATTCCTCATTGCGGCTGGCATTTGCCGGCACGAATTAATCCGATGCGGCGGGCGATGGCATCTTGGGGCGAATCGTAAGGGCCCCACTTTTCAATAATACTGGGGTTTAGTTGTTCGAGTTGGGCGATCCTCTGCGAGGGCTCCGCCAACGGCAAAATCTCGCAATTACCGGCCCGATGTTTGACAATATAAAATTTTGATGTTTCTGTCATAGCTAAATTCGTCAAATTAAAGCTGGATACTAACTAAGCAATTCGCTCATTATATCAAGTAGGGAAACGGTACTGCCGTGTCCCAAGTGTGTCTTAGCATTAAATCCGCAGTTCGACAGTGGTTGAAACGCCTGCCGGACTGCGGATTTCAGCGCCGCGAACTAATAAGAATTAAAAAAAACTAACACTTTCGGAAGATGCCACAATATTTATCTATGATAAAAATATAGACATTTGTCTAAACAGTGCATTAAACCCTTTCAGAACCACCCAAATATTCTAATCAATACCAAAAAAAACCATGCAATTTTTGCCCAAAACAATTCCCGAAATTCAACCAGAAATCCTACCAGTTAAAGAATCACCGCCAGAACTTGTTACTTTCGATGTCGGCGGGATGAAATGTGCCGGCTGCGCGAAAGCTGTGGAACGCCAACTCATGCAGTATTCAGGCGTAATTTCAGCTTGCGTTAACTTGGCCGTAGAAGTCGCGACGGTTGAGTGTCAACCGGGGGCTGTCGATGCAGAAGCTTTAGCGAAAAAGTTGACTGATAATGGATTTCCCTCTCAGTCTCGTTTAGGTGAAAATCAGCGGGAAGCAGAAGCGGCAACAATTGAACGGCGACAGCAAGAAATTCGACAGCAAATCAAGCAATTGACGATCGCCCTGATCCTAATTATTTTATCCGGTTTAGGTCACGTACTCGGTACAAAAGCCCCAATTCTCAGCAATATTTGGTTTCACTGGGGACTCGCCACCCTAGCTTTGCTGCTACCGGGCCGCCCGATTATCGTTGATGGGTGCCGCAGTTTGTGGCGAAATGCACCCAACATGAATACTTTGGTAGCTTTAGGCGCTGTCACAGCTTACACCGCTAGCAACGCGGCGCTGCTGTTTCCACGGATGGGATGGGAGTGCTTTTTTGACGAACCGGTGATGCTGCTGGGCTTTATTTTGTTGGGCAAAACTCTCGAACAGCAAGCCAGACGGCGCGCTGCATCAGCTTTGCAAGCTTTAATGGCATTGCAACCAGCCAAAGCCCGCTTAGTTGATTTTAAACTCCCGAGTTTAGATTTGCGATCGGAAGAATTGCCTTTAAATTCGACATCAGAGGTCTACAATCCACAATACATTGAAATTCCAGCCGATCGCGTCCGAGTCGGAGAATGGCTGCAAGTTTTGCCCGGGGAAAAAATACCAGTAGACGGCGAAATTTGCGAAGGCAAAACCACGATAGATGAGTCGATGCTGACTGGCGAATCAATGCCGGTTTTGAAGCAACCAGGAGATACAGTTGCCGCTGGAACTATCAATAAATCCGGGGCAGTTGTGATGCGCGCAACTCGCACCGGTAAGGAAACAACTGTAGCTCAAATGGTGGCTTTGGTGCAGGCAGCCCAAACTCGCAAAGCGCCGATTCAAAATTTAGCTGATACTGTCGCGGGATATTTTGTGTATGGGGTAATGGGGATATCGGTTTTAACTTTCCTATTTTGGTATTTTGCCGGTACTCATATTTGGCCTTCTGTGCTTTTAGGACAGGGGGCCATGAACATGGGACACGGAGTAATGAATATGGGAAATGAATTGCCTATTATCCATTATCAATCGCCTTTGCTGTTAAGTTTGAAATTGGCGATCGCCGTTTTAGTCATCGCTTGTCCTTGCGCTTTGGGACTGGCTACCCCAACTGCAATTTTAGTCGGTTCTGGCATCGGGGCGGAGCGCGGACTTTTAATTCGCGGTGGTGATGTTTTAGAACGGGTGCATCAATTAGATACGGTGGTTTTTGACAAGACTGGCACTCTGACAACCGGAAATCTCACACTCACAGATTATTTGCCGATTTTCCAGAATTCGGAGTGGGATTTGAAGTCAGATATTAATGTTGGCAACAAACAAGATGTTTGTTCCACAATTGATGGGGTTTCTGGCAACAGGCAAGATGCCTGTTCCACAATTGATGGGGTTTCTGGCAGAGTTGACTCAAAACTGCTGCAAATTGCGGCGGCGGTGGAAAGGGGCGCTTCTCATCCCATCGCCGCAGCGATTTTGCTGGAAGCTCAACAGCAAGGTTTGCCGCTGCTAGCTGCTGAGGATTTCTGCACGGAACCGGGCTTCGGGGTTTCTGCTTTGGTGGAAGGCCGACGGGTGTTCGCGGGGAATGCCGAGTGGATGAAGGAGCAGGGGGTCGCTGTGGCGACGGAAGTGTCGGGGTCTTTGCAAGGCAAAACGGCGGTTTACGTGGCTTCTGAGGGCGTTTTGCTGGGGGTAATCGGGCTAAAAGATACTCTGAGACCGGATGCTAAGGCGGCGGTGGAACGTTTGCGGGGCATGGGATTGCGGGTGATGATGCTGACGGGGGATACGGCGTCGGCGGCGGCGGTGACGGCGCAGCAGCTAGGTTTGGCGGCGGCTGATGTTTTGGCCGGGGTGCGGCCGGAGGGGAAGGCTCGGGCGATCGCCACTTTGCAAGCCCAAGGCTGTAAAGTGGCTGTGGTGGGGGATGGTATCAATGACGCGCCGGCTTTGGCTCAAGCTGATGTCGGTATCGGTTTGCACTGTGGCACGGATGTCGCAGTTGAGACAGCTCAAATTGTGCTGATGCGAAATGCTTTGATGGATGTTGTTGAGTCGATCGAGCTGGGGCGCGCTACTTTTAATAAGATTCGCCAAAATTTATTTTGGGCTTTTGGTTACAATACTCTGGGAATTCCGGTGGCAGCGGGTATCTTGCTGCCTGCAACCGGAATTCTACTCAGTCCTGCGGCGGCCGGAGCATTTATGGCGTTTAGTTCTGTTAGCGTTGTTACCAATTCTTTGTTTTTGCGCCGGGGATTTCGAGCTTAAATTTACGGATTGCATATAAAAGTCGGAGGCCATCGGTCATTAGCTACAAACTAAGGACTAATGACCTCATCCCCATACGGATACAAGCCCCCCACACCAGGAGTCGAGATCAAAGAAGTTTCGACGTTAGTTCGAGGCCCCAGATTTATCTGTGGAGTCACTCTAAAATCTAAAATGTAAAATCGACTGACTGATGGCTAGAGTGCCATACTTTCCAAGAGTCGCCAATTATTGTTGTTCATAATTGAACGACTCACTAGCTCGAACATTTGACGGCAGTGGTTGTTGGTTTGCAGGGGCAGTTCTTCGTTTTTAATCACGAAGTTCATGCGAACCTCTGAGTCGCTGGCCGTGTTTTTCTCAATTAGGACTTCGGCGGTGACAAGTTTGGGAATCGAAACTTGACCTGGGAGCTCGCGAGCCATGACGGAATCTCCTGTATTGTAGATAATATCAAGATTGCATGACTCTAAAATTTCAATCAGGGATTGACGGAGACGGTCGATCGGAACGGCAACGATAAAAAAACCAGTATAGCGAGCCATAAAAAACTCCAGCCTTGAGGCATTGAGACTTTATTATCATACCGAACCTAGAACCGATGAACAGAACAATATGGATTTATTTTATTCAGGTGGAAAGTTAGGGCAATGAAGGGCAAACTTATCGTGTTTGAGGGGGTTGAAGGTGCGGGTAAAACTACGCAAATGCAGCGCTTGATACAGTTCCTGCAAGCAACTTGCTTTCTGACAGTCCGCTTGGTGGCTACTCGCGAACCGGGGGGTACTGAGTTGGGAAGGGGACTGCGACATTTGTTGCTGAAACAAGATGGGGGCGAATCTGTATCCGATCGAGCAGAATTACTCATGTACGCGGCAGATCGCGCTCAACACGTCGAAACTTTTCTCAAACCCGAGTTATCGAAGGGAACGATTGTTTTATGCGATCGCTTTACTGACTCTACGATTGCTTATCAGGGCTACGGCCGCGGTCTTAACTTAAATTTAATTAAGCACTTGAATGAAATTGCTACCGACGGCTTGGAAAGCGATCTGACTTTGTGGCTGGATATTAATGTGGAGGAGGGTTTGGCGAGGGTAAGGGCTCGGGGAGGGTGTGATCGGATCGAGCAAGCGGATTTGAAGTTTCACCACCTTGTACAGCAAGGTTTTGCGGAGTTAGCCCAGGAAAATAAATCTCGAATTGTCCGGATAAATGCCGATCGACCTGAATATGAAGTCGCTCAGGAAATTCAAACTCTTGTAACTCGCAGGTTAGAAGCTTGGGGATATTTAAATAATACCAATTCTGAAAAATAGCGCTGCATAATGTGTAGAGACACGGCAATGTCCTGTCCGGCTCCGGCCACTTAGAATTTAACATTATTAAGTCAAAACACTTATTTAGAAGTCCCTTAAACCACAATAACCTTTTGGTATTATAGCAACCGCGCCCGACAGTTAGAATATTCTTAATTACTGCTGAAACCCTAGATTGTCTTCCTTCTTCCTTCTTTCTTCTTCCTTCTTCCTTCTTCCTTCTTCCTTCTTCCTTCTTCCTTCTTCCTTCTTCCTTC
>NZ_JAUBPU010000012.1:0-117818 GCF_036700885.1 Microcoleus sp. S13_B4
TAAACTTTGTCCTGTTGCTTCCAGAAATAGACCTAGCAAGGCTCGCAGACTTTTTTGTTGATATTTGCTTGGCATTAAATCCATCAAGGTATAGACTAATGCTTGGGCGTAATTAAGGATGGTTAACATTAACTTATCACATTGTTTATACGCCCTTTATTTCACATTTTGGTACAGGATGCAAGGGCTTATTGAGAATGGTGCAAGATCTCAGTTATTAAGGAATGAAAAATCAATAACTTGATGAATTATCAAATATAATGAAGAACAAGGCTAGATCGCTTACTTTACCAAAACTGAGAGCAACTTGCAACAGTTTTTTTATTACAATACTCCGGACAGTTTTTGGAACGATACTACAAGCTTACGCGGGGCAAGGAGCATAAAAAAGTCGAATTAAATATAAGTCAGGGGTGGAGCTGACATTGATTTAATTATCCACAGGGGCTGCGAAGTCAAGCGAGGATAAGCCATTGGGTCATATAAACACTGTCCGGAGTATTGTTATTACAGTACCCTATTTTATCGCAAAACCAATGTTTTATTCTAGTTCAATTGAGTCATAAATGAAGAAGTTTTATAACTCTTTATCAGAGAAAGATAAAAGAAGGTATGCAGGAATAGAGGCTCAAAAATTGGGATGAGGTGGAATTAGCTATATAATGAAACTTTGCGGATGCAGTCGAAATACTATTGTCCAGGAAATTAAAGATTTAGAAACAATGAATGAAACGACTATTAATAATTTAAGGATTAGAAAAAAAGGAGGAGGAAGAAAAAGTATTTTAGCTACCAGGAGCGGTATTGATGAAGCCTTTTTAGAAGTCTTAAAATTCCAGACAGCGGGAGACCCAATGAATGAGCTAATTAAATGGACTAATTTGACGTATAAAGAAATAGCTGTCGGACTGAAAAACGCCGGATTTTGTGTGAGTCTTTCTCTAGTAGGACAACTTCTAAAGAAACATGGATATGTGAAGCGAAGAGCACAAAAGAAACAGACAACAGGAATTAATAAAAATGGTAATGCTCAATTTGAAAATATTGCTATACTCGATACAGAGTATAGAGAGGCGGCTAATCCCATCCAACCGTTTTGATACAAAAAAAAAGAAGTTTTAGGGAATTTATATCGTCCGGGAGCTCTCTATACAACCGAGCCTGTCACTACTTTCGATCATGATTTTTGGAGATTAGGTCACGGAAAAGTAATTCCACATGGGATTTATGATGCTCAAGAAAATCGAGGATATATAACATTAGGCAACAGTAAAGATACAAGTGAATTTGCTTGTGAATTTCTGAAAAATTGGTGGAATAATTATGGAAAATTGATCTACCAGAATGCCACTTCAATTGTAGCAAAGTGTGATGGTGGAGGTAGTAACAATGCTAATCATTATATCTTTAAAGAAGATTTACAAAAGTTAGTTAATGAAATCGTAATTGAGATAAGGATTGCCCATTACCCTCCTTATACATCTAAATATAATCCCATGGAACATCGACTCTTTCCTCATGTTACGAGAGCTTGCCAAGGAGTAATTTTTACTAATATAGAATTAGTCAAATACCTGGTAGAAAAAACTCACACTAAAACCGGGTTCTCTGTAGTTGCAAATGTGCTTAATAAAGTCTATAAAATTGGTCTAAAGGTAGCTGATAACTTTAAAAAAACTAGGCAAATTATTTTTGATGAATACTTGCCAAAAGGGAACTATAGAGCCGTACCTCAAACTTAATACTTCATCAAGTTATTTATTTTTCAGTCCTTAGAGGCTTCCTGAATTTGGCTGGCAATCGGCAGTTCGATCGTAGCAAGCAGAGAATGTATCGGATCGTACAGAAGCGCGATCGCGTTGCCCAGAAGCACTTCTTTGCTGCCCTGAGCGATCGCACAAAAGGCAGGGATAGAGACACTATGAAGGCATTCAGAAGGCGAAGAGGTGCGGTTGAAGTGCAATCCTTTCAGTGGCTCAATCGTCCCATCTTGACGAATTGCTTGGGTAATGCACTCCGTCAATTCCTCTCGGTTAGCTTGATCTCTATTTTGCTACCCTTACTCCTTTTGGGCAACCAGTTCTAGCCATCAAATGGCTAAAATTGGGCTAACAGGTACTCACGATCGGAATTTGAATCACAAACTTGGTATCCTTACCTGGCGTTGAATAACACTCTAATTTGCCACTATGTTTCTCAGTGATGATTTGATAGCTGATAGCTAGTCCCATCCCAGTTCCCTTGCCGATCGGCTTGGTGGTGAAGAAGGGATTAAAAATGTACGCTTGGACGTGGGTGGGAATGCCTTTACCATTATCCTCGATCACAATCTGTGCCCACTCTGCTGCAATGGCAGTGCTAATTGTAATCCGGTTCGGATTCGCCTCAGAGGAACGCTGAGCGTTGCCTTCTTCCAAAGCATCGATCGCATTCGTGAGGATATTCATAAATACCTGATTCAATTGCCCAGCGTAGCATTCCACCAGGGGAAGATCGCCGTAATCCTTCACTACCTCAATTGCAGGGCGATCAGTTTGTGCTTTGAGGCGGTGCTGCAAAATCATCAAGGTGCTATCGAGCCCCTCATGGATATTGACAGGTTTCAGCTCGGCTTCATCCATACGGGAGAAGTTGCGTAGGGACAGCACAATCTGGCGAATGCGCTCGGTGCCGACGCGCATCGATGCTAGCGTTTTCGGCAGATCTTCCTGCACAAACTCCAGATCGATGTCCTCGGCTGCGATTTGAAGTGCGGGTACTGGATTGGGATAGTGCTGCTGATAAAGCTGTACAAACTCTAATAGATCCTGAGTATATTCCTGAGCATGGGTCAAATTGCCATGAATGAAATTCACTGGATTATTAATTTCATGGGCAACTCCGGCAACGAGTTGTCCCAAACTAGACATCTTCTCACTCTGAACTATTTGGGCTTGAGTGCGTTGCAATTCGTTCAGCGTGTTCTTCAGTTCAACAGTGCGAAGGTCTACCCGCTCTTCCAATTCTTCATTACTTTTCTCTAGTGCTTGAAAGGATTCGCGCAATTGATTTGCCATGTAGTTAAAGGAATGAGCCAGCGTATCAACTTCTTGAATGCTACTCACTTCTACCCTTTGGTCTAAGTTGCCAGATGCTATGGCTTTACTTGCCTGATTGAGCCTTTCAATGGGATTAGTAATCCAACGTGCTGTGAACACCCCCAGTACCGATGCTCCAATCAATGCTGCCAGTGAGAGCAAAAGGGTGAGACGGGTGTTGGCATCGATTTCTGCCATAAATACTCGTTCTGGCACACTCATCACGACTAACCAATCCAAACCATAGGTATCGCGCCAGGGAGACACCTGCACGTAATGAGTTTCTCCCTGCACGTCAAGCTTCAATTTTTGGGTTGCGTCAATGTGCTGAAAATGATTGAAGTGTTGTTGGAGAGATTTCGCGGTTTCCCGCACGAGCGAATTTGGACTGTCAATCGCCTTCAATCGGTGAATATCCTTATTCCGGCGGATATAAAATGGCTCTTTATCAGAGCTAGCAATCAATGTGCCATCCCGTTCCAGCAAAAACACCTGCCCCGCACGACTCACTTCTAAATTCCGTAAAAAATCACTCAGGGATAAGAGTGAAATATCAGTGCTGATCATCCCTAACAGTTGATTTTCTGAATCATACAGCGGACGAGCCGCTGCGATGGTAATGTAGACCGAGTTTGGATAATCGACCGTATAAATCTGCGACCACACAGGCTTATTCGCCTTGATTGGATTGTTATACCAAGGTTGCGCGAAATTGTCCCAATCCAACACTGCGAGAACTCGAGTGCGCTTCCCTTGGTCATCTAAGGCATAGCTATACCAATTTTTCGGTGGTCTCGGACCCCAATCATCCAGCGTGATGGTTTTACCGTCGTAGCGCCCAGTCCCAACGCCTTCCCCCGATTTTAAACCAATGCCCAGATAGCTGATGTTATTTGCATCAAATGCTTGCATTTGCCGCCAGAAATACTGACCGACTTTTTGGCGATCGCGCACATCTAGCAACCCCATCCGCACAGCATCTGCATTGAGCTGGCTGATCTTGTGTGGAATGGATAGATAGGCACTCAAGTGTTGGTTCACGGTGCTGCCAGTTCGTTCCATCAACTGATTGGCTAAATTATTGACTGCTTTCTGTCCATTCCGGAACGATAGATAGCCAACAAGACCCACCGCTCCAAAAACTTGCAGAACGAAGGGAACAATCAGAACCAGCCTTAGGGGAAGCGCCAGTCTCGGAGAAGAGCCATTTGTTGGGTTCATAATTACCAGGATAAGTGTTGAGGTACAGCTCCCTTTTAGAATTCCCACTCTATTGTGTCTTTTCGATGCAGATGGCTAAATCACCGGGGAGTAGAGAGTAGGCAATGGAAATTAGGGCAGGCGCGATCGCTGCCCAGAAACACTTCTTTGCTGCCCTGAGCGATCGCACAAAAGGCAGGGATAGAGACACTATGAACGCATTCCGAAGGTGAGGAGGAGCGATTGAAGTGCAATCCTTTCAGCGGCTCAATCGTCCCATCATGACGGATCGCCTGTGCAATCCGCTGGGTCAGTTCGTCTCTGTGGGCTTGCGCTCTATCTGCCTCACGCTTTGCCTGCGGGTTGCCCATTAAATCCATATCGGACTTTTCACTCTTTTGGCAGCGTTCATTTCTAAGTTTGCAGGATTGTACAACAATCTTAGACGATCGTCCTATTGCTTCCCCTTGAAGCTTCCTAGAATGAAGCTAAAGCAATAAAAAATGATGCCGGCGAATTGCAAGCGTCGGGATTTTTGTTAAAGAGAAAACGCAGGTTTGATTGAGCAAGAGATTCGCCTACTGACAACCAAAAGGCATCAAGGCTAACCTTGCTTCTTAAAAAATCCATCCCTATTTATAGAGCTAGCCCTAAGTGCTCAATCTCTATGATTGGGGTAGCCAAAGGAATTAAGAAATGGACATCAAAAGAAGTGGCTCACAACCTTCCGTCAAAGGACCGGCTGAGTATTTTACCGGCACTGTTCGCATTGACCCCCTATTTGAGGCGACGGCATTGGTCGAGCTACTGCGCTGGCGTTTGCTCGTGAGGGCGCTAACGTCGTGGTCGCCGACGTTTCGGAACAAGGCAATCAAGAAACGGCACGCATGATCGAAGAACAGGGCGGACGAGCGATCGCCGTCAAGTGCAACGTAACGCAAGCCGAGGACGGGAAAGCGGCTCTGGACAAGACCATCGAGACCTCCGGGCGATTGGACTTTGCTTTTAATAACGCTGGTGTAGAGCAGAAGAATGCAGCAACAGCGGAAATCGAAGCGGAAGAGTGGGATCGGATCGTAGACATCAACCTGCGCGGCGTTTTTCTGTGCGTGAAGCACGAAATCCCGCTGATGCTCAAGCAAGGGGGTGGCGCGATCGTGAACACATCATCGGGTGCTGGTGTCATAGGCATCAAGGGCGGAGCTGCATACACCGCCGCAAAACACGGCGTGATCGGACTCACCAAGTCGGCGGCGCTCGACTATGCGTCGCAGAACATCCGCGTCAATGCCGTCTGTCCCGGCTACATCGACACCCCAATGATGGGTCGCTTCACCGGCGGCACAGACGAAGGGCGCGCGAAGGTGGTCGCGGAGGAGCCGATCGGACGGATGGGCAAGCCCGAGGAGATCGCTGCAGCCGTCGTCTGGCTGTGCTCAGACACGGCTGCCTTCGTCGTTGGGCACGCCCTGGTCATGGACGGCGGTCAAACGGTGCAGTGATGTTCGTCGCCAACACGATCGAACCCTAAACGCACCCCAACAAAGCATTGTCGCGATCGCTACCTTCACCGCCAAGGGCGATGACTCATATCGCAGGTCAGCGACAGCAGTAGCAGACACCAAATGTAAACAACTAGGAGCATCAATTCATGTACAACGCCAAAGCTTATTCCGCAGCTAGCGCAACATCACAACTGGCATCTGACACGATCGCACGGCGCGACCTAACCGAACATGACGTTCAGATCGAAATCCTCTTTTGCGGCATCTGCCATTCCGATCTTCACATGGTGCGAAACGAGTGGGGCGGCGGCACGGTCTACCCGATCGTTCCCGGTCATGAGATGGTGGGACGTATCACCCAGGTTGGCTCGGCAGTGACGAAGTACAAGCCTGGTGATCTGGCAGGAGTCGGCTGCATGGTTGATTCGGATGGAACCTGTCCCCAGTGCAAAGCTAACCTTGAACAGTTCTGCCCTTCCCTGACCCTCACCTACAACTCCCCAGACAAGCACTTGGGAGGCGTCACTTATGGTGGTTACTCCGATAGCATCGTCGTCGATGAACGCTTCGTTCTGCGAGTTCCCACCAACCTCGATCTCGCCGGGGTTGCGCCGCTCCTCTGCGCCGGGATCACAACCTATTCGCCCCTGCGCCACTGGGGAGTCACCGAGGGCAAGAAAGTTGGCGTGGTCGGTCTGGGAGGATTGGGACACATGGGCGTGAAGTTCGCTCGTGCCTTCGGCGCTCATGTCGTCGTCTTCACCACTTCGCCCGGTAAGACGGAAGATGCGCTCCGCCTCGGTGCCCACGAAGTGGTCGTCTCCCGCAATGCCGACGAGATGCAGCAGCACGCTGGCAGCTTCGATTTCATTCTCGATACCGTCTCCGCCAATCATGACATCAACGCCTATCTCAACCTGCTTCGCCTCGACGGCAACATCACCCTTGTCGGTGTACCTGAGAAGCCCCTGGAGGTCGCGGCATTCAGCCTGATCATGGGCCGCCGCAGTCTCTCCGGCTCTAACATCGGCGGCATCGCCGAAACCCAGGAGATGCTCGACTTCTGCGGCGAACATAACATCACCGCCGATGTCGAAGTCATTCCCATCCAGAAGGTCAACGAAGCCTACGAGCGACTGCTCAAGTCTGATGTGAAATATCGCTTCTGTATTGATATGGCATCTCTGAAATCTGCATAACCGAGGTGGAATCTCGAAGGACTAATCATGCAGAAGCGCAAACTTGGTAATCGTTACTCGCAGAGGAGGTGAGTGTGGAGACCACCCGTTTGGAGGCATTTAGCGACGGCGTATTCGCGATCGCCATCACCCTGCTCATACTCGAAATCAAAGTGCCTCCCCCCGGTACGGCGCTCGGCGCAGAACTCCTCGGACTCTGGCCGTCCTACCTCGCCTACGTAGTCAGCTTCCTGGTGATCGGCGCAATCTGGATCAACCACCACGCCATGTTTAAACACATCGTCCGCGTGGATGGAATGCTGTTGCGGCTTAACGTCCTCCACCTGATGCTGATCGCATTCCTGCCGTTCCCAACCGCCGTACTAGCCGAAGCGTTTCACCGAGGAACGGACGAGCCAATTGCCGCCGCTTTCTACGGTGGGATTCTGACCGTAATTGGTATCTTCGTCAACGCCATGTGGCGGTACGCGGCTCGTGGGAATCGGTTGATTAGTACCCACCTCACAGCAACAAAGATACGGAAAATCAATCGGCACTTTCTCATCGGTCCGAGCGTTTACGCGATCGCTACCGTAGTCGCGCTGGTCGTGCCCTGGCTGGCGCTGCTGATCTTCGTCCTCCTCAACGTCTTCTATCTCTGGCCTCGCTGGGGTCACGAGAGCGCCCCGTCCCGCATCGGCGACCCCACTGTGAGCAGCGATCGCAGCGAAAACGACTGACAGCGGCGGGAGCGATATCAGTTCCACATCAAAGGAGAAAAACAATGCAAACGCGCAAACTTGGCAACAGTAATCTGGAAGTCTCGGCGATCGGGCTGGGCTGCATGGGAATGAGCTTTTCCTATGGCCCGCCCAAAGACAAACAGGAGATGACTGCTCTTCTGGGGGCTGCGGTCGATCGCGGAATAACATTCTTTGACACTGCCGAAGTCTACGGCCCGTACTTGAACGAAGAGCTTGTGGGTGAAGCCCTCGCTCCCTTCCGCAACCAAGTGGCGATCGCCACCAAATTTGGGTTCGACATCAGTCCGAATTCCGATCCCCGTGGCATGAAAGGTTCACCCGGGCTCAATAGCCGACCGGAGCATATCAAGGAAGCCGTGGAGGGGTCGCTCAAGCGGCTGAAGGTGGAGGCGATCGACCTGCTCTATCAGCACCGGGTTGATCCGAATGTGCCGATCGAAGACGTGGCCGGAGCAGTGAAGGAACTGATTCAGGAAGGTAAAGTGAAGCACTTTGGACTCTCTGAAGCAGGAGTGCAAACGATCCGTCGCGCCCATGCCGTTGTGCCAGTCACGGCTCTTCAGAGCGAATACTCGCTGTGGTGGAGAAAGCCTGAAGCGGAAGTGATACCGACCCTTGAGGAACTTGGCATCGGACTTGTCCCGTACAGCCCGCTGGGCAAAGGCTTCCTCACGGGCAAGATCGACGAAAACGCGACCTTTGACAGCTCCGACTTTCGCAGCACCCTGCCTCGCTTCACACCAGAGGCACTCAAGGCGAATCAAGCCCTGATCGATCTGCTTGGCAGTATTGCAGAACGGAAGCAGGCAACACCAGCTCAGATCGCGCTTGCTTGGCTGCTGGCCCAGAAGCCGTGGATCGTACCCATTCCAGGTACGACAAAGCTGCATCGCTTGGACGAAAACATCGGGGCAGCCTCCGTCGAACTCACGCCTGCCGATCTGCGTGACATCGATGATGCCGCCGCCAAAATCACAGTACAAGGCGCTCGGTATCCCGAAAAGTTGGAGCAAATGACCGGTCGCTGAGGGGCGAATAATACGTTCTCTCGTTGACATTACGGTCACCGTAGCAGACTACATACGCGAGACCAACGACTGCTGTGGCAATACCGACGAGTAGATGGAAAAGGTCAGTGATGAACAAGACTTGATTAAGATCCGAATAAAAGGAAAATAGGCGTTGCTGATTTACGGTATGCAAGGCAAAATATGCAAGTCATAGAAACCATTTTCGACACAGTTTCTGGATTTTAAACTGATTTTTTCATACCCTGAGTAAGCAACGCCTCTGTGCGAATGTTTTGTGTGGTTTAATTGCCTATTGCCATCAACCTAAGAAGCACTCTCTTGGGTTAGATTGGGTTTTGCCTCCTTCTGCTTAACCAAAACAGACGTTAGTTAAAACGGAATTTCCTCATCTTCATCTTCCACAGTTTTAGCCGTCATTCGCCAACTCGTAATATACTCAATTTGCACATCAATTTTGTTAATCGCTTCCCCTAACCGCTTTTGGATGTATTGAGTCAGCGTCACCATCAAATCTAACTCAACTCCCACAGATAGTGCAAGTTTTGCCAATCTAGCAAAATCTACCTTCAAAATCGAGGAACTGGATAACTTAAAATGGGGAGTATTTTCCTGATTTTGCACCAACATTGCTTTTTTAATGCGCTCTTTCAGATGCTCAAATTCTGAATCCAGCAACTTCCATTCAGGCAAAATTTCTTTGTACCTTTCCCCCAATGCTGTTAAATCCTCACTCTCCGGTTCCGGCGCAATTTTCTTAGGAGATTTTCGCCGCTGCTGTAAGTTGGAATTCAACCGCCAACTAGCAATCTCCTCAAGTTCCAAAGATGGATCAGCGATGAGTTGGCCTAACTGTTTTTGAATTTCTTTCGTCAGTGTCACCGGAAAATTCAACTCAATTCCCTGAGTTTGCGTCACTCTTGCCAGTGTCATAAAATCAACTTTCATCATTATTGAACTGGAAAGCTGAAAATAATAACTATCTTTGAGCTTTTGGGCCATCATCCCTGCTTTAAATCTTTCTTTAAGTTCAGCGATTTCTGAATCTAGCGGCTTCCACTTAGATTCTATTTCCTGATATTTTTCATCCAATGCTGTCAAGTTTTCCGTTGCGGGTTCGGGGTAACATTGGGCAAGGATTTCTAGCAGGCGGCGATGCACTTTAGCTAAATAAACCGCATCCATCTTGGCATATTCTAGCTGCTTCTGAGTCAGGGGACGTTTGGCCCAATCGCCGCTTTGTTCTGTTTTATCGACATAAGCAATGCCGCAAAGTGTTTCTATTAAAGTTTTGAGTTGTCGATTAGGTAATGGCAGGATGTAAGTGGGAATCTTTCTCACCATTTTTAATGTGCAAGTGACATTTTGAGCATCGTCATTGCCCAGGAATCTGATGTCATAGCTGGCGTTGTGCAAGACTTTTTCAATATTTGGATTGACCATGATTTGGTTGATGAAATTTTTTGCCAATTCAGGTTGATCCAAGACATCTAGTAGAAAAGTGGCATCTCCACTCGAATCTGTGGAGTCAGCTAACACCTGAATCAGAGATAATCTGGGGTTGGATTTATAGTCTGCTATTTCTGTGTCAACCCACAGGATTTTAGCTTGGGCCAATTTAGTGATGATTGCTGTGATGTCGTTTTGTGCTGTTAAATAAGGCATTTTTACAGACTTTGGCTATTAAATTTATGCTTATATTATGCTATGGCAATTATCGGATCGATTGTCAACGATCGCATTAAGGACACGGCAATGCCGTGTCCCTAGAGGTATTTTTTCATAATTAGTATTAAATATTGACCAGTCTTGGAGGCAGAAACCGGGAATAGACGATCGCACTTTGAACCTTCAACAGCAGTAAGGTGCACCGAAGCGCACCCTACAAACCATTAACTTTTACTCTTCTACGGCTTCCTCAGATGCCGATTCTTCGGCAGATTCCTCACCCGCAGCCGGCACCAAAGCCACAGCTACGATCGAATCATCCTCATCTAACCGCTGCACCCGCACACCCGTTGCTGTGCGCGATTGAGTAGAAATTGCACTCACAGCCTGACGGATAATAATACCTCGGTTGGTAATAATCATCAATTCGTCATCTTCGTTGACAATTCGCAGGGCAGCCACCTGATCCTTACCCTTTTTCGACTTGAATTTAGTAGCGGTCAATCCCTTACCAGCCCTTCTTTGTAGGCGGAATTGAGAAACTGGAACTCGCTTGCCATAGCCGTTGGTGGTGATTACCAACACCGAAGGAACTTCGCTGCTAGCTGTCGGAATTTCTTCGGCATCTTCGCCTTCAATTTCCTCGGCTTGCAGTTCTAATTCTTCGTCTTCCAATTCCACATCTTCTGTTTCCAATTCAGCCATTTCTGCCCCTTCAAATTCCGCTTCGCCAGTTTCTAATTGAGCAATATTAGCTCCCTCAAATTCCGACTCTTCTGTTTCCAATTCAGCAATTTCGGCAACAATTGAACTGGGCAAAATGTCCATGCTAATCAACTCATCGCCCGATCGCAATTTCATTGATTTTACACCCCGCGTCGCGCGGCCGACTGGGCGCAACTGTTCGTGATTGGTGCGGAAATGAATTGCCATGCCTTGGCGCGTACCGATGATGATGCTGTCACCCACTTTTGCTCTCCGTACCCAGCGCAGTTGGTCGCCTTCTTCTAGAGAAATCGCGATTAATCCATTAGTACGGATGTTGCCAAAAGCTGAAAGTGCGGTTTTCTTAATGTAGCCGCTGCGAGTCAGCATCACCAAGTATTCTTCGCTGGTGAATTCTGTGACTGACACCATAGAAGTGATTTTTTCTTCTATAGGAATCGGCAGCAGTTGCACCACGGGAGTGCCGCGGGCAGTCCGGGAACAGATGGGAATTTGATAAGCTTTGACAGAGTAAACTACGCCCCTGTCGCTGAAGAACAAAACGCTGTCATGATCGCAGCAGGAAAGGAAATGTTCTACTCCGTCGTCTTCTTTCATTTTCGCGCCTGCTTTGCCGCGAGTAGCGCGACTTTGGGCCTCGAAAGTGCTGACCGGCATCCGCTTGATGTAGCCTTGCTCTGTGATCAGAATAATTGCTTGTTCGTTGGCAATTAAATCTCTTTCATCAATTTCTCCTTCGGCGTGTTCGATGACGCTGCGTCTAGGAGTGGCGATTTTGGTTTGGATTTCGACTGCTTCAAATTCGGCGATTTCTAAGATGCGTTCCCGGCGCGCTAAGATATCTTCCAAATCGGTGATTTTAGCTCGCAATTCTTCGTGTTCTTGCTGAATTTTTTGCGCTTCTAATGCTGTCAAACGCCGGAGCTGCATTTGCAGAATTGCGTCGGATTGCTGTTCCGAAAGACCGTAATTATCCATCAATTCCTGTTTGGCTGCTGCGGAGTCGGCAGCGGCGCGAATTAGGTGGATAATTGCATCTAAGTTGTCTAGGGCAATTAATAAGCCTTGCAGAAGGTGGTCGCGTTCTTCTGCTTTGCGGAGCTCATATTGAGTCCGGCGAGTAATTGTCTCAATGCGGAAATCCAGGAAGACATTGAGGAATTGGGAGAGCGTAAGTAGTTGGGGTTCCCCGTTTACTAGCGCTAACATATTGGCTCCAAAGTTGGATTGGAGCGGTGTTTGTTTGTAGAGGTTGTTGAGGACGACGCGGGGATAGGCGTCGCGCTTAAGTTCGATCACGATCCGCATTCCGTCTCTATCGCTTTCGTCGCGAATGTCGGAAATTCCATCTAATCTTTTGTCGTTGACAAGTTCGGCAATTTTCTCAATTAGGGCTGCCTTGTTTGTTTGGTAAGGCAATTCGGTGATAATAATTGCTTCTTTGTCGGGGCGGCCGGGATGTTCGATGGTTTCAATGCCGGCGACTCCGCGCATTGTAATCGAACCGCGACCGGTGGTGTAAGCATCGCGAATGCCGCCTCTGCCCAGAATTTGCCCTCCGGTGGGAAAGTCCGGGCCGGGGATGTACTGCATCAATTCCAGGTCGGTAATTGCTGGATTGTGGATTAGTGCTACCAAACCGTCAATTATTTCGCCCAAATTGTGCGGCGGAATGTTGGTTGCCATCCCTACAGCAATCCCGGAGGAACCGTTGAGCAAAATTTGGGGGATGCGTGCGGGGAGTACGAGGGGTTCTTGCTGGGAACCGTCGAAGTTGTCGCCGAAATCAACTGTTTCCGAGTCGATGTCGCGCAGCATGGAGTCGCTAGTCAAAGCTGTCAGGCGACATTCGGTGTACCGCATGGCAGCGGGCGGGTCGTTGTCAACGGAGCCAAAGTTGCCGTGGCCGTTGATCAGGCGTTCCCGCATGGAGAAATCCTGAGCCATCCGCACCAGGGCGTCGTAAACCGCTGTATCTCCGTGCGGGTGATACTTGCCCAGCACCTCCCCCACGACGCGGGCGCATTTGCGGAAAGGTCGATCGGGAGTCAAGCCCAATTCGTTCATGGCGTAGAGAATGCGTCGGTGAACGGGCTTGAGACCGTCCCTGGCATCTGGTAGCGCCCGACCGACAATTACGCTCATGGCGTATTCCAAGTACGATCGCGACATCTCATTACCCAGATCCGTCGGGATTATCCGCGACTCAGAGGTGCTCATAGGTTGAAAAACTCCGTTAAAAATTTAAATTTGACCGCTATAAATCTCAAAAATGCGATAAAATCGGTTTGGATTCAGTAGAGCTGCCAAATATTGCAAATTACTCCTGAAATTATATCACAATTTGCCTTGGACTTTATGGGAAAGTGGCCAGAAAAATTAAGGGACGAAACAAGGACAATTGATAATTTGTCAGTTGGTGATTTGGTCAGCGGTTGGCAAAAGCTAGAAAGGTTTTTTTATGCGGTCGGGTTTCATGCTTTGGTAAGTTTTTTTGAGGGCTATATAAAAAATTAAAATGGTTGCCCGATCGCCATTTTAATTTCACAAAACCGCAGGCCTTCTTAAAGCAAACTAAAAATCTAAAATCTAAAATCTAAAATCTAAAATTAGCCGATGCTACCCGTCATCTACTCCGAAGATTTCTTGCTGCACAAGACTGGAATGCTTCACCCAGAGCGACCAGAACGTTTAACGGCGATCGCCAACGCTCTGAAAGCTGCTCCTTGGGCGGCTCAAATTGAGTGGCAACTGCCCACCCCAGTGGCGCAGCGCGAACAAACACTGTTCTCGGCTATCAAAAAAGTTCACTCGCAAAGATACATCAAAGAAGTCGAACATTTGGCTCATCGGGGAGGCGGCTACCTCGACGGCGATACGCCGATTTCTGCTGAAAGTTACGACGTAGCGCTGCTAGCGGCAAGTGCTTGGCTCGATGGGGTCGATCGAGTGGTGGCTGCGGGGGAACCGGCTTTTGTGCTGGCAAGGCCGCCGGGACACCACGCCGAAAACGCCCGCGCGATGGGTTTTTGCTTGTTTTCCAATGCTGCGATCGCTGCTCACTACGCCCTGGAACAGCCGGGAATCAACCGCGTCGCTGTCCTCGACTGGGACGTACACCACGGCAACGGTACTCAATCTTTGGTGGAAAACTGTCGGCAAATTGCCTACTGTTCCCTGCATCAATCTCCGTGCTATCCGGGAACTGGAGATGCCGAGGAGCGCGGTCTCTACGAGAACGTGCTGAACATTCCCCTGTATCCGGGCGGCGGCATAGCTGAATACATGAGCGCCTTTGAATCTCTTGTGGTGCCTTTTTTGTCCAAATTTGAACCGGATTTGTTGATAGTCAGCGCTGGTTATGACGCTACTGCGTCTGATCCGCTGGCGAGCATGACTCTGATGCCGTCAGATTTTGGTACTTTCACCGGATACTGCCTGCAACTCACCCGTCGCATCGCCTTTGGATTGGAGGGGGGTTACGCGCTGAAAGAGTTGGCGGAGTCGGTTGTGGCGACGATTGACCGATGCCTCAATTAGCTGGAAAATTGGGATAGGGAAAAATAAGGTTGAGAAGCTCTGAGGACGGCATGGAGAGTTGTTGAGGGCGATCGTGCTTGAGGGTCTTTTTCCCTCTGACTTCTGACTTTAGTGACAAGCATCACAAATTTAAGAGATCTAAGTCACTTGGCAGCACAGTCTGGGTCACAGATTTTTAACCAAAAAATCACACCGTGTCAATGTGTTCGATCGCCTTTGGAGTCACTCCCAGAGTGCATAATACAAATACAACAAGCCTGTTAAAATTTTATCTGTCTCAATCAAGTAGGAGGTTTATCATGTCAGTATCCCAAATGACACTCGAAGAGTTATTTGGTCAGGTCATGTTCTCCAGCGTCGTGACTCGCCACGACCGGAGACAGCTCAGATCTGCACTCTTAGAAAGAACACTGAATGAAGATGAGTATGCCATCATCAACCGACTGCTGTACAACGTTCGCCGCGGTTGGGTAAAAATTGTCGATTAAAGACATGGCAGCGGCTCCCTGTAGGGGAGTTAGTACCATTTTCGATTAAAGAATTGGTAATTACTGATAACTATCGGGGTTGAGATCACTGGCCTACAGTTACATTGTTTCGGGAACTGGTTAAAAGTAGAACTTGCCACTGCGGGAAGTTTTTTGTGTTTAATAGTTGGCTCGAAAGTGTAATGGGTTTGACCAGGGTGTTAATTATCAAAATCTCGCTCCAAATCAGCCTATAGGTAGAGATAATTATAAAATAACAGGTTTCGGGTGCATCTCTACTTGTTGAACAATTGTGAGTTTTGAGTTACTAACTGAGAAGTTATAATTAACTCAAAACTCATAATTTTTTGGAGGTAAGATTGGAGATTGGAGATTGGGAAAACTGATGAATATCAGGGTTGAAAACCACTATAAAATTAATTTTTTTAAAACTGATATTAAGAATCAAAACTATAAGCAGTTTCCGGTTGAGGAGGAGTGTGCGATCGTTACAAGCACACCGAGTCGCATTGGTCGATCGACCATTCCGGCAATTTGAGCCCGGAAGTGTCAAAATATTAACAACCAGTTCATCCCCAAAATATATGGCTCCCGCCGTTTTAATTGAAAATCTTCAGAAACGCTACGGCACTGTAGAAGCCGTTAAAGATGTTTCCTTCAAGGTAGAACCGGGGGAAATATTTGGTTTGCTAGGCCCCAACGGTGCAGGCAAAACCACAACCCTGCGGGTACTTTGTACTTTGAGTGCGCCCGATAGCGGACGCATTGAAGTGTCTGGCATTTCTGCTGTCAGTCAGCCGAGAATTGCCAGACAAAGACTAGGCTACGTCGCCCAAGAAGTGGCTCTTGATAAGGTGCTGACGGGGCGGGAACTCCTGCAACTGCAAGCAGCACTTTACCATTTGCCGCGCAATACGATTAAAGGGCGGATTGACGAAATGGTGAAACTCCTCGGTTTGGAAGAGTGGGAAAATAAAAAGACGGGTACTTATTCCGGCGGTATCCGCAAACGCCTCGACTTGGCTGCTGGGTTGCTTCACCAGCCGGATGTTTTGGTGTTAGACGAACCGACTGTCGGGCTCGATATTGAAAGCCGGGTGGTTGTGTGGGATTTCCTGCGACGGTTGCGGGAGGAAGGTACTACGGTTTTGATTACCAGCCATTATCTCGAAGAAGTTGACGCTTTGGCCGATCGCGTGGCGATTATTGACAAGGGTACGGTGATTGCACAGGGCACGCCGGAGGAGTTGAAAAATCGGGTTGGGGGCGATCGGGTGACTCTGCGGATTCGGGAGTTTTCGCCGATGGAAGAAGCCGAAAAAGCTAAAACTCTGATGCAATCTTTGCCTTTTGTGCAGGAAGTAATTGTCAACACGGCTCAAGGAAATTCTCTCAATTTAGTAGTAACACCGCAAAGCGATGCGCTGGTGACTATTCAGCAAGCTTTAAAAGATGCGGGATTGCCTACTTTTGGGATTGCTCAATCTCGGCCGAGTTTGGATGATGTGTATTTGGCTGCGACTGGTAAGACGCTGTTGGATGCTGAGTTGGCTGCTGCTAGCAACCGCGATTTGAAGGCGGAGCAAAAACAGGCGATGCGCTCGTAATTTGAAGGAAGAGGGAAGTTCGGCAACGGATTTTGTAACGGATGTAACGGATATAAGGAAGAGGGAAGAAGGAAGAGAAAACCTTCTTCCTTCTGCTATATAATCTTAAGAGGAGAGTGAAAAAATACGCTCGTAATTTTGGGCGATATTAATAAATAAATCTTGTTTTAGAAGTTGAAGCGCCTCCTTTCCGAGAAGATGCAACAGGTGCTATTCGGGTGGGAAACTCAAGAGTTTTGCTGGAATTGGTGATTAGAGCTTTTCAGGATGGTGCGTCGCCGGAATCAATTGTGCAGCGTTATTCAACTATGTCATTGTCGGATGTCTATAGTGCGATCGGCTATTATATCCCACACCAAGAATCAGTAGAAGCTTATCTCAATTATCGCGAGCAATTAGCAGATTCAGTCCGTCAGCGTTTGTTAGGCATTCAACCGGACATTATCCATTCTAGGTGAATTAGCGTTGCCTTGTCGATATAGAGCGAGCGGTGTTTCTGCCATGTCTAGATCGAAAATTCCCAGCTATGTAGAATTTATTATAATGACTATATAACCTCATCTGCTGGCTTGTGACGATCGCCCGCCCAACACCACCAATACCTCCAGACTTGCTACTGTAAAGATAGTGAGATTTAATCAACAAGCAATTATGAGCGGTACTGTTACATCCCCCAACAACCTCAACCAGCAGCGGCCACTCTCCACAGCATCCGCTGACACTTCCAGTTCCCTGCTGGCCGACTTCATCCAAGAAACTCTCGCCTTAACCAAGCGCCTGTTTATTCAATTGCAGCGCCGTCCCTCCACGCTAGTTGCAGGCATTATTCAGCCGCTGATGTGGTTGGTTTTGTTCGGAGCTCTGTTTGAAAATGCTCCCGCCGGCTTGTTCGGCGAAAGCCAGAATTACGGACAATTTCTCGGCGCTGGCGTTATCGTTTTTACAGCATTTGCCGGGGCGCTGAATGCTGGTTTGCCGATTATGTTCGATCGCGAGTTCGGATTTCTCAACCGCCTATTAGTCGCGCCGCTGGCTTCGAGATTTTCGATCGTCCTGGCTTCGGCTATTTTTATCGTCACCCTCAGCTTTATCCAAACCGGCACAATCGTTACAGCGGGGGCGTTTTTGGGCGCGGGATTCCCCGGAATTGCCGGACTAGGGGCGATCGCCCTAATTGTGCTGCTGTTAGTTTTGGGCGTCACGGGCTTGAGTCTGGGTTTAGCCTTCGCTCTTCCCGGCCACGTAGAATTAATTGCGGTAATTTTTGTTACTAACTTGCCGCTGTTATTTGCCAGCACAGCCCTCGCGCCGCTGTCATTTATGCCAGAGTGGCTGCAAGTTGTGGTGACTCTCAATCCTCTAAGTTATGCGATCGAACCCATCCGCTATTTGTACCTGCACAGCGATTGGTCGTTAGCAAGTGTGGTGATGCAAGCTCCTTGGGGTAATGTTACCTTTGGAGGAGCGCTGTTAGTATTGCTAGCTTTTGATGTCGTAGCGCTGCTGAGCATTCAACCGCTGCTGCGACGCCGATTTGCTTAGTTAGGGCGATCGTTTCACCAGCACCGTCAATTCTAGGACACGGCGCCGTGCCTTTCGTCGTGTCAACTTAACTTCAAACCTACTCAGAGACTGCTGTTTGGCGATTAGGCCCAGATCCCCCCTAACCCCCCTTTTTAAGGGGGGGACAAGAAGCGGTCAAAGTCCCCCTTCTTAAGGGGGATTTTGGGGGATCTGGTCTCAGCTCAAAGCGAGATTTTTCAATGCTTCCAGGCTGGTTGTGGACAAGAGGAAGGGCAATGCCGTATCGTTAGCCCCAGCGAAGTAATATAATATTTAGTCACAAGTCAGAATATTGTTTAGATACAATTGTTTTTTTGAAGATTCAACTAATAAATTATGAACACCAAAACTTCTAAATCGGGCAAATGGATGATTGGGATTACTGCAAGCGCGATCGCATCCTGTGCTCTGTTCTCCCCTCAAGCAAGCTTTGCTCAAGCCAGCGGTTTAAATAATGCCCAACCGCTGCAAGACTTTCAAACTCAAGACAATACCGACCCCTTTTCCGGCCGCAGCAGCGGAAGCGCAATATTTGATTTAATTCACAGATCCCAATTGGGAGGCGGCCGCAGCATGGAAGAATTTAATAGCGAACAGCGCCAAAATTTGAACGATGCGGCAGCAGAATTTCGCAACAAACAGCGCCAACTACTGGAAAAGCAAGCTGTACCTTCTGAAGGGGCGATCGCACCAGCAGAAATTACCGCCCCCGTCCCTTAAATTTACAACTGCTGTTTGCTCATTTCTCAGTCCGCGTGAGCGAAGCCAGCGCTTAGGCGGACTTCGTTTGTCTAGCAGCGATTTCAAGATCCGAATCTTATCTAAAAACCATCGCCCTTAATCCCGTTCCAACCACGCCCGCATTTTACCCGGATTAAGCAAACCGTAAGGATCGACCAACTCTTTAAACTGCAACTGTTCCACATTAATACTTTTCATCCCTCCATCTTCCAATATATAAGTGTGAGGATTAGCAATCATTGCGCCTTGCTCTTCGTGATAGCGAATAATTTCATTGAGGCGTGATTCCGTAGTGTAGCGAACTATTTGCAAAGCCGCGGCGATCGCCCTGCCATTAATCCGCAAAAACTCCAAGTGCATCAACACCTCATCCCCATAATAATTGTACAGTTCCTCAATCAATTTCAAACCTCGATCGGGGGGAAAAATCGTCTGCAAATAAGTCAGAGAGGGGTCAGCGCTGCGAGCGTGCAGAGTTGTATGATTCCAAGTAAATTCAGCAATAGCTGCACCTTTGCTCGCTGCTTGCGCGTCTTTTTGATAGCAAATTGTGCCACCATATTCGCGCACCAAATCTTGCAGCGGTTCCAGACAAGATTCTGCTACCATTAACAAAGCGCAGTGCTTACCTTCAGGAATCGCCTCGCGGAAAGCAGCAAAATAAGCAGGAATCGGCCAAGCACAAACACAAATTAGTTTTTTGATAATTCCGTCAGCATCGCCCAAAGCTTGACCGAAGTTGGCCGATGTCATAAAATCGTCAAAAGCCACGATGATTTCCGCCCAAGCATAAGCAGGGGCGAGGGGAATTTCTAACTCAGTAATAATCCCATTTGTGCCGTAAGCGTGATTGACTTTTTGCACTTCATCGCCGCGCAATTCGATGACGCGGGGTTCGTCTTCCATTGTAACGACTCGAACGGCATGAAGATTTCCCCGATCGCGCAATTGCCCGTAAGTTATCGAACCAATTCCCCCACTACCGCCGCCGATAAATCCCCCAATCGTTGCGGTGCGATAGGTTGAGGGAACCATCCGCAATTCCCAACCAGTTTCTCGCGCTTGTTTGTCGAAAACCGACATTTTCACCCCTGGTTCTACGCAAGCTAAACCCGGTTTTATCCAGCGGATACTGTGCATTTTGGTGGTATCTAAAATGACGCCGCCCTTGAGGGGAATGCACTGCCCGTAATTGCCCGTTCCTGCACCTCTAACAGTTAGCGGAATTTTGAATTTGACGCAGGCTGCCGCAATCCGCAAAACTTCGGCTTCGCTGGCGGGACGAACTACTAAATCTCCTGTTTTATCACTTAAGAGAGGTTGCAAAATTGGACTGAAGTGATAATAGTCTTGAGATAGCTTGACAACTTGCGCGCGATCGCTAATTATTTCAATTCCCGATAGTTCCGAAGAAAAAGCATCCCAGTCAATACTTTGAATCGCATTTGCAGTCATTTTGTTTTCTCAATCCTGACAGGATTATATATTTTCTCAAGCATAACTTAGTAACCTAAAATACTAACTGCAATCTTTCTTTACGCAGTAAGGTGCTGAGGTTTCATCCTACATAGCAAAGCTGGTTTTTTCAATTAATAAATCCCCCAAACACTGCCATACCGTAGTATTTCCAAGGAACTGCAACAGTCTCAAATCCAGATAAGGCAAGCATTTCCAACTGTGCCGAAACTGTAGCTAGGCGATCGGGATTAGAATACCCGTAAGAGACACTCGTCCCCACATTTGCGCGAATTTGTGCTAACGTTTCCCCCTGATTTAGCGCCCAATTTTCTCGCGCCGCTTGATAAATATCTTTCATTGCTGCTGATTCTGCTAAAAGAGGATCGGCATTCCAAAAACAGCCACCAGCATTTAAACTTTCGCCAATGCGTTGAAACAATTTCAACTTCATGTCATCCTCAAGATGATGAATTGCCAGAGATGAAATGCAAGCATTGAATTTATCGCCCAAGCCTGATAAATTTGGATTGTTCGCCCATTCTCCAAAATCCATTTCTATACCAGTCCACCGGGCTGCGTATCCTGCAGACTCTATTTTGGCGCGGGCAAAATCAAGCATTCGCGGCGAGTAATCGACAGCCACTATTTCCGCAGATGGGTAGCGTTTGAGAACTTTTAAAGTGAGTTCCCCCGTACCGCAGCCGAGTTCTAAAATGCGGTGGTTTGTGTTAGCAATGCAGCCTGCTACTACATCCAGCATTTCGTCATATTTAGGTAAAAGTCGCCGAATGCCCGTATCAAAATCAGCAGTATTGACAAAAACTTCTCCCGGAAAAATTTCCTTGTTAGTAGGTGAGACAGTAGAGTCAGAATTCACGATCGCCAACCATAGACTACAATTGCTATCCTAACCGAGATAAAGCAAAAAGTGCGTGAAGTAGGGACACGGCACTGCCATGTCCTTAACCGAGCATCTGTACTT
The DNA here is from genome assembly GCF_036700885.1 of Microcoleus sp. S13_B4. NCBI lineage: Bacteria > Bacillati > Cyanobacteriota > Cyanophyceae > Oscillatoriales > Microcoleaceae > Microcoleus > Microcoleus sp. S13_B4. Next base: position 21,526 of record NZ_JAUBPU010000012.1, read on the forward strand.
CACTCAACAGAAAATCTCTATAAAGTTATGGGTATTCTTACGGATAAGCGAAACACTCGCGGTAAACAATAATTAACCCTCAGTTGCACTCAGAGAGTCTTGCTTTACCCCGGACGCCAGCAAAACAGTCTGAGAAAGCAGTGTTATGTTAGTAGTGCATAAATTCCAATCAAAATTAAACCTCACACTTGGGGATACCATGCGGCAGTTGATTTATCGAATTCGGGCTGCCATCAGCCAATTAATTTACAAGCGAATTATCCTTGCGGTGACAATTTTATTTTGTGTAGGTGTAGGAGTAGCGATGGCAAATATGTCTCGTCTTTCCTCCACTCTAATCGAATCGCAAGCCCTCCAAAATGCCACCCTCTATGCCCAAGCTGTTAAAGAAGCCCGCACCCTTTACAGTTCCGATGTTGTTCGTCCTCTAAACACCGCTGAAGCAATTAACTTTACCCACGACTACAACCCGACAAAAGTAACAGTTCCCGTACCAGCCAGTTTTTTAATAGAACTAGGCAACCATATCACAAAAAAAAATCCCGAAGTATCACTTCGTCTCTATAGCAACTACCCGTTTCCCTGGCGACGAAAAGAAGGCGGAGTCCGAGACGATTTTGAACGGCAAGCTATTACGTATTTGACGCAAAACCCGACACAAAAGTTTTTCCGCATTGATGATTCTCGCGGCAAACCAGCCTTTCGGTATGCCGAGGCAGATATTCTAAGTTCTAGCTGCGTTAACTGTCACAATACTCACCCTGACAGTCCTAAAACTGATTGGAAAGTGGGAGATGTGCGGGGGATATTAGAAATTACTCAACCTCTCGATACCATCACTCAACATACTCAAAGTGAACTTAACAATCTGTTTTTACTGTTAGTAGGACTTTCAATTTTAGGCATCACAGGCTTAACTGTATCTATCAGCAGGTTGCGCCAAAATGCTAAACAATTAGAACAGCGTGTCAGGGAACGCACAGCACAATTGGAAGAAACTAATGTAGAATTGCTGAAAGAACAGGAAAAAAGCGATCGCCTGCTGCTCAATATTTTACCCCAATCCATTGCTACCAAGTTAAAAGACGGTCAAAGCAGTATTGCTGACGGCTTCGCAGAAGTCACGATTTTGTTTGCAGATATCGTAGGGTTTACCGTGCTTTCATCACAAATCTCTCCCGAAGAATTGCTCAAGTTTCTCAACGAAATTTTTTCAGCCTTCGATGGCTTAACGGAAAAGTACGGCTTGGAAAAAATCAAAACAATTGGAGATGCTTACATGGTAGTGGGAGGTTTGCCAAATCCCAGCACCAACCACGCCGAAAGCATTGCGGAAATGGCTTTAGGTATGCAGGAGGAATTAGCAAAATTTAATGCCAAACATCATGCAGGAATTAACATTCGCATCGGCATCAATACCGGGCCGGCAATTGCGGGGGTTATTGGCACTAAAAAATTTATTTACGACCTCTGGGGCGATGCCGTCAATACAGCAGCCCGCATGGAATCCCACGGAATTGCCGGCGCGATTCAAGTCACACAATCAACTTACGATATCTTGCAAAATAAGTATCGGTTTGAAGACAGAGGAATTATCGACATCAAAGGCAAGGGCGATATGAATACTTATCTGCTTGCAGGCAGGCTAGTCAGCCCAGTTTCGGTTTAATTGTTTATTATATTATTAAGGGGTATGCTAGTTAGTCCGAAGTCATCAGTCATTCGTTGTTAGTCGTCAGCCAAGAACTAACAGTTAATAGCTGCTGGCTTTTGACTGCGGACAATTACAGGAATTACACAGGGGATGTGAGAACCCGGTTTCTGCGCGGTTGCTTCGTTGACCAACCAAAAATTTATTACGAGAAACCGGGTTTATTTTCTTATGTCCTACATTAGCCATTTGCAAAATAGTAAGTTTTATGTTATCGCGGATTTTATCATTCTTGAAATTTTTCAAATCTCGCTTGTCTAGGCAAATAGCTTTGTGGGTATTTGCTAGCATTCTTGTCATAGAGGGAATTATTTTAGTTCCCTCTTATTTTCGGCGAGAAAATGAACTTTTAAGTCAACTGGAACAGGTATCTCGGGCGACTGTTGATTCCCTAGAGTTTTTGCTCCAACAAGATATTTCCGATCGCACTTTCTTGCAAGAAGAAGTAAAAAATATTATTAAGGATTCTCAAGTAGTTTTAGGACTATCTATTTACCAAGCTAACGGTCAGCTAATATATACACTTGGCGAACCCCCAGAAATCAGTTTAAAGCAACTAAAAAGATCTCGTATAGTTTACAGTCACAATTTCGATGGCAAGAGGTACGATATTGCTTGGACGGAGCGACATTTTGGAGGCGATTACATCTTAATTGTTCGCCATGATGCTTCCACCGTTCAGCCGGAACTCTACGCTTTTATCGCACGGATTGCTGTTCTAGTCATCATTATATCAGCCTTTGTCACTTCTGTGACTATGTTCTTTTTAGGGGTGACAGTAATTGCACCTATCTTGAGATTGCGCGATGACTTAATCGCTGCTGGAGACGCTTTGAGCAAAGATCGAGAACAACCTGATTTCTACTCTCTGTCTGTCAAGCGTGATGACGAGTTGGGAGAACTCATGGTCGCATTCAATCAAATGTTTCACCGAGTATACAAGGAAATCGCCCAGCGTAAACAAGCTGAGGAAGTATTGCGCGCCGAACAAGAAAAGTCGGAACGTTTATTACTAAATATATTACCGGTAATGATTGCCGATCGCCTAAAACAAGGTCAGATCAATATTGCGGACGGATTTGCCGAGGTTACGGTTTTGTTTGCTGATATTGTGGGCTTTACCGAAATATCTTCGCGCACGTCTCCTGAAGAATTAGTCGAGTTGCTTAACAAAATATTTTCATGTTTCGATAGCTTGAGCGAGCAATACGGCTTAGAAAAAATTAAGACGATAGGCGACAATTATATGGTAGCAGGCGGTTTGCCGCTTCCCTGTACAAATCACGCCGAATCTATTGCCGAAATGGCCCTGGAAATGCAGCAAGAAATTATGAAATTCCGCGACGAATGCGGTGAAACTCTCAATATCCGCATTGGCATTAATACTGGGCCTGTTGTAGCAGGTGTCATCGGCACTAAAAAGTTTATTTACGATTTGTGGGGAGATGCTGTGAATACAGCAAGCCGCATGGAATCTCAGGGGCTTCCGGGTAAAATTCAAGTTAGCAGCTCAACTTATGAGTTGCTGTGCGATAAGTATTTGTTGGAAAAGCGCGGTAAAATTAATGTTAAAGGCAAAGGAGCAATGACGACTTATTTGCTGAAAGGCCGAAAATTGTAACTGACAATTTTAACCAGCGCCGGGGAATACGCGATCTGGCGGCAGACGTTGCAGGGCAGCCGCCTTCAACTCTAAACTAGATTTTTTTTAAACGAACCGCGAAGACGCTAAGGACACGAAGGAAGAGAAGAAGAAAGAATCAAAAATAAAAAGTTCATACGTGAGTAAAAATTGCTATATTAAAAGGCGACTTGATATTAGTTGTATGGGTAAAAATGACTGCGAATCAGGAACATAATTCTGCAATTTCACCGATTTGGCAGCCCTTCACGCAAATGAAAACGGCTGCCCCGCCGCTGAAGGTAATTCGCGGCAAAGGATCGGTGCTGGAATTAGCAGACGGGCGGCAAATTCTCGACTGCATTTCTAGTTGGTGGGTGACTGTTCACGGGCACAGTCATCCGGTTCTGGCTGAGGCTCTTTATGAACAAGCCCAAAATTTAGAACACGTAATCTTTGCGGGATTTACTCACGAACCGGCCCTGAAGCTTGCTAATAAATTGCTAACTCATACGCCTGCTTCTTTAACGCGGATTTTCTTTTCTGATAACGGATCGACTGCTGTTGAAGTTGCTCTGAAAATGGCTTTTCAATATTGGCGCAATCTCGGAGAAACTAACCGCACTAGCTTTATTAGTTTTGAGGGAGGTTATCATGGCGATACTGTGGGCGCGATGTCTGCTGGCAGAAGTTCGCTGTGGTGGGAATCTTTTGCACCTTTAATGTTTGCTGGGGATGTTGTTCCTTTTCCTGCGACTTTTGACGGCGACAGCCAGGTGGAAAGCAATGAGGCGGCGAGTTTAGAGAAATTGGAGTTTTTGTTAAAGCAGGGCGGCTATGCGGGTATTTTTATCGAACCTTTGGTGCAAGGTTCTGGGGGGATGCGAATGTGCCGCCCTGAGTTTTTGCAGGCGATCGCACAACTTGCCCGCCAGTTTAATGTATTGTTGATTTACGATGAAGTAATGACGGGTTTTGGTCGCACGGGTGAACTGTTTGCCTCGGTTAAATCTGGAACTTCGCCGGATATCCTGTGTTTGTCTAAAGGATTGTCTGGCGGCTGCTTGCCAATTGCTGTCACAATGGCCTCGGAGGATATTTATCAAGCTTTCTGGCGAGATGAATGGGACAAAGCTTTTTTTCACGGTCATTCTTACACCGGAAATCCCCTAGCTTGTGCGGTGAGTGTAGCATCTATGGAGCTTTTGGAGCAAAACCCAAATGTTTATCAAGGGATGGAAAAACTCCACCACAAATATCTGAATCAATGGCTGAGAAATCATCCTAAACTCGAACGGATTCGGACTTGTGGCACCATCGTAGCAATGGATGTGAAAACGGAAAGCGTTTCCGGTTATTTTAATGACATTGCTCCTGTATTGAAAGCCAGATTTCTCGAAGCGGGGTTTTTGCTCCGCCCCTTGGGAAATACGCTTTACTTGATGCCTCCCTACTGCATTTCTCCTGATGAACTAGAATCGATTTATCGGGTAATTCGTCAGGTTTTGGATACTCTGTAAACCCTTTAATTTTAGTAATGAATTTACCCAATTGGAACGATTTGGCTGACGACGCGCTGGCGGGCAAATGTATCTCTCGCGAGCAATCTTTAGCCGTATTGCGCGCACCGGATGAGGTTTTGCTGGAACAACTAAATGCAGCTTATCGGGTGCGCCGCCACTACTGGGGAAACCGAGTCAGGCTGCACTATTTGTTAAATGCTCAAAGTGGCCTTTGTCCTGAAGATTGCCATTATTGTTCTCAGTCAAAAATTTCGACTGCGGAAATTGAGAAATATCCGCTTTTAGCTAAGGAGAAAATTCTGGATGCCGCCCAACGCGCCGCAGATTTAAAAGCAGGTACGTTTTGTTTGGTGATTTCGGGCCGCCAACCTAGCGCATCTACTTTCGATCGCGTTTTGGATGCTGTCGAGACTGTGAAGGCAAATTATAACCTGAAAATCTGCGCTTGTTTGGGATTGTTGAGCGAGGAGCAAACTCATCGTTTGGCTAAAGCTGGAGTCGATCGCGTAAATCACAATCTCAATACTTCCGAATCATATCACTCGGACATTTGCACGACTCACACTTTTGGCGATCGGGTTGAAACCGTCGAACACGTAAAAGCAGCGGGAATCACAACTTGTTCCGGCGGAATTTTGGGGATGGGCGAATCGGATGATGATGCGATCGATTTAGCGCTTTCGCTTCGCAAGTTGGGCGTTACTAGCGTGCCGGTCAACTTTTTTATTCCGATTCCCGGCACACCCTTTGCAGATGTGAACAGGTTAACTCCCCGCCAATGTTTGCGAATTCTCTGTTTGTTCCGATTTTTGCTTCCCAGCCAAGAAATTCGGATTGCTGGGGGACGGGAGGTGCATTTGCGATCGCTGCAACCTCTCGGACTCTACCCCGCTAATTCTATCTTTGTTGGCGATTATCTGACAACTCCCGGACAAGCTGCCCATCAAGATTGGGACATGATTCGAGATGCGGGATTTGCGATCGAATCCCCCGAAGGTTCTCTCTTAGAAGTTGATTCAGCAGTTACCAAATCCGAACCAAAACCCCTGGCTGTTTAACTTTTATACCAGTAGTCAATCGGATGAAATAGAGTAGGATACGGCAGTGCCGTGTCCCTACCCAATATCTATATTTCACGTTTACGCATGGGCAAGAGAAACCTGGTTTCTGAGGTAGCAAATGTGTAAGCCGTAAGTTCTTACATTGTAGTCATAAACCCTTATTCTACGGTTGACATTCTTCAATCTAAAATCTAAAATCTAAAATCTAAAATCATACAAGGGGGGAAATTGTGGACAAACGCGAAGAAATTACGATCGCAGAATACCAGCTAACTGCCGAATCTTTCCGAGAAGGAACTTGGCATCACGACGTATCCCAAAATCGATCCGCACTGACGGCTGCTATGCCCCGCAATCCCGGTAAAATTCTCGATATAGGATGCGGCCCGGGACGAGATTTAGTAGCGTTCAAGAGCCAAGGACACACAGTTGTAGGCTTAGATGCAACTCCAGCTTTTGTAGAAATAGCTAAGAAGTTATCGGGATGCGAAGTTTGGCAGCAATCCTTTCTGAATCTCGAGTTGCCAAAGGCAGAATTTGACGGTATTTTTGCCAATGCTTCCCTGATTCACGTTCCCAGCGACGAGATGGTGAAAGTGCTGCAAGATTTGCACAAAGCCTTAGTTGTTAGCGGTGCAATTGTCATGTCAATGTGCCGGGGAAATTGGGAGGGATACGACGAGCGGCCAACGGGAAAACGCTATACAGCCGGATGGGAATATCATACTTTAGCACATTGTTTAGAACAAGCGGGATTTGCCATTGTCAATCACTACTATCGCCCCCCCGGCTTACCCCGCGAAGCTCAATCTTGGGTAGTAATAGTGGGCAGAAAAATCTAACGTAAATTGGAAATAGGCAATCGGTAATTGCAAATCATTCCCCTCTCTTACTCTGCGTACTCTGCGCCCTCTGCGTTTAAAGAAAAAAACTACTTTACAACCAATTGACAGAAAATTGTTGTATAATAATCCCCAGTCAAATAAACCAATTTTTGCACCCTTAAATCAAAATTGATATGACAGAGAAATTCCACATTTTTTTAGCTGGTGCTAGTCGAGGAGTCGGCTTAGAAATCGCGAAATGTCTGACAGCACAAAAGATGCAAGTAACTGCACTTTTGCGATCGCCCGCCACCAGCACCGAATTAGAAGCAATGGGCATCAAAGTCGTGACTGGCGATGCTTTGGATGCAGCAGCTATGGAAGCTGCGATGGCTGGCGGCGATCCAATTCATGCCGTAATCAGCACAATTGGCGGCTTGCCAAAAGATGGAGAAAGAGCCGATTATTTGGGAAACAAAAACTTGATTGAGGCGGCTGTCAAAGCAGGCGTGCAAAAATTTATTTTAGTTTCATCCATCGGTAGCGGTAAGAGTGCCGCTGCTTTGCAACCGCAGGTTTTGGAAACTTTGGGTTCGGTATTAATTGAGAAAGAAAAAGCCGAAAATCATTTGATAGAAAGCGGGATAATTTATACAGTGATTCGTCCCGGCGGACTCAAATCGGAACCTGCCACAGGCAACGGTATTTTAACAGAAGATTGTCGAGTTGCTGGAACTATTCACCGGGCGGATGTAGCGCAGCTAGTTTGTGAGTGTTTAGTTTCTGATGCTGCTAACAATAAAGTTGTGTCGGCGGTAGATAAACAGATGGTTTACGGCAATCCAGAATTTGAGGTATTAAATCTCTCGGGGCGGGTTTAGCGCAAAATAAGCTGTCTGGCATCTAAATTGTATTTTTTGGGCGGGCTAGGAGCAACGGCCCACAGGAAAATTGAACTTTTGTGGAACAGGCATCTTGCCTGTTCATAAAAAGCCTGCGCCCACCCCACAAGAAAATTGAACTTTTGTGGAACAGGCATCTTGCCTGTTCATAAAAATGCTGCAAGATTTGGCACTCAAGAATCGAAAGGCTTAATCCACGATCGCCCGATCGCCCAATCCAAAACCAAACCCGCGATCGCAAACAATACTACACTCTCGACACCGCGAACAGCAAACGGCAATAACTCCTGTAGGGCGGGCATCTTCCCGGGTTCAAAAAACAATCCAGCATCCAATTGTCCAAAAGCCCGCACCAACCCAAAAGCCAACACCGCACCAGATTTAAGCTGCGGGTTAACATCTCGGCGAATCGCATAGCGGTAAGTCACGCCGAACAAAAAACCGCCCAAAAGTGCGATCGCCCCTCGGGCGGCAAAATTTAGGTCAATTTCCCTTACCTGCAAACTCGCCAGAGAATCAAACCTATCCGCTAGAATTAAGCTATTACCAAGGGCGATCGCCCCAAAACCCAGCAAACAAGACAAAGCAGCAACACTCCCTGCCTTCAAAGATTCTACCCGTTCAGCGGCACTAAAATTTGACGAGTCCTTCACGGCGCCCTCATTCTTAAAATGGCTCAAATTGATTTATCATCAGAAAATTGGGTAGAAACCTCGTCCTTTTAGGACGGCTTTATATTACAATATAATTGGTCAACGACCCACCCGAGACGATGGATCAAACAGCCTATACGAGCGAAGTTCAGCCTTGTGCTGGCGGCGAAGCAAAATCGGTAGACCGGGAAAAGAGGATAGGGCAATGGTAAACATCCCTAGAATCAAAACTACGAAGAATTCCGTTTGGTATTTGATACGTAAAAACCGCAGGGCTTGCGGGGTTAGTCTGTGGAGCGAACATAAGACCAAATCTCTTTTAGGGTGGAGGCAGTTGCGAAGAAGCAGAAATTCAAATCGTGAGGTTTGGGAATCCCCGTACCTTCAGGTCGGGGTGGATGTCAAAAGGTTTGCAGTCACTTTGTACAGTTTGTTCAATAAATAGCTATGGATATTTTGTCACTCGGTTGGGTTTCGGTGCTAGTTCTGTTCTCCTTCTCAATTTCAATGGTCATTTGGGGACGCAACGGTTTCTAGATTCCAGAATAGCTTGCGGGGCGAGCTTTTTAACTGCCCCGCATTTTTGGTTCATGCTATTTAAGCAAATCAAAATAACACGAGTTGTAAACATGACAGCCAAAAAAATATTAATGCTAGTCGGCGACTTTGTAGAAGACTACGAAGTAATGGTTCCCTTCCAAGCACTGCAAATGGTAGGTCACACCGTCCACGCCATCTGCCCGGACAAAGCAGCAGGCCAAACAATTCGCACCGCAATTCACGACTTTGAAGGCGATCAAACCTACAGCGAAAAACCCGGTCACAACTTCACTTTAAACGCGACTTTTGACGAAATCAACCCGGCCGACTACGACGCTTTGATTATCCCGGGAGGACGCGCCCCAGAATACATCCGCCTCAACGAACAAGTGCTGCAAATTACCCGCTACTTTGCCAACAGCAAAAAGCCGATCGCATCTATTTGTCACGGCTTACAGGTTCTAACAGCAGCAGGCGTACTCGAAGGCAAACGCTGCACCGCATACCCCGCTTGCAGCCCCGACGTACTCCGGGCCGGCGGCAAATATACAGAAGTTCCAGTTACCGAAGCCGTAGTCGATGGCAATTTAGTCACCGCCCCCGCGTGGCCAGCACATCCTAACTGGCTGGCTGAATTCCTGAAAGTTTTGGGAACGAAGATCGAACATTTAGAGAAAGTCGAAGTGTGACTATTTTCACAGTCAAAGTTAAACCGAATTCCAAACAGCAAAGCATCGAAGAGCAACCCGACGGCAGCCTTATAGTACATCTCAAATCGCCGCCAGTCGATGGTAAAGCAAACCAAGAATTAATCATGCTGTTGGCAAAAAAGTTTAAAGTGCCGAAATCTGCGATCGGCATTAAATCCGGTTTTTCCTCCAGAAATAAACTTGTGGAAATTCCCATGGAACCTTTAACTTAGAAAGAAACCTAATAACAAATCTGTCTAAAGAGGGATACAGACTCAACTTTAAACTCCTATATTAATAGTTGTAGAGTTAGAATAAAAAAATATGAGCATTGAAAATAGAGTCGAAGCAACAGCGAAGAATATTGAAGGCAAAATCCAAGAAGCTGTTAGCGAAGTTACAGGCAATCAGAAAAATAAATTAGAAGGTCAAGCCAAGCAAGACCAAGCATCAGCAATTCACCTGAAAGAAGACCTCAAAGATAAAGCAAAAGAAATTGTAGACCGCGCTTAGTAACTGTATTCGCTACAATTTTCCTGCCTACTAAATCCCGCAAACGATATGTTTGCGGGATTTTTTTTATAATCAGCCTAAATCATTTGTACCAATATGTATGGGCGGGTTTTACCAACCATAATTGCCAAAAACTAACCATCTCATAAACCCGTCCCCACCCAGCCCTAAATTCCGAAAATTGAATTTAACGGTTGGGCGACGATGCTTAATCGGGGTTATTCGTTGGGTGGGAACGGGTTTATCAACATTATGGGTGCGTGGCAAAATTCATCGGCGAACCGCCCCTACAGATTCTAGTAATTCATAATGCAAAAGCATTAATTTTGTGGCGGGAATTGTTTCCATTGCATAAGTTTTGCCATCTTGATGAGAAAATTCTACCTCAAAAGCACTGCCATCAAATTCCATCACGACTGTTCCTACTTGTCCTTTATATAATTTAATGATTTGTTTTGTTTCAAAATGGGTTACTTCTAAATCTTCCGTTAAAGCAACAATATCTAGGTCTTTAATTGTTTTCATTGTTTTTACCTCACTTTTTGAGGGGATAACAACTTGTTAATCTGGGGAAAATTTCACCTGAGCGGACGATCCAAGCTGCTAGAATCAGAGATTCACCTACTTCGGTTTTCAGCAGCAAGAATTTCATGTTGTAATGTGTTCCGTATTCATTGTTTTTTTGAATAACAACATCTTCGTGGATAGCAGCTTCTTTTAAAGCCTGTTTGAGCATTTCAGCATTTTTTAGGGTAATGCCTAACTTACTGGCCAACAAAACAGCTTTATTTTTTCCTTCTTGAGGATTCGGATTTAGAGAATATTATTCTATTTTATTGCCTAAATCTGCTACATGACCCTTGGGCAGTTTCACTATTAATAACTGTTTTTGAAGGACAAAATAGAATATTAGTCGGCTACAATAATCGAGTTTTACTCATATGTCAATTATATCGTCTTTGAGTTGGGGGGCAGGTTTATCAAAATTATTGAGGGGTGGTAAAATTCATAGGTGAACGCTCCCCTACAGATTCTCCTTTTTGGCCCAATCCCTGCGCTACGCAGGGCGAAGATGCTGTTTGGCGAAGATGCTTTTTGGCCCATTCCCTGTTTTGCCGATGCCCAATTCCCCATGCCAATAAAAAAGCTAGGGATGGATATCCCCAGCTCGAAACATAGCACAATTAGTTGTTCGAGTTGGTAGGGCGATGTTTCAGAATCGACCCCACCCACTTTTACCCAAATTAAATCAGGGTAATGTCAGCAGCCGTCACGTTCGGTCTGCCATTCAGATTTGCCAGCGTAACGCCTGTGTCAGGACCAGCAGTACCGTCCGAGTCAAATCCTAGTCGTCCGGTTCCATTTTCATAAAAGAGGAACGGCTGTGACGCGCTCGCTCCGGCTGGACCAAACTGGCCAGTGTAAGCACCGCTCTCAAGCACCAAGAACGACCTCGAAGAAAGTCGATTCGTACCTTCGACGGCACTCAATCCGGGGAAGCTGTTGAATTGCAAGATAAACTTGTCTTGACCGACCACAAAATCGCCGATTTGGTCTGGCCCACTACCCAATGTGCCGCCCTCGCCGAAGTTGTTGTAGTAGAAGCTGTCATTACCCGATCCACCAAGCAGCGTGTCAGTACCAGGCCCCCCACCGAGAGAGTCGTTACCGTCACCGCCAATCAAATAGTCGTTCCCAAAGCCGCCCAGCATCGTGTCGTTCCCGCCGCCAGCATTTAAGGTATCGTCCCCGAATGTTGTGTTGGATGTATCGCCGAACAGTATGTCATCCCCGTTACCAGTAGTTATGACATCAGTGCCGTTGCCACCAATAATGAAGTTGCTGCCTAAGGTATCGGTAATCAAGTTGGCAACTGTGCCGGTAAAGGTGACGCTGCTAGCGTAGGAGATGAAGTCGTTACCGGCAACGTTGCCAATCACACGATCGAACTGGCTGCCAAAGATGATGGTGTCACTTCCCTCGCTACCGTTCATGAGGTTGGTGACGGTGAAGCTGCTGCCAGTAGTAGGATTGGTGTAGCCAATTAACAGATCGTTGCCCAGCCCGCCGTCTAAAGTAACCAAAGCAGTACCAGTAGCATTACCAAAAAAGGCCCTGGTAGCATCGATACTATCGTTGCCATCTCCACCGGCTGCATTAGTAAAGGTACCGCTCAGGCTGTCGTTGCCATCGCCGCCGATCATCGTATCGCTGGAGAAGGCAGCGACGATCGTGTCATTGCCCGTCCCGCCGTCGAGCAAGTTGCGACCCGCGAAGCCCGGAAATGCACTGGAGGCGCCTACGCTCGAGATTACATTCGGCACCGACGCCGACACGATGAAGTCGTCGCCTGCACCTCCCAACGCAGTATCAGAAGTGGCAAAAACGTTGATCGTGTCGTTACCGTCGCCGCCGTCAAAGAAGTTTCTGCCGCCGCCAAAGTCGCCGATCGCTCCCTTGAGAGAATCGTTGCCGGCACCGCCAATCAAGGTGGTTCTCTCAATGCCGATCGTAATGACGGAGGAGGTAAATGGGCTGCTTTGCGTACTGTTGGTAATGAATAAGATGTCGTCGTCATTATCGCCCGACAGGTAGCTGTTGCTGGCCACACCTCTTAGGGTATCGTTGCCTTTACCGCCAAAGAGAGTGTCTCTTACATTGATACCTACAACCAAGTCGTCGCCATTATCACCCCGCAAGTAGTTGCTGCCTTCATTGCCAGCGAAGCCAATACCCAAACCACCCTCTAAAGAGAGGTTGTTGCCACCGCCTGCGATGAAGAAGCCGATCGCGTCATTACCCTTGCCACCGTAGAGGGAGTCTCTTCTCTGCGCCCCTCCCAGCAGCGTATCTTCGTCCTGATTACCAAAAATCAGGTTAGCTTCGACTGTACCTTGGAGGAAGTCTGCTCCCTCGCCGCCGGCTATGGTAGCCTGGGCTTCGGCGACTATGGTGTCCGAGCCTGCGTCGCCAAACAGCAAAGCCGGAGTGCGCTGAGATCTGATTGAATCTTCGTCGTCGCCACCGTATATGGTATCGTTCGGGCCAACTGAAATCAGAGTATCGTTATCGGCTTGGCCAAATATTAAGCTGCCGCCCAGGGTGGAAGTTCTAACGAAATCCGCCCCAGCTCCGGCCAATACTGTATCCGGGCCTAGTCCCGGAAGGTTTAAATCTAGTTGATTAGGATTGTCATCTAACGTTGTCATAAAGCTTCACTCCTCTACTTGTTGGTCATCGCTGGTGCGACTACAGACACTGCCTAGAACACCGAATGTTTGGATTCCGCTGTAGTTTAACCTGTTTGCCAGCCGCAAGTCTAGCCTACTGGCGTTAACCCTGTCTAGACTTTCTCCCTCGCGGATTTTTTGCTTGTAAGCTTTTATTTTCAAAGTCTTCACCCTTTAATAATCCTGGTGCACTGTCTCAGGTGCTCACGCTCCATAAGACGCGGCTCATATTCTTAATGTTCCATTCTGGATTGGCGGTCGGGGATCGCGTCCGGGGAAGGAAATTAAAGATTAAAAAAGGCAGATCTGGGTGATCGGGAAGACAAGGGAAATGGCGAGATTTGTTACTTGGTAACAAGGCTTTGTGGCAATTTCCGGTTTTCCAGGCAGGGCCATCATTTAATAATTCTGACCCGGATTGAACTGCGTACCGCTCCGGGCTTTAAAAGTCTACGCCCCGCTTTAGTTCTACGCCCCGATCGCCGTAGTGTTTGTGACAGTATACCTCGGAGTGTACGCTTGCCAAGTCAAAGTAAGCATGGGGTTTGTGGCAGCGCCCGGTGATAATAATTTCTGTATCCCGCGGCTTGCGTAGCAGGGCTTCTACGATCGGCTCTACCGGCAGCAGTTCTAAGTCTACTGTGGGATTGAGTTCGTCGAGAATAATCGTTTTGTACCAGCCGCTGGCGATCGCACATTTGGCGATTTCCCAGCCGCGTTCTGCTTCTATGCAGTCTAGCTCTTGCTGTTGCCCCCGCCAAACTATAGCATCTCGGCCGCACCGCTGGTGGTCTACTAGCTGCGGATAGCTTTGGCGCAAAGCTGCGATCGCCGCATCTTCTGTATAACCCGTGCCACCTTTTAGCCACTGCACGATTAACACCCGGTGAGATTGGTCTTGACTGATACCCCTACCTATTGCCTGCAAAGCTTTGCCCAAAGCGCTCGTAGACTTGCCTTTCCCCGCTCCAGTGTATATTTCGATACCGGAAATATGATGCTCTGCCGCTGCGGGGTGATAGTGGGGTTTCATTTCTGAGTGTAAGTCGGCAATCTCCAGCAAAGCTTCCGGGGCCGCTCGGCCTGTGGCGATGACTTCTAAATATTCTGGTTTGTTTTTGAGGGTTTGGACTACTTCGTCAACTGACAGCAAACCCAAGTCCAATACGGGGTTTAGTTCGTCTAGTACCACGACGGAATATAGCTCGCTGGCGATCGCTCCTTTGGCGATATCCCATCCTCGCTGAGCTTCGGCGCGATCGAAGCGGGTGATTGCTTCGGCCCCAAAATATTCGGCTCTGCCAGTACGCACTTGGTCGATCAAGTGGGGAAATGCCCGTTGCAAGGCTTCTATTGCCCCGTCTTCGTCGTAGGAGCGGCCGGGGCCTTTGAGAAAGCGCAGCAACAAGACTCGCGTGGGCGAGTCAGAATTAATACCCAGCCCGATCGACCGCAACACTACTCCCAAAGCTGCCTGAGACTTGCCTTTACCAGCGCCGTCGTAGACGTGAATCTGACCCGCGGCGCGTTCCGACCGGGATGAGGCTGTCCGAATACCAATGCCATTCCTTACCATAATCAGCAGTTGTTTGAGTCTGTAGCGGGGTGGGTATTCGATCGCGCGCCTTGAATGTTTAATTTTTCCATTCTGTTGGCGGATCTCAACAGATTATACGATAACTTCTAACCCCCAATCTTTTAAGCAGCGAGCTAAAGCAATCAGGTACTCAAACCTCCGGTTAAGATTATTCCGCTTGTGTTGTACAATTAAAATTTAACACGGACTGATATACCTAAAGGCTTATGATTGCGAGTGTTTTCCCATTTCGGACTGTTTTGGTGCAAATTTTAATTATGTTTTTGGCGATCGCGATCGAATCGTGGTTTTTGCAAAAACTCCTTAAACTCGGCCCCAAAACTAGCATTGAATATACAGCCATCCTCAATCTATCTTGCACTTGCGTAGGCTGGTTAGTTTTCTTCGGCATTGAAAGCGTTCTTACCAAAGATTTGCGGGAACAGCTTATCGGTTATATTTTATTAGGTAGAGGCGATAATGTTTACGCTCCAATAACTATGATAGCCCTCTCAGTATTAGCAGTAACTTTTCTAGCTAAGTGGCAGGGATTAGAATTCATAGATAACATGGTTTCCGGCAATAAAAAAGCTTCCAAACCTCAGTTTTTAGGACCACCAACCCTCACCCGCCGTCCTCCCAAAAAAACTTTTCAAGTAACTACCCAGTTTGGGGGGATTTTAATCGCCCACACTGTTAGCAATATCGTTATTTTAACCGTGTTGTTTTTGCAAAGCGTCTATTGAAATTTATGATGAAGCAATTTATTGATGTCACTCAGCAACTAACTAAGCTGACGAACAACCTTTGGGAAACCAATAAAAAAATCCAAAAGGCGATGATTCCGCCTAAAGTTGTCCACTGGAAGACTCCTTTACTGCTCAGCATCTTTTTAGCTTTGCTGACAGTGGCGGCAGTCACTGACTGGCGGACGAGAACTTTGCTTTTTGATATGAGCTGGTTATTTTTTACACTTTCAATGGGTTTGCTGACCAGCCAGCAACCTTTTGTGATTAAAGGAGTAAGTCTGAGTCCGTGGGTGACAAGCATTTTAATTGGGTTGTGGTTGCTGGTAAGATTGCCGTCGGATAGGAAGGAAATAGCGTGGATATCCGGCCCACTTATAGCAGTAGTAGTTCTTGCGACAATAGAGATTTGGAATAGCGAGTCAAAACGGGAAGGTATCAGGTCGTTGGTGCGCCCTCAGTTTTTGATGATTACTCTAGTTCACCTGCTGTTTTCCTGTTGGTTTGCTTTTCACTTTTTAATTCAAGGTTGGATAAAACAGTATCCCAGCGTTTTATCTCAGGATTTGAGGCAAAGCGATTATGTGGTGACATTTCAACAGCCAACTATTAATCGTTCCCGAGGAGTTGTCATCCTCAATGCAATGGAGCGATACCTGCAAAATGAAGCCAGAACAAAACCGTGGGCGCAGGTAGAGCAAATGTTAATAGATATTGACAATGAGCGATTTTTTCTGCGGAATCAAGCTTTAAAAACAACTGGGATAGTCCCAGAAGATGCGAGCTGGGATGTCAAAACTTCGATCGTCCAAGGAGCATCCCGCTATCAGTTAGAGATGCAGGCAACTTGGCTGGGATTGGTTTTTAGACCGGAAATATATTCGTTTACAAAATCTTGCGAGGTGTTCGAGATAGGAAATAGGGCGACTGTAACCTGCGATGCGATAAAACGCTCTCAACCCGGACAGAAAAAAGATGGAACGGCGGGGGACAGTCAAGTTTGATTCTGTCTCTGTTAACTAATTGCGATCGGTATAGCGGGAGAGTGGGAGAGTCGGAGAGTGGGAGCGTCTGAGAGTCTGAGAGGGAAAAAATCTTCACATCGATCCTCTTCCCTCTTCCTTCTTTTTACTCTGAGCGAAGCCGAAGAGCCTTCTTCCTTCTTCCTTCTTCCTTCTTCCCTCTTCCTTCTTCCTTACCTAAAATATGGCGAAATTTTTCAGCGGGTTAATAACTAGATGAATTTGAGAAGAATCTTGACAGTCGCGACCAATGTATTTTGGGAAGTAATTCGCGATCGCATCCTTTACTTAATTATTATTTTTGCTCTGTTGATGGGCGCGTCCGTACGGTTGATACCGGAATTGGCGGCGACAACCGAAAAGAAAATTATCTTAGATATCGGTTTGGCTGCTATGAGCCTCCTCGGTCTAATTGCCACAGTCTTTGTGGCTACCGGATTGGTCAACAAAGAAATTGAAAAGCGGACTGTTTATCTCTTAGTTGCTAAGCCGATAAGTCGGGCGGAGTTAATTGTGGGCAAGCACTTAGGGCTATCGGCGGTGCTGGCGGTGCTTGTAGCAGCAATGACTGTTATCTATCTGGCTATTCTGAGTTTGAGCCGCATTCCTTTCCCTTTAGAAAGCATTTTAATCGCTTCGTTGTTTGTCTGGTTTGAGCTGTGTCTAATGGCCGGTGTCGGGATTTTATTTGGGGTTTTTAGCAGTTCGCTGCTGGCAACTTTACTGACATTTGGCGTTTATTTGATGGGACATTCGACGCGGGATTTAGTGGCTTTGGGCAAGTTAACTAAAAATCCTGGAATTGAACAATTGATGATGGGACTTTATTTGGTTTTGCCGGATTTAGCCCGATTCAATTTGAGAAACGATGCTATTTACGGACAAGTTCCTTACTTGGCAGGTTTGATTACAGATGCTGGCTACGGTTTGCTGTATGTGGTGCTGCTGTTGTCAATTGCGATCGCCATATTTTCCCGCCGGGAATTTTAAACAGTTCGCAGCATCGGACTTTAGTCCTAGGATTGAGAGGACTAAAGTCCGATGCTGTGAACCACTTTTATAATCGAATTAGCGCGCTAAGATATAGACAAGGTTATCGATCGCCCATCTCGACTAAAACTCAAACTTTTATTGGTAAAATGAGGTGACTTATGACTACTATAATTCACAAACCGATATCGCAGCTCAAGATTACTTGGCCGCTGCTACCGGATGATTTCATCCTACCAGACGACCCGGTGGAAAATATAGAACATCCTTTAATCTCTAACGGTTTGTGCCAGTCTGTAGTGAATTCCCCCGAACTAATGCAAGACGCACTCATAGTTTCTAATTTTGCTTTGTGCGCTGCTGTGGACGATCGCACTATTTGCAAAGCCCCAGACTGGATGTACGTGCAGCCGGTTCAACCTTGGCCTCACAACTATCCCCGCCGCAGTTACACGCCTCATACCGAAGGAACAGTCCCTTTGGTAGTGATGGAATTTCTATCAGCTACTTACGGCGACGAATACTCTGTGGAACACACAGAAGAAATCGGCAAGTGGTTTTTTTACGAACAAGTAATCAAAGTTACTCGCTATGTCATTTTTCGACCGCATACAGGCAGAATAGAAGTTTATGCGCTTGAATCAGAGCGTTATGAAAATCAAAATCCTGATGAAAACGGCCGTTATTTAATACCTGGATTAAATCTATTTTTGGGAGTGTGGCAGGGAACTCGCGAAGGCAGAACCGGATATTGGCTGCGCTGGTGGACGGCGGGCGGAGAACTGCTTTTGTGGCCGGAAGAAAGGGAAGAAAATGAACGCCAGCGAGCCGATCGCCAACAGCAAGACAAAGAGTTAGCCGAGACGCTGCTGGGACAGGAAAGACAGCGAAATCAAGAACTTTTGGCTCGATTGGCAGCCCTCGGTATCGATCCAGAATAGCATTAGAAGTCCGATGGAAGTGGGAAAAAGGAACAGGTTCGAGGGAAAAAGGGAACCCGATCGAGATATGCTTTCCTCCTCCTTCTTTCTTGAGTTTGCTTTCTTACTTCTCTGTTTTTAACAAAAAGTTGAAATTATGTTAGTAGAAAAACTCCAACAATTACAAGATATTTTCGCACAGATGGAACGGGCTTTGATTGCCTACTCCGGCGGAATTGACAGCACTTTGGTAGCAAAAATCGCTTTTGATGTGTTGGGCGATCGCGCTTTGGCAGTAACGGCTGTTTCGCCGTCTTTACTGCCAGAAGATTTAGAAGATGCACGGATTCAAGCAGCAGAAATTGGCATTGCCCACCAGGAAGTAGAAACTCAGGAAATGGCAAATCCAAATTACACTTCTAACCCGGTTAACCGCTGCTACTTCTGCAAAAGCGAACTGCACGATACTTTGAAACCGCTAGCACTAGCAAAGGGTTATCCTTATGTGGTGGACGGGGTTAATGCTGACGATTTAAAGGATTACCGTCCCGGAATTCAGGCTGCAAAGGAACGCGGCGCGCGATCGCCTTTAGCAGAAGTAGGAATTACTAAGTTTGAAGTGCGGCAATTGGCAAAAGAATTGGGTTTGCCTTGGTGGGACAAACCGGCTCAACCTTGTTTGAGTTCGCGCTTTCCTTACGGCGAAGAAATCACTGTTGGAAAGTTGCAAAGAGTGGGGCGCGCTGAACGCTATTTGCGACAGTTGGGACTGAAAAATTTGCGAGTGCGATCGGATGGAGATACGGCGCGCATTGAGTTGCCTGCTGAGGAGATTCAGGAGTTTGTGGTAAATACGGATTTGCCTGCCTTGGTGGCGGTGTTTCAAGAGTTTGGTTTTATGTACGCGACTTTGGATTTGGAGGGGTTTCGCAGCGGCAAATTAAATCAGGTTTTGCAGCCGGAGTTGTTGCGGCCGAAAGGTTGATTAATTATCCTGAAAAGACGATCGCAATTTCGCTAAATTTGCATAAATTATGACTGCTGATTAAAGGAATAGTATAAACTAAACTAGGAGCAAGAGTAGCAGTAAGTTTTATGAAAGTTAAATTTAGGTTATTTGCCGTCGTGTTGGCTTTGTTGTTGTCGGCTTACGTCCCCTTTCGGGTTTTAGCTAACCCGCAACCTTCGGGAGATACAGTTAGTTCTGCCCTGTGGTGGCAAGTTGCTGTGTACAATCAGGTACAACAAATTAAAGAACGGCAATATCAAGGGTGTGTGTGGGGCGATTCTATTTCCTCGGCTCTGGGAGACTCTTTGGGAGCAGAAAATTTTAATTTTGCCATCGGAGGGATGAGTTCAGTTTCGCTGCTAGAACAGCTTAAACTTTTAGTACCGCAGCGGTTTACCTGCGAAAAAGCGATTGTGGCGATCGGCACAAATGATGCTATGTACGGCATTAGCGACGAGCAGTTTGTCAGCAATTTGAAACAGGCGATCGCCGTGATGCGATCGCTCGGAACCAAACAGATTATTCTGATTCCTGCTTTTTACTCAACTCTTGCTGCTAGCTACAATCCTAAATTTGCAGGAACAATTGCCAGAGTAGACGAAATTAATGTTCTCATTGATAAAGTAGCGGCAGACGAAAATATTCCTGTGGAATCTAGTGGCATACAAGCATTGTTTAAGGAAAAAGCTCTCAATGCAGATTTAACAATAGACGGGGTTCATCTCAATGCCAAAGGTTTAGATATATACAGAAAAGTTTTGTTAAATATTGTGCATCCTCCCTTAACAACTCGCAATTTTTATGAAATAAAATAGCAATCCGATCTGAGTCTCACAACACAACGCCCTCTTGTCTTCCTAGACTTCTTGTATAGCAAGACTTTCAGATTTTACATATCTAGAAAATCACTTATGATTGCTATATGTGTTTAAATTATTACTTTAAATTCCTTGCGGACTTTAATCGTGTGTTTTGAACTCAACGACCCCAATCAATTTTTTTGCAGGGAGGACTGAAGTCCTCACTACAAACTTATAAGGGTTATTTTACCTGACTAGATATCAAGGAGTGGTTGTCGTAGTTTGTGGCTGAATTTGCTGCGGCTGCTGATTTTGGAGCTGAAGTTGCTGCTGTTGAATCAGAAGCTGCTGATTCTGAAGATCTATTTGCCGCTGTCTGTCTTCAAGTTGCAGTCTTCTGTCTTCTGCTTGCTGCAATCTATCTTGACGCTGTATCTCTCTTTCTAGCTGTCTGTCTTCACGCTGCTCTTGTCTGTCTTGACGTTGTTCGCGAATCTGTCTGAGTTGATTCTTACGCTCGAAATCCCCTCCCAAAAATAAGTTTTGAAAAGCGTTGATAGTTGCTTGAAACCCCGTAAAAACGCCGCTAACAGCGCTGATCCCCGTTGCAGCTCCTGCGATCGGCTGCAAAAAACTGTTGATATTGTCTCCTACCCTAGCATAGCCCGATCGCGCTACTAGAATCACATCGTTGTTGCGAAGAGTTGGGTTATTATTAGGATTCAACCCTTGAGCAAAATCCACCTCTATCGTGCGGCGAGACACAGTACCGTTGGGGTTCAAACGCAATAGTTCTACCTTGTCTTTTTTAGCCCGCAATTGATTGAAACTGCCTGCGGTGAGCAAAGCTTGGTGCAGGGATGTACTAGGCCGCACCTGCAAAGCCCCAGGCCTAATTACTTCTCCTACAATATTGATGCTAATCGCGTTCGGAGAAAAACTGCTATTTGCGACTTGAGAAACTTCAGCTAAGTCTACATTAGCTGCCGTCGGGATAATGACGCTATCTCCTTCTTGGAGCAAAATATCTTGAGTTGCGTCGCCTTTTTGCAGCAAATCCCACAGATTTACCATGATAGTTTGTTCGGTGCCACCTCTGACTCGGCGGCGGATTTGCACGCGGCGAATGTCAGCTTCTGTAGTGATACCACCAGCAATTTTCAATGCTCTAGTTATTGTTGGTAAGCCTACAACTGCTCCTTGCTGTTGGTCGATAGATACAAAACTTAACTCTGTTTGTTGGTTGGTCGATCGCACATCCGAAGCAAATACAGTATAAGGCCCCGGTCGGTTCACTTCCCCGACAATTACCACGCCAATTGGTTTAGTAATATCAGCGGAAAAATTAGCACTGGCTCTTTGACGGACTTCTTGAGTATTAAGGGCACTTGCTGTCGGTACAAAAATTGTATCTCCATCTCGAATGGTGACATCTTGACGCAAATTTCCCGTCTCTAAAAAATCCTGCAAATCTACCGTAGTAACTTGCTCCGGCCCGCCTCTGCGGGGACGGCGAATTTGGACATTTCGCATATCTCCTGCTGATGTCACGCCTTTTGCAAGTTGCAGCATTTCCATCAAAGTCGGGAATTTTACTCCTCCTCCTTCTCTAGTGGGATTAATCTTGTAGGAACCGGGGCGAGTAACTTCGCCGGCAAGACCTATATTTAGGGGGCGGGCGACGATCACAGTCACGGTAACAACAGGAACATTGATGAAGGGTTCGTATCGCTTGGTAATCACGTTAGCGGCTTGTTGCAGCGTCAACCCTTGAATTGAGACGCTGCGAATGATTGGCAAATTGAGCGTCCCGTCAACTAATACTTGATATTCCTTGCTGAATTCAGGGACGCCGAAGATATCTAAAGCAATGCGATCACCCGGGCCTAAAGTATAAGCTGCTTCTTGTGTCAGCGAACCAAGATTGCCGATCGGCGGCAAACTCGAACCCGGAGGTGGCGGCGGCGGTACTCTCGGTTGGTTTGGGTTCCTAGCGGGCGCAGGATTTCTGATGGCAGGCAACTGAGCTCTACTGGGTAGCGAACTCAATAGCACCAGGAGTGCTGACAAACTCAGACTTGTAGCGGTTTGAACGGTATGTTTCATCTTTCTTCCCTGGTTGCAGCCTGCCAATGAACAAGAGCAATTTAGCTAGTTGATTTTAGTTTATTTTCCCTGCTGTCAAGTGTAGCCTCGGTTCGCTGCAAAATCCACAGGTGGAATCATAAAAATTGTGCGATCGCACTTAACTATTTTGCCCCCTCTTTGTAAAGAAAGTGTAAAGCCCGCCAACTGTTCTCAGGATTAGGATCTCGTTTGATCACAACTCTTGGTACATAACTCGGGATACAAATCAACCCGCCACAGAAAGGAGATAGGAAAAAAACGCCCTAATTTGAGGTAAAATATTAGATAATTCTATCTGCGGGACAAAGACAAGTGTCACTAAAATTGGATAAAGTAATTCCCTGGGGACGCTGCTTGGATGAATACATAGGAATGTTTAGCTTGACATCAAGTGACCTCAACCTAGCAATTCTTGATTGCGCGGGCGGCCCGGCGAGTTTCAATGCCGAAATGACTCGCCAAGGTAAAAAGGTAATTTCTTGCGATCCAGTTTATCAGTTTACTGCGGTGGAAATTGGCGATCGTATCCAAGAAACATATCAAACTGTGATTGATGCTGTTAAGGCAAATGTAGATGGCTATCTCTGGAATAATTTTGAATCGCCGTACCAGCTAGGCGAAGTGCGAATGAAGGCGATGCAGGAATTTTTAGAAGATTTTCCATCAGGCTTGCAGCAAGGCCGCTACCTGAATGCTGAGCTGCCAGTTTTGCCTTTCGAGAACGGCCAATTCGATTTAGCTTTGTGCAGCCATTTCTTATTTGCTTATTCTCACCTGCTTTCCGAAGAATTTCATCTAGAAGCAATTACAGAAATGTGTCGGGTTGCGAAGGAAGTCCGGGTATTCCCTCTATTGCAGAGTTTTAGCGGGGAGGAATCAGATCACTTAAACCCGATTCTCACGGAATTGAAAAAGAGAGGTTTTAGTGTAGAAATTCAAGAGGCTCCCTATGAGTTTCAAAAAGGCGGGAATAAGATGCTGCGAGTTAGGGGGCGAATGTAATTCGCGGCTCTACAAACTTTTATCCCCCCACGCGGAATGAAATAAAAATATGGTGAGTAGACTTATTTCCTAAATCTGGAAACAGCAGATTAACGCAGATGCCTTTCAAGATATTTGGCGACTTTTTCAAGATATCGAGAAAAAGCTTGATCGCGTACCTGATTTTGAATACATGGCAAAATCCATTGTAAAATTAAAAACACGATCGCACCCTATAACTCCTTACCCCATCCGCTATCCATCTGCGTCTATCTGCGTGCATCTGCGGTTAAAAAAAATCTCATCAATAGCTTCGCAACCAATCAAATTACCAAACTTTGATATAATATTACATCTAGAAGCAAAACTCAAACCAACTCATGCCCCAAACAGTCTGGATCGCACGACACGGAAACCGCATCGACTTCGTTAACCCCGACTGGTTTCTCACCGCAGAACGCCGCTACGATCCCCACCTTTCCGAAGACGGTCACATTCAAGCGAAACAACTCGCCAATCGCCTCAAAGGAGAGGGAATTTCTCATATTTTTGCTTCTCCTTTTCTGCGAACTGTCCAAACAGCTAATCACGCGGCCGAAGCTCTCGATTTGTCAATTAAACTAGAGTGGGGACTGTGCGAATGGCTGAATCCAGAATGGATGACAGAAATGCCAGAAACTGAGTCCGTCGAAGCTTTGTGCAGGCGTTTTCCCAGGATTGATGCTTCCTATAAAGGCGGTATTGCTAATTATCCCGAAACTGGGGAAGCTTGTTTCAAAAGGGCGGGGGAAACTGCTAAACGCCTCGCGGCTGAGTTTCCCGAAGATATGTTATTGGTAGGTCACGGTGCGTCGGTTTTAGGAACTGCGATCGGGCTGGTGGGCTGTGCTGAAACGGAAATTAACGCTTCTTTGTGCTGTTTGGTGAAAGTGGTGCGGGGTGAGGGAGAATGGTCGATCGCACTTAATGGCGATACTTCTCACCTGACTGACTCTGAAGCCGTTATCCGGTTTAATTAAAGTTGAGATTCGTGCTAAAAATCGCATTTTATGCTATGTGTGTAAGGTGCGCCGAGGTGCATCCTACGTTAATCTGATTAGTCCGACTCTGGGTGTTATTGTTTAATCTCGATCGCAAATTTTAAATCGAAAATCTCAAATCGGTATGGCTGGACACAGTAAGTGGGCGAATATTAAACGCCAAAAAGCTAGAGTTGATGCCGTTAAAGGCAAGGTTTTTGCTAGAATATCTCGCGAAATTATTGTCGCGGCCCGCAGCGGAGTTCCCGATCCCGCTGGCAATTTTCAACTGCGGACGGCTATTGAAAAAGCCAAGGCGGCGGATATTCCTAATGAAAACATAGAAAGGGCGATCGCCAAAGGTGCTGGCTTGGCGGGGGGAAGTTCGGAATTAGAAGCTATTCGCTACGAAGGTTACGGCGTTGGCGGAGTTGCTATCCTGATTGAAGCGCTGACAGACAATCGCAACCGCACAGCGGCTGACTTGCGAGAAGCTTTTACTAAAAATGGCGGCAACCTGGGCGAAACTGGTTGTGTGGGCTGGATGTTTGACCACAAAGGAGTTTGTACAGTACGCGGCCCGATTGATGAGGAACAATTGTTTGAAGCGTCGCTAGAGGCGGCTGCGGAATCTTATGATTTGATATTAATTGATGAGGATACTGAAGGTGCAGAGGTATTTACAAGTGTGGCTCATTTGGAACAACTGGCTGATATTTTGAAACAAAAAAAATTTGCAGTTTTGCAGTCGGAAAATCGCTGGATTCCGAGCAATACAGTGGAAATAGACACTCCTGAAAAAGCTCGATCGCTCCTTAAGTTAATGGATGCACTGGAAGATTTGGACGACGTGCAAAGCGTGACGGCGAATTTTGAAATGACAGATGAATTGATGTCTTCCGTCATGGTGTAACAATCTAAATCACCAGATTTTTGCCATCCGCAAGACAAATCCCGGTAACTCTGGATCGCCGCTGACTGTTTGAGGATTATCTAATATTTCAGGTTCGCGATCGGGACGGTAGATGTAGACTTTTCTGCTTTTGCGATCGAGCAAAAAGCCGAGTGATACACCGTTCTCAATATATTCTTGCATCTTGTTTTGCAATCCCTTGAGAGTGTCACTAGCAGACCGCAATTCAATCACAAAGTCTGGACAAATCGGTGCGAATGAGGCTTTTTGTTCTTCAGTTAAGGCATTCCAGCGCTCTAGTTTAATCCATGAGGCATCGGGAGAGCGGGTTGCTCCATTCGGCAAGGTAAAGCCTGCACTGGAGTCAAACGTTTCACCTGTGCCATCTTGTTCTGCCCAGTTCCCCAATTGTAGGGCAATCTTACCGTTTCGATTCCCTGTATCTGAAAAGGCGGGTGACATGATAATGACTTCCCCACTGGCTGTACGCTCAATTCTCAAATCGCGATTAACTAGACAGAATTCATAGAACTGTTCAACAGTCATCGATTGGATCGCAGGGAAATTGACCGTCATTGGGACGCTTTCGGTTTGGATTAGCAGCGTCGTCATGGTTTTTCCTCAGTTGGTGCAGGCGTGATAGAATACCTTGAGCTTACACTATTTTAGCTTGGCGATCGAAAGTCTTAGTCGCTCGGCGAGTCCGAGGCTTGTATCCGTTTTTGCGCGGGATCAATAATCTTTTTTCCCAGTCAGCAAATAAGTAACCATGTATCCCTTGCCCTTGATTTGAATGGCACCGCGCTTCTGAAAAGTATATTTATCTTTTAATATCTCGTAGGTTTCGGCGGTCACTTGAATGCAGCCGGTAATCCCGTGGGATTCCATGCGCGAAGCAATATTTACTGTGTCGCCCCAGAGGTCGTAAATAAACTTTTTTAAGCCGATGACGCCGGCAACGACAGGGCCACTGCTAATCCCGATCCGAATGCTGAAAGGTTCCAAATGCTCTAAACTCAGGAGCCGAATTTCGTGCAACATATCGATCGCCATGTTCGCAACCGCCTCCGCGTGATCCTCTCTGGCCGTAGGCAAACCGCCGACAACCATGTAAGCGTCACCAATAGTCTTAATTTTCTCCAAACCGTGGCGATCAGCCAAGTGGTCAAAAGCCGAAAAAATATCGTTGAGCACTTCCACCACCGCCGTCGCTGAAATTCTCGACGAAAGCTCTGTAAACCCCACAATGTCGGCAAACATCACAGTTACTTCCGCAAAACTTTCGGCGATATTGTGTTCATTGTCCTTCAAACGCAGGGCGATCGCTGCCGGCAAAACGTTCAGCAGCAATTGCTCAGATTTAGCTTGTTCGAGTTCCAACTGTAGGTAAGCAGCCTGCAACTGTTCGGCTTGGCGAATTCTTTCTCGGGCTAGCTTTTCGATTTGGGCGGTGCGGCTCAAAGCTGTCAGCATATATGTCACCGGAATCAAAGTCCACAGCATCCCCATCGTCAGAGTTCCCCAAGAGCGCCAGTGCTTGCGAATCCTCCGAATTTCCGGCGTTGCAGACACGTACATAGACCACTGGCGGCCGCTAATTTTCAGCCGCCTTCTGCAAGCTGTATAGTTCGGGCCTGGATTGTCAAGAATCGGGCAGTTTTGCATCAGGGATCGGTCAGCAGTGGCTGATGCTGGAAGCACTTGTTGGCTCGCGGATTGGAACTGCACCGCAAATTGCTGAATTTGGCGCTCAGCAGGGAGATTTTTGAGAACTGGTTTCCCCGTTTGGGGTAACAGCGACGGTGCTTCTTGCTTGTCTGGAGTCTCGCTAACGAGATAAATATTGAGGTAGTCAGTATTGCGTCCTTTTAAAGAGATTTGGAAAATATCTTTGTCTCGAAATACGCCCAGAACAAATCCTTGTAGCAGTTGGCGACGGGATTCCAGGGTAGTGGGTTTACTGCTGTTTTCGTAAATCGGAACTATGCCCAAAAGACCCTGTTCGGGGGAATTGCCATGAGTTAAGCCGATGTAGTTGGTGACCATCATTTCTCCTGTATCGCGCCCTCGATCGAGCGCGACGCGGATTTCTGGGTGGGAGGCGAGGTCAAAGCCTAATACTGTCTCGTTTCCGGCTGGTGGTTCGACGTAGAAAGCCGGGAAGTATTCGGAACGCTGGAGGGCCTTGCGGAGTTCTCCTCGCGGGCCGCGCTCTGTAATCTCGAAGCTGGGCTCTGTTTCGGTTCTAGCTTTGGTTTCGTAGTTGCGCCGCTGCGAATTGGGGACGCGGGGGGCCCAAGCCAGGAGTTGCAGGCTGGGGTGGACGGATAGGGGCCGAGCAACAAACCGGGCAAAAGAGGAACGCTCGACGGCGCTGAAGGCTTTCATGTAGTCGCTGAGAGCGAGAACAGTATCTAAGTCGGAGTTGAGCTGGCGTTCGATGCCGATCGAAATATCGTCGATGCGGCGCTGCATTTCGTAGTCGCGGCGCTTGTCTTCCCAGTCCCAAACCAAGGCGAATGCCAGGATCGACAGTCCGACACCCAAAGCCAGCGTCAACCCGGCTGGAATGTAGCGAGACCAGGATAAAGGTAGTTTTTTCAGCATAATTGCCTAGCGAATAAGGGCAGCAGATTAGCACACCGCTGAGTGCGATTTGTTTCGGCCTATAGATTAATGGACGATCGCTCAGCAGGGGATTTCAATCCAGAATTCCGCTCCCTGTCCGGGCGCTGAGATGCACCGCAGGCTTCCCCTATGTTTTTCTACCACAATTTGATGGCTGATGGATAATCCTAAGCCAGTTCCAGACCCTACGGGTTTGGTGGTGAAGAAGGGGTCAAATAGTCGCTTGCGAACCTCTTCGGTCATTCCCGGGCCACTGTCGGCGATGCAAACGACGATACGATCGCAATGACTGAGCTGACTTTTAGGGTCGCAGTTCAACCCGCCTTTTTTCATGAGGGTGCGAATCACGATCGTCCGAGGTTGCGGTTGGTTTTCTAGAGCGTCGATCGCATTGCTGATAATGTTGAGAAATACCTGATTTAACTGCCCCGGACAACAGTAACTTTTCGATATTTTTCCGTATTCTTTAATAATTTCAATTCTGCTTTTTTGACTTTCCTGATGCAAGCGGTGCTGCAAAATTAACAGCGTGCTATCAATTCCTTCGTGAAGGTTTACCAACTTCATTTCGGATTCATCCAGTCGCGAAAAGTTCCGCAGCGACAACACAATTTTACTGATTCTTTCTACTCCTACTGTCATGGAATTTAGCATTCTTGGCAAATCTTCTTTCAGGAAATCTAACTCTAGATCCTTAACTTTTTCAGCAATCTGAGGAACTGGGGACGGGTAGCATTCCTGGTAGAGATTCAACAGTTCTATTAAATCCTGAAAATAGTTGTATGTGTGAGAAATATTGCCGTTAATAAAAGTTGCTGGATTGTTGATTTCGTGGGCGATCCCAGCCACCATCTGACCGAGGCTCGACATTTTTTCTGATTGAACTAATTGGATTTGAGCGTTTTGTAGCTGTTCGTAGGCTTCTTGCAATTGGGCTGCTTGTTTTCTTAATTGAGATTCGGAAGCTTGCAGTGCGGCGGCGGAAATTTTGCGGTTAGTTATATTTTCAATCATCCCTAATTTATAAATAGCTTTTCCTTCCGCGTCTCGAATCAAAGTAGCTGTCACGTTTACCCAAACAATTTTACCTGTACCGGCAAGCTGGCGGATTTCAATTTGATAGCTAGTAATTTCTCCCCGCTCAAGAGAATCAGCAACTTGGATATCTTTTTGATTATCTTCGGGGTGCCCAAGTTCTATAAATGTTTTGCTCAGCAATTCTTCGGCGGTATATCCCAGCATTTCGCAGTAAGTTTTATTGACTCGCACTAACTTGTAATCGTCTAAGTTGGCTAAGTAGATAGCGATGGGTGCATCTTCAAAAATTGTGCGAAATAGTTCCTCGCTGGCCCGGAGTTGAGCTGCTAGGGAAAGCCTGTCGGTGATGTCTTCAAACGTAGACAAAATGCCGACAACATTGCCGTAATTGTCGTGTAAAGGTATTTTATTTGTATCCAGACAGCGCTGGGTACCGTCGGCTTGCATTTGGAATTCTATGATGTGATATTCGGGGGTGTTTGTTGCCATGATGCGCCGATCGCAGGATCGAAAAAATTCTGTTTCTTCGGGCTTCCAAGGCATATCGAAGTCGGTGAGACCCGCTATTTCACTGGGGTGATTGAAACCTGCGACGTTGGCAAAGTTTTTGTTGCCTCCCAAGTAAACTAAATCTCGATCTTTCCAGGCGATTAACTGAGGAATGTTATTGATTACCAACCACAGCATTTTTTGGGATGTTTCCAAGGCCTCCGTGCGTTCTAGGACGCGCTTTTCAAGTTCTTGATTGGCTTGTTGCAGGGCTATTTTTGATTCGCTGAGGGCGATTTCTGCTAGCTTGCGATCGCTGATGTCGATTGTCACTCCTTCCCACAGTATATCGCCGCCCGGTTGCAGTTCGGGGCGAGCGATGCCGCGAATCCATTTTAGTTTTCCCGATCCGGTTACGATCCGCCCTTCATATATCCAAGGTTTTAAAGTTTTGCCGGAAATTGCGATTGATTCTAACAGGGTTTTTAGGTCTTCTGGATGCACCGTTGCCCAAATCAAATCGGAGTTTTGTTGAACTTTTTCGGGATCTAATTCGTAGAGTTCCCAACAGCCGGAACTGACATAAATGAATTGATCGGAACCGTCGGGATGCAGCAAGTATTGATAAATCATTCCCGGCACGTTGGCGGCCATTTTTTTGAATCTGGCTTCGCTTTGCCGCAGTGCTAATTCTGCAAGTTTGCGATCGCTAATGTCAATCAACAAGCCGTCCCAAATAATGTCATCTTTTTCGCCCGGTTCTGGCCGGGAAGCCCCGCTAATCCACTTAATCCGATCGCCCGGAAAAACTAATCTGCCTTCCCACCGCCAAGGTTCTAAAGTTTTAGCTGATATAGCAACTGATTCGTGGAAGCTGGGCGCATCCTCTGGATGAATGATTTCGATAGCGGGAATAGCTGAATTTTGGAGTACCTCTGGTTCTAATTCCCAGAGTTCGCGGCAGCCGGAACTGACGTAGGGGAATGACACAGTGCCGTCTGTTGCTAACTGAAATTGATAAATCATTCCGGGAAGGTTGGCGGCTAGTTTTTGAAACCTTGCTTCGCTTTGCCGTAGTGCTGTTTCTGCTTCTACGCGATCGGTAATATCGTAAAATGCCGATAAAATTGCGGTTTCGCCATTAAAATTAATCGCTCGCATAGACATTTTTACCCAAAACAAACTGCCGTTTGGTTTCTTGAGGCAGATTTCTTCGCTGTCACTAAAGCCGTTTTCTTTGACTAATTCTATCAATTGACGGCGGTCATTGATATTGGCATAAAGTTCAATTTTTTTGCGTCCGATAAGTTGTTCGGGACTCAAACCTAAACTTTCTCCGAGGGCAGGGTTTGCATACAGAATTACGCTGTCTTCTAGGCGCGTAATTGACATGGGAACGGGAGTCACAGTGGCGATCGCCCGCAATTTTTCTTCGCTTTCTTGGAGGGCTGTTTCGGCTGCGACTCTTTTGCTAATATCGTTCTGAACTCCGATAAAATGAGTTAATTTTCCCTCATTGTCTAAGATGGGGGAAACCATTAATTCGTTCCAAAAAGGAGTTTGGTCTTTGCGATAATTTTTGAGAACTACCTGAATTTCCGTTCCCGCTCGCAAGCTGCTGCGGAGTTTGTCTAATTCGGCCTGATCGGTATCGGGACCCTGCAAAAACCGGCAGTTGCGTCCCATAACTTCTTCGACACTGTAACCGGTCAGTTTCTCAAAAGCAGGATTGCAGTAGATAATAGGTGTGTCAGGCTTGCGAGCATCGGCGATGAGGATGCTGTTGCTCGACGCTGCGATCGCCCGCTCTAGGAGAGACAGGTTAAAAGAGTCTGTTGTCATCTGTGGCAATATTCACGCTTCTTCGGAGCGGACAGAAGAATAAAAAATTATAAACACCTTAAGGCTATTCTTATTCTATAATCTTATTTTTAATTTAGCTTTGTTAACAAAGTCACCAGCCCACAAAAGTCGGCGATGGAGACGACTAATACTATTTTAGATGTTAGATTTTAGATTGGCAAGGACTGATTCCATTATGGTTTGGGGCACGGGCCTACTTCCCTTTTGGTTTGAAAGTAGTACAACCGAAGGCATTAGGCACTAATCCCGAAAACAGAAGGTGAAAATACCGAAGGCTCAAAGAAAACAGAGGGTGAAAATACTGATATATTGAACTTTTTTTCTTCTCCTCCTTCCATCCGGCTCGTCAACCCTTTTAAATTGATAAGCTGATGGAAGAACCTTGAGCAGTTTTGCTTACTTCAATCCTGGCTTGAAAAGCTTCTTTCAGGTGAGGCATATGGGTAACGGTGAGGATGCAGGCGAAGTCGGAGGCGATCGCATTAATTGCAGCAATCAGCCGATCGCACCCTTCAGCATCCTGAGTCCCAAATCCCTCATCAATAATCAACATTTGCAAAGCCGTACCCGCCCGCTGAGACAGCAGTCTCGCCAGCGCCAGCCGAATCGCAAAATTAATCCGAAAAGCTTCACCGCCCGAGTAAGTTTCGTAGGCGCGAGTACCACGAGCATCAGCAATTAAAATGTCTAAAGTGTCAATCAATTTAGTTGCTTTTTTAGAAGCAGCCGCCCGCTGAGTAATAAATTGAACGTGCAATTGATTCGCGCTCAATCTCGACAATATCTGATTAGTTTCTGCTTCGAGTTGAGGCAAAACATTTTCAATCATTAAAGCTTGAATGCCGTTTTTACCAAATGCTTGACCCAACTCTTGATAAACTCGCTGCTGGCGTTTAGCAACTTGCATTTGCTCTTTTTGAGCTACTAGCTGAACTTGGAGATTTTCCAGATTTTGCTGCTGCTGCTGGAGGCGTCCGAGATTTCCCAAATGTTGGTCTAACTGCTGGCGGCGGCGACCCATTTGCTGTTCGATCGCACTTATGCGGGCTGTGGGATCGGGATGTTCTTGCAATTGCTGGTTCATCGCGGAAGTTTGAGCGCTGACAGCTTGCAAATCTTGATCGCGCACAGCGATGGAATTTGCTATTTCATTAACCCGCTGCTGCACTTGCGGGTACTGCACAGTTGCCGATCGCAATTTTTCGGCGCGGGCGATCCAAAACTGCGATCGGCGCATTTCGCTGCGGACGTGTTCGTGCTGTTCCAAATTATAGCCAACTTCCGCAATGTATCTATCTAAAGACAGAATTTTCTGCTGTATTTCCGAGCTATTTTTTTGCTGTTCTAACTGTTGCTGTACTGTGACTAATTGAGTTTGCAAATCCGGGCGGCGGGCATTAATTTTATTCAGTTTCTGGTGAGCGTCTTTGATTTGAGCTTGCTTAATTTCCGCCCACCGCAAGCGCTTTTCATCGCTGCGGGCGAGGGAGTGGCTGCGATCGCTGTAATTGAGCTGTTGCAGTTGCTGTTCGATTTGCTGGAGTTCGCCCAAGTCATCGGCTGCATATTCGCCGGTGCGTAGCAACCGCTCTATTTCTGCCGCGTCTTGACGCATACTTTGCAGCCGATTTTCATCTTGGCTGAGTCGATCTAATTGTGCTTGTAAATGGCTGCGACGTTCTCGCAATTCTTGGTAGGGCGCTAATTCCTCTTCTAGTTCGCGGTATTCATGTCTGAGAACTTGAATTTCGCGCTCAGAGACGGCCAACTGTTCGCGCACAACCCACAGTTGATTCCAAATTTCCTGCTGTTGCGTGTGGTGTTTTGTGACTACCAAATTCCAGTAGTGTTCGTCTAAAGGTCGATCGCACAAAGGACAATTGCCAAAATTTGCATCCCGCACCATTAAAGGCGAATTCGATGGCTCGTTTTCCGCAAAATTCGAGGCTTTACCTTCACCTGCGCTGGTTTCTCCTTCATGTTTCCGCAGCAGTTGCAGTTTTTGGTCGATCTCGGCGAGTCTGGTTTGATAGTCGCGGCTTTTGGCTTGCAGGTTTCCGAGAAAGTCGTGCCTTTCTTGACCTTTTTCGCGAACGCGCTGCTGATAAACTCGCTTGTTTTCCAACTGCAAAATTTGATTGGCGATGGCCGAGATTTCCTGCTGTAATTGTGGCTGTCGCTGCTGCTGCTGAACTTGCACCTGTCGGTTGATTTCGTCTAAGCGGGCGGTTAAACCGGCGCGGGCGCGATCGAGCTTTTGTTGCTTTTGCTGCTGCTGTTGTAGCAGCGGCGAAACTTGCAGTTGCAGTTGCTCTAGTTCGTTGAGGCGCGATCGAACTGCTTGCAACTGCGCGAGTCCTTTGTCAACCTCCGGCTGCTGTTTGAGAATTTCCAGAACATCTTTTTCATCTTGTTCTAAAACCTCTAATTGAGCTTCTAACTGCTGAATTTTGCTTTGCAAAAAGCTGAGTTCTTGCCGTTGCTGTTCTTGCAATTGCTGACGCTGATTTTGGGCTTGTTGATTGGCTTTGAATTTACCAGCCAGAGTTTCTTCTGTGGCTTGCAAGCTTTGGAAATACGCGATCCCTGCTGTTATTTCCTTTTCTTGCCCTAGGAGGGCTTGCAGCTCATTTTGCTGCTGTTTGGCTGCGCTGAGTTCTTGCTGCAAGCGGCGGCATTCTTGAGTGATATTGTAGTGCTGTTGCTGGTGGCCGGCGAGGAGTTTTTGCCAAGTTTGGCGGTTGTGGTGCTGGAGTTGAAGTTGCTGCAACTCGGTTGTGTCGGCTTGCTGCTGCTGCTGAAGCAAGTCGGTTGCTTGCTGCAATTGAGTTTGTTCTGAAACGATCGCTTCTTTTTGTTGCAGTTGCTCTTGTGTTGTCTGCAAGCCGTGTTTGAGAACTTCTACTTGGGCTTTAAATTCTCTCGACTTTTCCTTGGCTTGTTCCGATAAAGTATCGTAGCGATCGAGCTTGAGCAGGTTGGCTAAAACTTGTTTGCGTTCGATCGGCTTTTTGAGCATAAATTCATCAGCTCGCCCCTGCCGCAAATACGCCGAGTTGATGAAAGTATCGTAATCGAGTTTGATGTGTTCGAGGATTTTTTGCTGAGTTGTTCTCAGACCTTTGTCTGTGAGCGTGCGAAAATTAAGTTTTTCCTCGCTCTCGGCAGAATTCAAGCTAACTTGAAATTCCAAACTTCCCGATTGTCCACGCCTGCGGTTGCGAATCACGCGATAGATTTGGCCGCCGGTGGAGAAAGTGAAATCAACGCGCACATCAGTTTCGCCGATGTGGATGATATCGTCTTCCGTATCGCTGCGACAACAGCCCCAAAGTGACCAGGCCATCGCTTCTAACAGGGAAGATTTGCCAGCACCGTTAGGCCCGCAAATGCAAGCGGTGTGCAAGCCGCGAAAGTCTAAAGCAGCTTCGCGATAGCTGAGAAAATTTTTGAGTGTAAGTTGTAGAGGAATCATTTAGGCCATCGCGCCATACAATCTATCTATAAATAACACTATTTGTACGCTGTTGCCTAGTTATTCAATCCAGATCCAGAACAATTGTCAGTGCTTCTGCACTTTCTTCCATAATTGTCTCGGACAAGGTTCCGAGTTGTCGGACAAATCTTTGTTGGGAAACGGAACGGACTTGAAAAGCATCGGCGGCGGAAAGTTTCGCCAAGCCATTTTCTGATGTCGGTTCGAGCTGCACCATCCAATCAAGCGGGGAAAAAAGATCGTTCCATGCTGTAATTGGAACAATTACTTTGAGCCGCAAATTTCCCACTTCATCATCGCTGACAACCACAACTGGTCTAGTTTTGCCGATTTCATCTCCCACCGTTGGATCGAGTCTGACAAGCCAAATTGCGCCCTTACGCATTAGTTTTCACCCCTGCGTTCAGGTATTCTTCCTCTGAATCGAAATACGGTTCGCTGTCGGGCGACCACAAATCGTGAAGCGGCCCTCCTGGTTCATACAAGGGGACTGCTGCTTCGGCTGCGGCTCTGAGTCTCCGTTTTCTCTCAACTTTGCGCTGGGCTTTTTCTTCTATTTCTTCGCGCATCATCCGCGAAGCTGTTTCGATGATTTCTAGGCGTTCTTCTGCTGTCAGATTTTTGAGTGCTGCTAAGATTTCTGTTTTGGTCACGGTTTTTTCGGGTGATTGGTGAGAAAGTGCGATCGATCCGGGAGCATCCCGATACTCGGCTACAAAGGAGATTTGTGCGGTTTTTACTGTACGGGCTTGCGACCTTACGGGTAGTTGTTGGGATTTTCAACTATCAAACCCTCACTTGTTGCTGCTGCATTCAGCTCCCCGTCAGCAGATACAAAAGTCATCGCAGGCAAACTGTTAGCTGTGCAAAGGTTATTTATGCCACAGCCTGTTGCTAGCTGCACAGCATCATAGCCTCGCAATCCGTAGGTTTCAGCTAATGCCATTGCAGAGTTAATAATGCTTTCGGTGAATTCTACAACCTGATACTCAGATTGTAGGTCACTCCTGAACTGATTGCACGCTGCTGTAGCATCTGTCGCATTGATACTTCGGCCGCGCGACTTTCTGGTAATTGCAGCAACAATTTCAACACTTGTAATAGCAGCAATCAATATATCGTTGTTAAGTGCAGGATCGCACAAACTCAAAACCCATGCCGAACCTATTTCATTAATGTAGCGTTTGACCAGCGCACTGCTATCTACAAAATAAATTGTCATCTAGCGGCGTTCCTCAATAATTGTCTCAGAAACAGGCTTGCCCTGTACCTGAATTAGTCGCCGTTCTGTTTGCTGACTCCCAGAAGAATGCTTGATTTTTTTTACTAAACCAGAAGTTAACAGCGCTTGGTGCAATTTTGTCCGTTGAGCAGTTTGTTCTTTCTGGGCCAGATATATCCCTATAGCGCGCTCTAGTTGCTGTAGTTCTAGCAGTTCCAGAGTGTCAAGCTGATTGAGGATTTTGTTGAAGATTCCCTGCGGCATAGGATTCTACTTTTTACGCTTGGCTAGTCTGTCTATTATATAACTATCAGACTTGCACGCTGTCATGAATATTCCGGCTTTCTGGACTTAGATTGATGGCTGAAACGACCTATTATCCTTCATCTATCGGGGTTGTGCGTCCAGGACGAGTAAAGAAACCCGGTTTCTACGAAGATTTCAAACCCTACATTACTGGTCTGTGCTTATGGCGCACCCTACATTGATCGCATAGGCAGGCAGATTTTCCATCATCAAAAAGGGTTGACTGTATTCCTACAGCCAACCCCGCGCCTATTTATTTATTTGTCCTGCGTTTGCTCAAACAGCAACACTACCGTGTCATATTGGGGAACGTATAGCCGACACCGACTAACAATCCCACGTCAGCTCCGTCAACAAAACCAATATTCAGTCCCGCTGTTGCTGTAAAATTTCTCGTCAGCGGCACATCTACACCCCCCGAAATCAGGAAGCCAAAATTACCGTCATCCCCGGTAGTAACTATCACGCCAGCACCTGCATAGGGAGCAGCACTAATCACAAAATCTTCGCTGACTTCGACGGTCTCTTGAGATACAAAATCGAAGGTAACGGGAACTAAAAGAGTTAAGTTATCGCGGAACAAAACAGTCGGTCTCACCGACAAATTGTTCGTCAAACCGATTTTGCTAATAATCGCAAATGAACCGTCGCCTAAAGCTGAATCTCCGCCAAAACCTACATTGCCGCCAATGCCGATGTAGCTGGGCCCAGAACGGGTTGCTCGGCCTGGTCGGATTTGAGTTCCTTGAGCCACTTTTTTAGTTGGTTCTGAAGCAGTTGCTGGTTTTTCAGCAACTTTCGGTTGGTTTGTCAAAGCTGAGGCGGAAGTGCTGACAGGATTGCTCAACAATTCTTGTGCTGTTTTGACTTCTTTTTCTTCCTTCGTTGCTGTTACTTCAAGATTATTGCTCTCGGCAACAATTGAGGTAGGTCGATCGCTCTTTTTGGCAGTCTCGACTTTTGACTCCACTTTGACACCATTATCAGCAATTTTAGCGGTTTCTTCCGACTTTTCAGTCTCAGCAGCAATGGAGGTATTGGGCGCTGTTTCTGTTCCACCAATTTCAGATGTTGCTGCTGCCGATTTTTCGGGTGCAGTAATAGATACTGGCAAGTTGGCTGCCGGTTCAGAGGCTGCTGGCTCTGCCGCTTCTGTTAGTTCACTCCAACTGATAGAATCAATTTTTTTATTACTAGCCGTTGTTTCTGCGTCGGGTTTAACTGCTGAAGTTGCCGCAGGCTCAGAAATTTGGTCAATATTTTGAGCGGCTATTGTTGCAGTTGTAGCGACATCGGGCAAGTTGCCAGTTTCAGCTTTCGCTGACATGGGACTGCAACAAACAGCTAAAGCTGCAAGATTTATTAACGCAAAAGTAGACTTGGAAAATAGACTATTCATAGAAACTCCTCAATGAAGGGTGTGTTAAAAGTGTAAGTGTTTGAGGGCGACCGTCAAGAGCTTTGCTAAAAAAAGACACAAATATGAGTTGTGTTGTTCCTAGATTGGCATTTTACCGTTGAATAGTCAACTCTCAAGCTGATTAGATTCAAGAACGGACGCCCGGTTTTGAGGCTAATTTTAATTTACAGATCGATCGGCAAAAAATCAATCCTAGGGGTGATTGCACCCTTGCTCCTGTTTAATTGAGGGGTCGATCGCGCGTCTGGCTTGCATTCTACAATACTGTACTTGGGGGCGCTGCACTCCCAGCCACGCCGGAAAAATCCGGTTTTTGAGGGCGCACCAGCTCGAAACCAAGAGACAACAAGCTTTCAAAACAGTTTTGCCACCCCCGCCGTCCAAAGCAAGTGCAGTTAAAACAACGTGATCGGCTGCTGCACAGTCCCTGACAATTAATGTAGAATAATACCACCGATTCGAGAAATATTTGTGGCTCGATCGTGTCAATATTACTTAATTTTATGAAAATTGTGTAAAATTTAGTGTTCTATTTGTAAAGTTTAGCCTTCGCTTTCGCTCAGGGTCTGACCATCTAACAACAGCACGCAACTAAACAAGTAAAAAAATACAAATTATCTCATCTCAACCTGACTTTATGAGCAAAGTTCTAGTCATATTAGGCGAATTGAGCGATCGCGACATCGATTGGATGCTCGCCAACGGCACCCGCACCCAAATCCTCCCCGGCACCACCCTCATCACCGAAGGTAAGCCCTTAGACGCCCTGTACATAGTTCTGGAGGGAACTTTGAGCGTTGCTGTATCATCTTTGGGCGACAAAGAAATTGGAAAAATTATTTCCGGGGAAGTTTTGGGCGAAATGTCTTTTGTAGACGGGAGGCTTCCTTCTGCTAGCGTCACGGCAATTGAAGAGTGCCTCATCCTGTCAATTCCGAGGCGGCTGCTAACTGAAAAACTAGAGCAAGACGTGCTTTTTTCCCTGCGGTTTTATCGCGCGATTACCAAATTTCTTTCGTCGAGACTGCGGGGTACAGTCCAGCGCTTCGGCGATGATAGTGAGGGTTTAATATATCAAGAACCCGACGACGAGGGGGCTATCCCGGAAAATGTCGAAAATCCCGATTTGGCTGAATCGAGATTTCAATGGCTGTTGGAGCGTTTGAAGGGGAGTTGAAGGAAGAAGGAAGAAGGAAGAGGGAAGAAGGAAGAGGGAAGAAGGAAGAAGAGAAAAGAACACCTATTTTCAATTTCCTATTGCCAATTGCCAATTCCCAATTCCCAATTAAAAAACATATTTTTCAGCGACGCGCCAGTAGCGGGAAAAACGCTTCAAATCAATGTAACCATCGTAGCGGACAAAGGGTTCCGGTGGCAAAACTTCTACAGGGATCGATCGCTTAATTTCCCCGCAAATATCCTGAAACCGAGGACTGGGACTTTCCGCAGTCACCACTTGATTAGCGCCGGATTCGATCGCAAAAGCGATAACTTCCGCAGCCACATCGCCCCGCCGAATAACTACAGGCAACTCCAGCAAACATTCGTAAATAAACACCATTCGTTTGAGACTCAACTGCCATTCATCAATGAGTGCATCATCCCAAACCCAGATGGCGGGTGCCTCTGGGTGCGCTTGAAAAGCGGGGCCTTCAGGACTCAAGCAGTCGCCGTGCAGCCAAATAATCGGATTGTTCATAAATTAGTAATTGTTGACTGTTGACGGTTGGCTGTTGACTGTTGACTGTTGGCTGTTGATTGTTAACTTATGACAACTGCCAACTGACTTTTTAATTTCTGCTACCTTTTTTATGGCCTTGCCAACTTTTAGAACCGCCGCTACGATCGACCTTTTCTCCCGAAGGAAACAACTTCCCTTCCAAATATTCGTAAGTTCCCTCAAAATCGCATTGCCCGTAGAGAGGACAATCGCGACAATAAACCCCCTTAGTGTAACGCTCCAAATTTTCCCGATTAAAAAAATAAGACTTGTGGCTAAAAGTGCTGGCTACCCACTGCCAAGAAAGATTATTGCTCGCCGGATCTCCATCTAGCAAATGTTGCAAAAACCAGCGAGCTCCGGCTTGCCAACGAACGCGCCGCCAGTGTACGAGATAAGCGGCCATCCACATCCGCTGGTGGTTGTGCAAATAACCAGTTTCTCGCAACTGGCGACTGAAACTGTCGATGCACACCAAACCAGTCGTGCCCTCGACGACATCCTGTGGCAGAGTTTCGCTGTAATCTTTAGCAGTGTAACCAGTTTTGTAGGGTTCCTGGTCTTGCCAAATCCCGTTGCCCAATTCGGCGTACAGTCGCTGCCAATAATCCCGCCAACCCAACTCGTTGACGAGTTTTACAGCCTCTTCTGGATGTCGCACCTTCTCCAGTACGGCATCCCGGACTTCCGCAAGACTCAAAACTCCGTAGCGCAAATATGGCGACAAGCGCGTTACTCCACCGTTGAGGAAATTGCGGGTTGAGGCGTACTTGCTGGGGTCTATTTGTTGTAGGGCTGTCTCGGCTGCTTTCCGCCCGCCTGGGGTTGGGGGTACGCTGCTGTCCCGGGCGGCGGCTTCGGGGAACTGTTGGCGCACGTAGGCAATTAATTCGTCGCGGTTGGCAAATTCCCGCTTCATGTCCTGACTCATGGTTTTTTCAAGCGCCTGCTATTCTTTCCTCATGTTAAAGCTATTCGATCGGGCGTGCGGGTCGATCGCCCTACATTGCCCTTCACTCCTGGTAACTCAGATCTTGCACCATTGTCAGCAACAGGCTTTCGGGCCTGTTCCACAAAAGATAAATATTTCTTGTGGAACAGGCCCGAAAGCCTGTTCATAAAAGGCTAATTGAGAATGGTGCAATATCTCAGTGGTAACGTACAGTTTGCCCCAGCCACAATCGATCGTCGGATCGCAGGCAAAATTACCATCAAAGTGAATACACTTTAATCGTAAATATACGATGCTGCTTTTATAGTAGTTTCTAGCAAAGTACATCTATCCCTCGATTCACCGAGATTTGATAGAAATTTGATAGAAAGCTGAAACCCTTACAGAACCTTGAAAAATCAATATGTACGCTAAAAAACCAGCCCTACCAGAGACGATTACTGTTCAGTCCGATAAAGGTAGCCTTCGGTTACAATTCAGCACTAAGTACAATCCCATTTTTGGCGGGAAGCGGAAGCATCAGGGTTTAGGGATGAAAGACACACCCGAGAACTGGCAAAAAGCAGTTGCGATTGCTTACCGGATTGAAGGTGACTTGCAGCACCCAGACTGGCAACAGTTGTTTGACCCCAGTTTTGCTAAGTACGGTTTAAAAACCAAGTACACCGCTGAATTGAAATTAGCAGCACCAATACCTGAGCCTGAACCTGAGATGACAGTAGGGGCAATGTGGGAGGATTACTTGATTTGGAAACAACCACAATTGCAGCCGACTACGTTTGAGACTATTTTTCGCGGAACTTACACCAACATCATCAAAGGATTGCACTGGGATTATTCCCGACATGAATTTATTGACAATGGAAGTGAAATATATAGCCTCTTGCTTTCAGACAGCAATCTAGAGCAACGGATTACTCAACAAACTGCAAGTGTTAGAAATAAAGTACGGGTTCAAGCCGAACTTTCTCAAGCTTTTGCCAGATTACAATCTATGGGTAAAACAAAGCTTACTGTTAACCCGTTTGTGAGTATCGGTGGAAATACAGAAAATAAAACGGATAAGTACAAACCAACAATTAACGCAGCAGGAGAAGTTAAAGAATGGTGGGAGACTGATAATACTGACATTGATTCTAATGAAAGCGACCGTCGCGCTTTTACTAAGGAAGAGCGAGATACTATTATCAAGGCATTCTATGAGTCTTCAAGTCGGAGACATCGCCAAGCTGCGCCGTTAGTTGAATTTCTGTTTTTAACTGGATGTCGTAGTGGTGAGGCTTTCGCAATGCGATGGCAAGATGTATTTATTGGACGTAACAAAAACTATGTCATATTTAGTAAGTCTTATAACGGACGATTGAAAAACACTCAAGTTACTAAAACGGGTGAGGTGCGACTGTTCAAAATTTACCCTAAGCTTAACGATTTGTTGAATCGGATTAAGCCTATTAACGCTAAATACACTGATTTAGTTTTTGTTAATACACAAGGTAATTCTTACAACACGAATACTTTTGGTGACTTATGGCAAGAGGCCCGTTGCGGTGCAAAAGATAAAGTTTATTGCTATCCCGGCATAGTTACACAACTTGCAGAATCTGGCGCAATCAGTTGCTACCTCAGTCCTTATCATACCCGCCATACGTTCATTACCCTTATGGCAGAGGCTGGCACAGACTTACTTCTGTTAGCTACTGCTTGTGGTAACAGCGTTGAGATAATACAACGACATTATTTAGGGGTTAATACAGAAGCAAACTTCCCAGATATCTAACCTGTTTTTACCTGTAGAGAGTGT
Source organism: Microcoleus sp. S13_B4 (assembly GCF_036700885.1). Lineage (NCBI taxonomy): Bacteria > Bacillati > Cyanobacteriota > Cyanophyceae > Oscillatoriales > Microcoleaceae > Microcoleus > Microcoleus sp. S13_B4. The sequence continues at coordinate 63,831 of NZ_JAUBPU010000012.1, forward strand.
TAAAGTAAGTACACTCAGGGATAGATATAATACCAAAATCTTATGGAAACTTTTCCGGCGGACGCTCAAGCGATCGCCAGCTTAGCTAACCGACAGCAGCAAGGTACAAAACAACTCGACAACAGCGAAGTTCAAGAGTTCGATCGAGCCATGATGCGCCGCTGCATAGAATTGGCTCGCCGTGCTCTCGGCAAAACCGCACCCAACCCCCTTGTCGGTTCTGTAATTGTTCGAGACGGCAAGATTGTCGGCGAAGGGTTTCATCCCGGTGCCGGTCAACCTCACGCCGAAGTTTTTGCGCTCCGGGAAGCGGGGGAACTCGCCGAAGGAGCGACCGTCTACGTGAACCTGGAACCCTGCAACCACTACGGCCGGACTCCCCCCTGTTCCGAAGCTTTAGTTAAGGCCAAGGTGGCAAAAGTAGTGGCTGGCATGGTCGATCCGAATCCTTTGGTAGCTGGAACTGGTCTGGCCCGGCTGCGAGAGGCTGGCATTGAAGTGGTGGCGGGAGTGGAAGGGGAAGCTTGCCAGAAACTCAACGAGGCTTTTGTACACCGGATTTTGTACCGTCGGCCTTTTGGAATTTTGAAATATGCGATGACTTTGGACGGTAAAATTGCTACCACTACCGGCCACAGCGCTTGGGTGACAGGCAAGGAGGCTCGGAGCGAGGTACACCGGGTGCGCGTCGGCTGCGATGCTGTGATTGTTGGGGGAAATACGGTGCGTCTGGACAATCCCCTACTGACGAGTCACAAGCCTGATAGGAATAATCCCCTGCGGGTGGTGATGAGCCGCACTCTGGATTTGCCGAAGTCGGCTTGGTTGTGGGAAACCTCTGTGGCGGCTACTTTGGTGCTGACTGAACCTGGGGTTAACCCGGAATTTCAGGAATTTTTGATCGCAAAAGGGGTGGAAGTTGTGGAATTGTCGCCGCTGACGCCGACTAATGTTATGGCTTATTTGTACGATCGATCTTTTCTTTCTGTACTCTGGGAGTGTGGCGGCACTTTGGCGGCCGAGGCAATTGCTGAGGGTGCAGTTCAAAAAATTATGGCTTTTATTGCTCCTAAAATTGTCGGCGGCCAAGGAGCTCCAACTCCTGTAGGAGATTTGGGGTTTTCGGTAATGACTGATGCTTTGACTTTAGAGCGGGTTTCTTGGCGCGCAGTGGGTGCAGATTGTGTGGTGGAAGGCTATTTGAAAATTAAAGATTGAAAGTTAAAAGCGAGTCTTTCTAGTTTTTGATTTTTAACTCTTTTTATGGTTGAAATTCTGATTTGGAGTTTGATGGTTGGCAGTCTCGGCTTGGAGGCGGCGCTCGCGGGTGTATTGGTGAGCCGCGAGCAATTGGCTGCGTGGCAAAAATACAACGAGGAGGAGGAAGTTTTGACTCGGTACGAATCTCAAGAAGATAATTTTAATGGGCCTGAAAATGCGCCCTCGAATGGCAATCCCAAAACCGCTCCTAATGCTGTTGATTTGACGGTTTGGGAGTACAAGATTGTGCGGGCTAGCAACGATTTGTTTCGCAATCCTGCGATTTTTCACAAGCTGTGCCAAGAAGAGGCGGAAGTTGGCTGGATTTTGCTAGAAAAGCTCGACGACAGGCGAGTGCGGTTCAAACGTCCGATCGCGCTGCGGGACGCCCCAAGGCCTAATTTACCCACCTTTGACCCTTACCGCACTCATTACGGCCCGATCTCTAATGCGATGAGTTGGGCTGCGGCGATCGTGTTTCTGAGTGCGATCGTGCTTCCTGCGGTTTTGGGCTATGCTTTGGTGTCTACTACTCTAACCAGAAGTCGCTCTAATTGGCCTCCGACACCTGTTCAATCTTTGCCCTCTCCAAGGAGGGGGTAAGAAACTAATAAGTGAAAGATCGGCCCCATGGAAGATGGAAGATGGAAGAGAGAATTGTTTGTTTTAATATCAAGTACGGTAAAAAATTTATAATTAGGTTTGTAGTGAGGACTTAAGTCTTCTCTTCTCTTAAGAGGGTGACAACAAACAATTATATTATAAGTCATTAACCGGACAATATCTAACTGACAAACCCGCAGAATAATTTAATTATAAATTTTTATTTAATTCTGCATTCTGTCTTCCACCTTCAGATTTGGATCGCCTTCGAGTGTAAACCCTCATGTCATAGAAGCGGTGTGGGAGAAGGAGCGGAAAGCAATCTCAAGTCATAATTGGTATCGCCTTGAAATTGAGAAACGCGGACGACATAAGTCCCCGCAGGTAAAGGCCCATTGCTGACAATTGTTTCTGAAGACGTGCCTAACTTGTTAGACGAAGCAATAATATCGTCTAATCCAACTGCGCCGTTGCCGTTGAGATCTTGAATTAATTCAACATCAACATCTGCACTCAAACCGTCAACAGTGACACTGAAAAGGCCGGGAGTATTGAGGATGAAACTGTAAATGTCGGCTGGTTGGGCAGCGCCCACAAAATCGCTCGCAATTAGACTGTCTGTGAGAATACCCAGGCTTTTTGCTGCGTTCAAATTGTCGGCGGGATCGGGGAGAGCGCTCAACAGTCCTTCTTGTTGACCGAATTGAATGTAGTGGTCGATCGCACTTTTAACTGCGCCGCTATTGACTGCTGCTGCTACCAGCGGATATTTTTCTAGATAAAAGCTGGGATCGAAGAAAACGCTGGCTTTGCGGTTTTCTAATTGACCGGCTTTGAAGTAGTGTTCAAATGGGGTAAATTGATTTGTTTGGACTGCTGTCTGCACGTCTGGGTTGCTTGCTAGATAGAAACCAACATCGAAGAAAGGGTTGGGGTTGCGTCGTTCAAATTGACCGAATTTAATAAAGTGATCTGCTGCTGAAAAGCCATTGAGTTTGGCTGATACCGCTACATCTGTATTGGTGTCTAAATAATAGCTGGCGTCGAACAGGGCATTCGGGTCGCGATTTTCAAATTTGCCAATTTTTCGGTAGTGATCGAAGGGACTCGATACCGTGCCTCTGGCAACTGCTACGGCGACATCTGGGTTGTTTTCGAGATAAAATTTGCTGTCGAACAGTGTTCTGAGGGTTAGCATTATTAAAAAAATCTCTCTGGACTTTAGTCTGGAAATTGCACGATCAAGAATCCAGTTTACATCAAAGTTTTGTTTTGTGAGGAGGTCTTAATTATGGCTAAATCTGCACTGATGGCAATGCTGCGCCGCGCTGCGACTATTGCCCAGAAATCAAGGGAAACGGGCATTCCGGCTGATGAACTGCTGGGGATGCTGAGCGATCGCACTCCCAATTCTCCCATATCTCGGCGCCGCTTGCTGCACGGGGGCTTAGCTGCTGCGGGGGCTGTCGCTGCTGCCACTTTTACTAGGGAGGGAGGGGGAGCTTTTGCTCAACAGGGCGGACGATCGCCGATTTTGGTTGTGGGTGCGGGAATTGCGGGTTTGACGGCGGCTTATCGCTTGCGCCAAGGGGGCGTGCGCGCCGATATAATCGAGGCAACTAACCGCGTGGGGGGGCGGATACGCACTATACCCAAGGTGGCTGGAACGCTGATTCCGGCTGATGTGGGGGGAGAATTTATTGACACCGGCCACACTACTTTGATTTCCCTGGCGTCGGAATTGGGCCTGCGCGCGATCGACTTAGCCCAAGTGCAGAATGGACTGGTGAAGGATACTTTTTTCTTTGAAGGGCGCCGCTTTTCTCTTGAGCAAATAATCGCGGAATTTTCGCCACTAGCGAGTAAAATTACTGCTGATTTGCAGGCGGTTGGCGATGAAATTAGCTATCAAGATTTTACAGAAGCAGCGGAAAGATTGGACAATCTTTCGATCTCTGAATATGTAAGCCAAGCTGATACTAGCACGATTGTCCGGCAGTTACTCCGCATTGCTTACACGACTGAATACGGTCGAGATCCCGAAGAACAGTCGGCGTTAAATCTGTTGTTTTTAATCGGTTCTAAAGCTGGCAGTTTTGAATTGTACGGCAACAGCGATGAGCGTTATCAAATTGACGGTGGCAACAGTCAAATTATCAACAGTTTAGCAAGTCAATTGTCGGGCTCGATCGAAGCGGGGACGGTTTTGGAAGCGATTACTCTTTTACCGGATGGCCGCTATCGGGTAAATTTGCGATCGGGACAAAGCGCGTTCGATCGCACTTACGAGCGAGTTTTGTTAACTTTGCCGTTTAGCACTCTGCGAGACGTTAGAATTAACGTACCTTTGCCCCAACCAAAGCGTAGGGCAATCGAGCAATTGGGTTACGGTACTAATTCTAAGTTAGTTACCGGCTACCGCAGCCGCATTTGGCGAGAACTTTACCGATCGACTGCTTCTGTTTATAGCGATTTAGGATTCCAGAATACCTGGGAAGCTACGCCTTTTGCTCCTACTCCTAACGGTTTAGTTACTAATTTTACAGGAGGAAAGCAGGGTTTGTCGCTCGGTGCCGGAACTCCAGAAGACCAAGCACAAAGATTTTTGAACCAATTTGAAAGAGTTTTTCCCGGAGTGAGAAATTTGCGATCGGGCAAAGCTGTGCGAGCTTATTGGCCGGGAGAACGCTTTTCTAAAGGTTCTTATGCCTGCTATTTAGTCGGACAGTGGACGCAAATGTACGGGGTTGAAGGCGAACGAGTTGGCAATTTATATTTTGCCGGGGAACACACTTCGCTGGAAAATCAAGGTTACATGGAAGGCGGTTGCGAAACTGGACAAAGGGCGGCTGTTGAAATCTTGCAAGATTTGGGTTTGATACCTGCTGCTGATTCTGTGAATGCTCGAACTGCGAGCAGTTTGAACAGTCGCCGTTCGAGCCGAAAAGTTCCTGGAGCGCGGAATCTTGGGAATAGAAAGCCGAGTATTAGATAATCTCGTAAGGCGCGCATCTAAATTCTTGTGGGCCGTTGCTCCTAGCCCGTGCATCTAATTCTTGTGGGGTGGGCTTATAGCCCGCCCAAAAATTTAAATTAGTCGTAAGGTACACCATACAGAGAGATATGCAAACGTAAAATTCATGTGAATTATTATGTACAAATTCTTGCCAAAAAACATGATTATTTTACCTTTAACACTAGCTTTATCTAGTTTGCTAATGTCGCCGATATCGGCTCGCCCTTTGCTTACAGACTTTACAAATACACTTGCTCAAAATTCACCAGTTGATGAACCTTTTTGCTACATGAAAACCCCCGACGGCAAAACAGTAGACTTGGGCAAATTGTGCGAGAAAGAGCCAGCTTCTGGAACTTCCCCAACTTGTATTTCCGGTTCCAACATTTCTGCAAAAGTGTCAATTGCGGCGGCAAATTATGACGGCAAGTTTTTCAGCGGTCAAGTGCTTAATCAAGGCTGCAAAACAATCAAGAATGTCAAAGTCAATTATGAAGTTTTGGACGAGTCAGGCAATTTAATTGACAACGGATTTATCTACGCTGAACCAGTTACTCTTGCACCCGGACAGTCAGCCGCGTTTCGGGGTGCAGTTGTAGCGGGGGCTAAGGTAGAGGCTACTCATGCCGACGGTCAAGAATGATGGTTGAGATTGGCCCGATCGCTGTTATCATATTTTGGCTCAGATATCTCTAAAAACAGAACTTGCGAGGGCAAAATATCTTGAAAGCTCGATCGACATACTGGCAAATCTTACCCTACCTCCGTCCCCAAAAACAAACCATCGGTAAAGCATTAGCTTGTACCGTAGTATTTACCATATTTTGGCCAATTATAGCGTGGCTAGTTGGCGAAACAGCAAAATTTATAGGTAAAGGAGATTTACAAGGGTTTGCTCAAATTGCTGCACTCAGTGCCATTATATTTCTAATTCGCGGTACAGCCCAGTATGGTCAAGATACGCTGATGGCCAAAGCTGCTTTGACTATTGCTTTAGAAATTCGCAAAAAAGTCTACTCCCATCTTCAAACTCTCAATCTCGGCTACTTTGAAACTGCCAAAACCGGAGACTTATCCTACCGCCTCACCGAAGATATTGACCGCATTGGCGAAGTAGTAAATAAATTTTTTCATCAGTTTATTCCTTGTGTTTTGCAGCTAATTGCCGTCCTGGGATATATGATTTATCTCAACTGGCAATTAACTCTAGGTGCATTAATTATTGCACCGCTGATGGCTATTTTAATTGGTTGGTTTGGTGAAAAACTGTTAAGTTACTCGCGGCAAAGTCAAAATCGTATCTCTGATTTATCCGCTTTGCTGACAGAAGTATTCAGCGGTATTCGTTTAATCAAAGCATTTGTGGCTGAAGACTACGAAATTGCCCGCTTTGCAGAAGAAGCAGAACAGAACCGCCGCGCTAAGTATTTGTCCGAACGAGTAAAAGCACTTCAGTTCGTTGTAGTTGGCTTTCTGGAAGCGATGAGCGTAATTTTGCTCTTTTTCCTAGGAGGTTGGCAAATTTCTCAAGGAAACCTCACAGGTACTCAATTTATCAGTTATATCGCAGGGGTGGCACTTTTAATTGACCCCATCGCTATTACAACTGCTAATTACGGGGATTTTAAGCAGGGAGAAGCTTCTAGCGATCGCATTTTTGAATTATTAGCAATTGAACCCACAGTAGTCGAAAAGCCTGGGGCGATCGAACTTCCCCATGTTACAGGCAAAGTCGAATACCGCAACATTAATTTTGCCTATAACTCAGAGACACCCATTCTGCAAAACATGAGTTTGTTGGTGCTTCCCGGAGAAATGATTGCCCTTGTTGGTGCATCCGGTGCGGGTAAAACTACTTTAGTAAACTTGTTACCGAGATTCTACGATCCCCAAGCGGGACAGATTTTAATTGACGGTATTGATATTCAAGATGTCACCTTAAATACTCTGCGGAGGCAAATCGGAATTGTACCGCAAGAAACTATTTTATTTTCGGGTACGATTGCTCAAAATATTGCTTTTGGGCGATCGTATTATGAACTAAAAGATGTTGAAAAAGCGGCGCAAATTGCTAACGCTCATCAATTTATTAGTGAGTTTCCCGACGGTTATCAAACTTGGGTAGGAGAAAGGGGTGTAAATTTATCTGGGGGACAGAAACAAAGAATTGCGATCGCCCGTGCAGTTTTGCTTAATCCGAGAATATTGATTTTGGATGAAGCGACATCGGCGCTGGATTCGGAATCCGAAGGTTTAGTGCAAGAAGCGCTGGAAAGATTGATGCGCGATCGCACTGTGTTTATTATCGCGCACCGCTTGGCTACTGTGCGGAGAGCCGATCGCATTTTAGTTTTGGAAAAAGGCAGAATTGTCGAATCTGGGACGCACGAGGAGTTGCTGGAAAAGGGATCTCGATATGCTGGCTACTACGCTCAACAGTTTAGTCAGTAGGCTATGTTAAAAACCGAACCGGGTTTTTGGCCGTTTCTGCTGGCCTCAACGAAGTATTATCGAAAAAACCCGGTTTCTGGCTACCCGTGCGTAAGTCCTGTTCTAGATGAATAGCGCATATACTTAAAATACAACAACTACCCAAGATATTAAACACAACGAGTCAGTATAGCCATGCCTGCTAAAGATGCCTTTCACGAAGTCGTTAAAATCGCTCTCCAGAAAGATGGATAGCAGATTACTCACGATCCCTACACTTTACAGGCAGGAACTCTCGAACTTTACATCGACTTGGGTGCCGAAAAGGTGGTTGCGGCAGAAAAAGACGGACAGAAAATCGCCGTTGAAATCAAAAGCTTTATTGGCCCATCCAAAATATCCCAATTTTACACAGCTTTAGGACAGTTCATTAGTTATCGAGCAGCTTTACAACAACAAGAAACTGACCGCATTTTATACCTGGCAGTACCCAGTAATGTCTACGATAGTTTTTTCACAATGGGGTTTATTCAGTCTTTAGTTCAACAAAATCAAGTTCATTTGATGATTTACGATATAGACCAAGAGGCGATCGCACAATGGCAAATGTAGACCTTTATAGGCAGCACATCCAAAATCTCCTCTCCCAACACGCTAGTCTTGTGTGGGATGAGCGCATTCAGGCTCAAACTATCTTTGATGTCGAGCGCGATCATTATCAATTAATATATGTCGGCTGGCGCAATCAGCGACGAATTTATGGCCCGGTTTTGCACCTGGATATTAGGAACAATAAAATCTGGATTCAGCAAGATGGAACTGAGGTGGGTATTGCTAACGAACTCGTAGAATTGGGAGTTCCCAAAGAAGATATTGTACTTGGGTTTGACCCGCCTATTCTGCGAAAATTGAGTGAATTTGCAATAGAATAAATTAGGTTTAACTGTTCCAGTAGTTTCTTTATTATTGAAGTTCCCGGTCAATTTCTTCAACAGTTCTGGAAACATGACGGCTGCGGATTTCTGTAAGCAATTCCAACACTTTACGCCGCCACGGAGGCTTTTCTGGTATAATCACAAAAACTTCAACCTCTTCGCCCACAGATCCAGGCGGCACTTGAATTTCAAGTTTATTTCCTGCAAGAACTTTGGTTGTAATCCGTATTGCTGACTGCATACTTCCTCCTTTTCGATGATTAATTTTCAACAGCACCTAAAGCTTTGAGCGTGGCTTTTTCAACTTCCGTTAAACCCGTAACGCCCGCGATATTCATCTCCTCATAAAGTCCGTCTGTGAGAGTCTTGATGCACTCTCCTGTATTGACATCCCAGAGTTTAATCGTGTTGTCACTACTACCACTGGCAAGCCATTTACCGTCTGGACTGAAGGCGACTGAAAGAACGGCGTTTTCATGTCCGCTTAAAGTCCGCAAACACTCTCCCGTATTGCTATCCCAAAGCTTAATAATGTTGTCATCACTGCCACTTGCAAACTGTTGATTGTCGGGACTGAATGCGATTGAATAAACCGAATTATCATGTCCGGTGAAAGTCCGCAAACACTCTCCGGTATCGCTATCCCAAAGTTTGATAGTATAGTCATCACTGCCACTTGCAATCCATTTACCATCAAAACTAAAAGTGACTGAATTTACCCAATTATTGTGCCCGGTAAAAGTCCGCAAACACTCTCCAGTATGACTGTTCCAAAGCTTGATAGTATTGTCACTACTGCCACTGACTAGCCATTCACAACCGGGACTGAAAGCAACTGAACGCACTCTACATTCACGATCGGTGAGAGTCAGAAAACACTCTCCGGTATGGTTATCCCAGAGTTTAATAGTAGTGTCATAACTACCACTAACTAGCCATTTACCGTCAGGACTAAAGGCGACTGAATAAATCCAACTTTTATGTCCTGTGAAAGTCTTAATACACTCTCCAGTATGGATATTCCAAAGTTTAACAGTGTTGTCCCAACCGCCACTGACAAGCCATTGACCATCGGGACTGAATGCGACTGAACTCACTCTATTTTTATGTCCTTTGAAAGTCTTTATACACTTTCCGCTATGCCTATCCCAAAGCTTGATAGTATTGTCACTACTACCACTGGCAAACCAGTCACCGTCGGGACTGAAGGCGACTGAAAAAACCGCATTTTCATATCCGGTCAAAGTCCGCAAACACTCTCCGGTATGTCTATCCCAAAGCTTGATAGTATTGTCAAAACTGCCACTGGAAAGCCATTCACCGTCGGGGCTAAAGGTAACTGAACTCACCCCATTTTCATGTCCGGTGAAAGTCCGCAAACACTCTCCAGTATGCCTATCCCAAAGCTTGATAGTATTGTCAAAACTGCCACTGGAAAGCCATTCACCGTCGGGGCTAAAGATAACTGAACTCACCCCATTTTCATGTCCGGTGAAAGTCCGCAAACACTCTCCGGTATGGCTGCTCCACAGCTTGATAGTTTTGTCATAACCGCCACTGGTAAGCCATTGACCGTCGGGACTGAAAGCCACTGAAAGAAGCGAATTTTCATGTCCGGTGAAAGTCCGCAAACATTCTCCAGTATGCTTATCCCAAAGCTTGATAGTATTATCAAAACTGCCACTGGCAAGCCATTTACCATCGGGACTAAAGGTAACTGAGCTTATAGAATTTTTATGTGCTTTTAAAGTCCGAAAACACTCTCCTGTATGGCTATTCCAAAGCTTGATAGTCTTGTCATAACTGCCACTGGCAAGCCATTCACCATCGGGACTAAAAGCAACTGAACGCACTGAATTTTCATGTCCGGTGAAAGTCCGCAAACATTCTCCTGTATGACTATCCCAAAGCTTGATAGTATTGTCAACACTGTCACTGGCAAGCCTTTCACCATCCAAACTGAAAGCAACTGAATGCACTGAATTTTTCCGTGCCCGACAAGTTAAAAGTTCTTCGGCACTGACTGCATCCCACAAACGAACAACACCATCACTACCACCTGTAGCAAATTGTTTGCCATCTGGACTAAATGAGACCGAATTAACTGTACGAAAGGCTTTAGCAAAAACTGACTCTGCTAAATTTGCTTCAGCAAAATTGACGCGGCGCAGACTAGCATTTGTAAAATCAGCACCTAAAATAACTGCACGAGAAAGGTCTTTTGCTTCTAACGCAGTTCGATCGATTTTCACCAACAGCGTCGCCGCATTCCCTCCCACATAACCTACCTCACTTTCTGTTTTTCCCCGCGTTGCTTCCACAATTTCCAATAATTCCTCCGTAGCTGCCCCTACATCGAGGCAGGGCCGGCACGAGGACACCGCCCCTACCATTGGTAACAACAAATCCATTACTGCTTTTGTCAGCGGCGCGTGTCCGAAACTCTGACGGAGTTGCCCTAAATCTTCAGCAACAAATCCCTGCAAAGGCGCAATAAGTTCACCATTATTTCTCTTTTGGGCTTGCAATCGACAATAATTAGACCAAGCATATTTTTGAGGCGCTGCATTAGGATCTAAACAAGACTGTTCAGGCGCAACTAATTCGGTAAAATCTGCGGCCAAAACTCCCAATTCCGCCGCAAATTTGTAAGCGACAAAAAACTCTAATAACGAACGGTGCGCCGGAGTATAATCGCCATCTGCATTGCGAATTAGCATCGTTTGACCCATCATGTCGTAGTGCCAGTGGTCTAAGTCTTTTTCCTCCTGCACGACGGAACCAAACAGGCCTCGAATGCGATCGGGAAAACCGCGATAATTGAGACTCATTTGGTTGGTAGACAGCATTTCCCAAGACAGTTCGCACAAAAAGTAAAGCTTATCTGCTACAGAAGTAAAAGTGCGTTCTGCTTTGATATCTCTTTCTATCTTCCGCCGCACCGCATACAGATAGATCCGCGACATATCGACTGGTTTTCCAGCTTCAATATCGGGCAATGCTTCCAAAATTAACTCGGTCATCACCGGGCGGCGCGCTAAATCCAATAGTTGCAGGTTCCCCATCACTTTTTCGACAGTTGCGGCTTCTGTTTGAACTGACAGCGCTTGCCGAATTTGCTCGTCGTTAAATTTCTCTAATTCTAAGACTTCAAATTGGGGAGTTTCGCCTGTTAAAATGGTTGTTGATGCTTGCAGTTCTGCATTGAACAATGCCCGTCCTTCCTTGCCTTCAGGAAAGTGTTCGGTACGGCAAGTAAGGATGACTTTTGCGCCGGGAACGACGGTTTTTGCTAGTTCCCAGAAGTTGTTGATGGTTTCTTGCCGATCGCACTTAGCGGCCATTTCATCAAAACCATCGAAAATCAGCAGAAATTTGCCCATGCGATTGAGTTGTTCAAAAGCCGAATAACCCGCCAAAGGTATCTCGTGCTTCCGAAAGAAAAACTCGGAAAACAGCGACTCGACACTAACTGCTTTGGCGTAATCTCGCAAAGGAATTACTAACGGCAAACGCGGACGTTCTAAGCCGCGCTTTTGAGCTTTTTTGTAGCGTTGCAGCGCCATCCAAGCATAGTGCATCGCAAACCAAGTTTTACCCGTCCCAAATTCTCCTAAAACAGAAATATGTTCTTTAACTGGGTCATCTAACCACAGGTCAATATAACCTTCGATCCAGCCCTCTCGATCGCCATAATGACTCACGCCTATCTTACACTGAGTATCGGGGTCAAGTTCTTCTTTTGTACAAGCTAACGGCACATATTTAGTATCAATTCCTCGGCTGGTGATTTCAGTTTCTAGCCAATCCAGATAAGCAGTAAAATCGGCATCTTGGTCGAGTAATTCATCAAAAGTATAGCAAGCTAAATTACTATTTTCGGCTTTTTCTACTTCAATCCGTGCGGCGCTACTAATGCGGCGGGCAGTGACTAACCAGCCTTCATCGGTGCGCTGTTTTTCCACCGACTCGCGCAAGGCTGAGATGTCTCTGAGTCCTGCTTCTCCGGCAATTCCGCGCACTAAAATGCGATCGTACCGATTGCGTCTGACGGGGACATTGATAATCCATTCAAAATAGTTATCTTCCGAGATTTGATATGGCTCAAACTTATAACTTAATGTTTCAAACCAACCTCGAACTTGTTGCGATAAAATAAAAACTTTAGACTTTTGAATATTTCTTGATTCGGCTGCTGGAAGTACGGGATAATCTTCACATTCCAGTCGTGCAAATTCGGTGCGAATTCCTTCGAGTGTGGGGAGGCGTTCGATGCGATCCATTACCATAGATAGGCGTTTTTGCAAAGAGGCGATCGCATTTCCCACCATTACATCTCCCAGCGTCCGCGTCCGCTTTGCTACTTCCATAAACACAGCGGCAAATGCCATGAATTCCCGTCTGGGGTCAATGCCTAAATCTCGAATTTCTTTGCCTAAAGCACTCTCATTCAGATAGTCATCGCCTGCTTTAATTAAAATGGCGGGGCTATCGGACTCGAAGGCTTGGCGAAATGCTGATTCAATCTCTTTTTGGCGAAACAGTTCTAAAATCTGTTTGGGTTTGCCAGCGCCGTATTCTACTAAAGTATAAACATAAACTCCGCTAAAATCTGCGGGCGGAGCATCGGGGTCGAGATTAAATCTTTTTAAGATTTTGATGACAGTTTCGTTGCGCTGAAACTTGTCTTTGATAGTGCCGAAGGGAATTGCCGTCACGATGCTGATAACTAAGTCGAGACTAATTAACATGATTTAGGCTTTCCTGTTTTTCCGTGGAAGTAATGCTCAAATCTAGAATCGGTAGGCTGTGTCCCTGAAATGCGCTGCGGGTCGTAAATTGCTCTAATTCTATGTTAACAGAAGTTACGCACTCCGGCAAAAGAAACCGGTTTTTTACAGACTCTGCTGGCTGGAAGGAAATATTTTCCGAAAAAACCAGGTTTCTGACTACCCGTGCGTAGGTTATATTCAGTTAATTAGCTTAGCAAATTTTACAAAGAATGACAAGAATAAAAGAGAGCAAAAACCGACATATTTTGTAGTAAAATTAACGATCATATTAGTTGTTATATCCTGAATGCAAAAGTTAAAATATAGATAACTAACAAATAAAACTTGCTATCTATGAAAATACAATCTTCGGTCTTAGTCCACCTGGGATTTGGCAAATATGTACGATCGGACAAAGTGACAGCAGTAATCCCAATCGAAGCAGAACGCGGCCCCGGACGACGCACTTTCGTCCACGTAGACGGCGAAGCAGACCCGATTGTTGCTTCGCGCGGTGAAGATACGATCGTGCGCGATTTGGTGCAAGAACCGCGCGAAATTACTCAAGCTCGCCAACAACAAGAAATCCTGCAAGATTTACTGGCAGATTTGAGCAATGTCAATGTCACCGTCCGCCGCATCAGCCGCGATGAAGGTGGACTCGATCTAGAACTTTTAGAGCGTCGGATTCGCCAAATCTTAGACGCCTAAAAATTAAAGACCGCCCGGGCGGTCTTTCTTATTGTTTGTGTCGCTAAAAATTTTAAGTTATGGGTTTCAATGTAATTTCGAGATCCGCTAAACCAGTGAGTTTTTCCACGACTGGCTCTTCTTCAACTCGCGGTACAAAAATAGTTAAAGCTCCCGGGATGCACTCAATAGAAACCGGAGTCATGCCGAAGATTTCCCCGTCTACAACCACTTTTTGAGGCGGATCGGCACTAATCGTTACTTTTTTTGCCCGCAAATAACCGATGTCGTCGCGATCCGTAGGATTGCCACTCAAAGCTGTTTGCAATAGATGATAAGAAGCCGCGATCGCCCCTGCTTTATTCTGAGGTGCAACCAGCGTCACATCCAGCAAGCCGTCATCAAAAATAATCCCCGCCGGGCCTTGAGCTAAAATGGAAGTAGCCGGCGCTGCATTCGCCACCGTCACCGCCACAGCAGTAACGCTGATAATTTTATCCTCGGTTTCGATTTCCGCTTCAAACCTTTCTAAATTGTTTAACTGTTTAATTCCCGATAGAATGTAAGCCAACATTCCCCAGCGATTCTTCATTTCGCGATCGGCTAGTTCGACGGTTTCTGCCTCAAAGCCCACTCCAGCTAACAAAACCATCGGCATTTCACCGTTGCAAATCGCCGCATCCACCACCCGCGTCAACCCTCCCAAAATATTTTCGCAGGCGGTGTCAATAGTATTAGGAATGTCTAAAGCATTAGCAAAAGCATTAGCAGTTCCCCGCGAAATAATTCCTAAAGGAATATTTGTGCTGACAATCGCGCCGGCAACCGCTGATAATGTGCCGTCGCCCCCGGAAGCAATAATTGCCTCAACTCCCCTAGCAACTGCTTCGCGGGCGATTTGATCGGCGTCTAATTCTGGGGTTGTCAGCCGAATGTCTAAGTCAATAAAAGGCTCTAAAAGTTCCTGAATTCTAGCTAAGTCTTGGTCGGGGTCGCTGTTGCCGGCGACGGGATTAAAAATTAGGCAAGCTGAACGGTTCATATTTGGTAATAGGTAATTGGTAATGGGTAATGGGTGAACTGAAACCCTCGATTTTTTTCGCTTGTATCGAAGTTTCGATCGCCCTAAATCCCCCTAAATAAGGCCCACTTTGAGTGTTCTTGTCCTCCCCCCTTATTAAGGGGGGTTAGGGGGAATCAACACTCAACTATAACCCTGATTTAGACATGGTTGTAACCTTAAGTTTACACAAATGCAAGGCCCGCCAAACTCGGACAACCACCCTCACCTATTTTTCAAAGGTTTAATTAAGACTTGACAAAAGTCCACTCTAAGACTTCGCGCGGAGCTTTGTGCAGCGCTTCCTTGATTTCCTCGTTGCTGTCGAACTGCACTCGATCCAAATGACACGCTTCGACGTTCACAGTAAATTTATCGTCTTCAAAAGGCCAAGGAGTTACAGTCACGAGTTCGTTGCTGTTCTGTACAATATCGTAGCGCTTGCCGTCGGGGCCGACACTAATTTCTAAAGCTCGTTCTCCGGCGGGTAACTCGCGACTGCAAAGAATTAATGATAGCCGATCGCACCACTGGAAAAAAGCATAAGCTGCTGTAGCATCTTCCTCAGAAATTTGCAACTCTTTTTGCCATTTTTTTTGATTTTCCAGTTGTTCGTCCAAAAACTCGTCGAGTTCCTTCGACTCTCCCCGCTTTCCTTCATTGAGAAAGCTCATGTGCATAGAAATCAGCATGGCTACCCACCTACCGCGATATAGCGCATTTTGCGCCATGGCTTTAATTTTCGGCAGAGACGTTTCCGTCTGCAACGTAAAATCTAAGGGCGCGCCCGCTTCAGTCAATATATGTTCTTCCCACTCTTTCTCTAAATCGTCGTGATGAGAAATCGCTGCGATGGTTTCATATAAGCGAAGCGGAGATTTCGAGCGCTTCCACTGGCCGCCAAGTTGGGCGGCGAGCAAAGCGTGGGCGCGGTGGTAAATAATTTCCCAGCCGGTGGCGGTTAAGTTAGCAATCATTGAATTTTTCTCCTCAATTAAGTTAATACGAGTATTTTGTGAAAGCATTCGGCTCTCCCTCCCCCTAACCTTAAAAACGGGGGAATCGGTCAAAGTCTACCTTTTCAAGGTGACTCGATACTTGCAGAAAAACTCAAGTTAAATCACAAAAGGTTCGATCGAGATATCCTGCCATTTCCCCTCAAATCGTTCGACAATCAAAGGTCGGATGCGGAACTTCGGGGGACACCCATCGAGAACATCAATCCGCAAACACGAATAAGGACGGCGTTTGTGGGAACCTTGGCCGCTGCGGCCGACAAATAGCAAAGATTCCGCTATCCGCCGATCGCCTTTTTGCGATCGCCCGCCCTCACGCGCCAATCGATCGGCTTCTGGACTCCATACTTCCTCCAACACCGGCCCTTCCGGGCGCTGGCGGCGGAGACTGTGGCCGCTTCCCCCGCATACAAGCCAATTAATCCCAGAGTCGCCGTGGCCGGTATTCCCTGTCCGCAGGTATTCCAAACAGTGGGCGTGGCCCGTCAGCACCAAATCTACTAGCGGACGCCCCCGCGCCTCCTCCCCAACTGCATCGGCCACTCCGTCGAGCACCTCGCGCAATCGCAACCGCACCGCCAAAGTTTGAGCTTGATTCCACTTTGTCGCCTCTGTCACGTAGGGGGGGTGGTGCAGGTAAATTACCCGCCCCCGCACCTCGGAATCGCGCCAAGAGTTAATCAGCCTTTTTTTGAGCCATTCGAGCTGTTCAACGTCTGTGGCGGCCGTTTTGTCGGGGGACAGTTGTTTGTCAATATCTATCAGCATTTCGTCAACTTGCTCTAATTTGGCGGCCAAGTCGTCTAGCTGTTCGGCTTCCTCAAGAATTTGGGGGTTGAGCCGATCGCAGATTTCGAGCATTGCCAATTTTTCTTGTTCCAATTTCTGCCGATCGAGTTCCAAATTCTGGCGGCGAATGTCGCCCTGTTTGGTTTTCGGGATCGGCAATGGCTCGTTGAAGGTGTTGGAGTCAAGGGCGAAAAAGTCTATGCCGCCGCTGCGGAAAGTGTAGTAGCGGTTGGGTAAGCGGGTAAAGCGTCCGGGTTGGTAGCGGATGCAGCGGCCTGTGCTGCTGCTGGCGGTGTAGTGGGCGTCTAGGTGGCGATCGAGCTCTCCCGGCATTTTGTGAGCTTGCAGGTAGTCGAGAAAGGCTTTGGCGTAGGCATTTCCGCGATCGGAACCGTGCCAGCCGACATCAAGATCCAACTTGGAACCCAACAGCCGGCGCAGCGGCAAAGCTGTCGCCGACAGAATGCCGTAGACTATCGGCAAGTCGTAATAGTCGTGGTTTCCCGGTACGGGCAAAAACGGAAAATTAAACACCATGCGATCGTAGGCAATCCGAGAGGGATGCTCACCGCCGACTATAAATTCTCGGTAGGGGCGAATAAAGTTTTGCAAGTAATATTCGCTGGAACCGACGAGATAAACTACATCGCCCGTGTGGAGGACGAAACGGCAAGTTTCGCGTTCGGAGAGCATCTGTTCGGCAATCTGCCGCTGGGGATTGTGGCCGCGGTGATTGCCCGTGCCGCTGTCGCCTACGACTAAAAACGAAAACTCTGGAGAGTCGGTGGTTGGAGATTCCAAAACCATCCGAGTTTGGTCGATTCCCCGATCGACGATCGAGTGTTCTTGCCACCGCACCCGCTCGTTCATTTTGCGGATTTTGACTTTTATTTGCGGGTCGGAAACGAATTTCAATTCACCTCTTCTCCAAAATTGCTGAGTTCCTAGTTAATAGTGTAGCGATCGGACGAGTTTTTACATCTCTCTAAAAGCTGAAAATCGACGCGCGGGTGGTCAGAAACCGGGTTTTTGACGACAATACTGCCTGACAACTGACATATTGCACCCTTCTCAATCAGCCTGTTATGGGCGGGCTATGGGGTTCACCCCACAATAAAATTCACTCTTTGTGGAACAGGTCGTCGGGCCTTTTAAGCGAGAATGGTGCAATGTGTGAGACGATCGCACTCTCCGACTCCAAGCGCGATCGAGTCCTACACCCTGCCCCAAGTGGGCAACATCAGATAGAACGCAGTAAACAAATATAAAATGGAAGCAATACAACTGTCTTTGTTCTCAAATGAGTCAGAACCAATTCCTGCCAAAAAGCAGAAGAAAGCAAAATTAGGGCGTTACGAACGCATCCAACGCGAACTAGAAGCAAATGACTGCGATCCTTACAAGATATTCATTGATGTTGAATCTCAGTCACTGCCAAAACCCGACTATACATTTGTCGATCTTTTTTGCGGTGCGGGCGGCATGACCCAAGGTTTATTGCAAGCAGGTTTTCGACCAGTAGCCTGTGTAGAAATTAATCCTATCGCCTCGGCAACTCATACAAAAAACTTTCCCGATTGCCATCACTTGTGCGACGATATAAAAAACTTAAATCCCCAAAAGTTGCTCGCTGAAATTGGTTCGCCAGAAGTTCATGTTGTTGTAGGCGGGCCGCCGTGTCAAGGCTTCTCAGTTGCAGGAAAACGCGACCCCAACGACCCTCGAAATCGCTTATTTAGAGAGTTTGTCCGCGTTGTCTCTGAAATACGTCCTTGGTATGTTGTCATGGAAAACGTACCGGGAATATTGACTCTACAAAAAGGATCTGTTAAGCAAGCCATTTGCGAGGCTTTTGAGGAAATTGGCTATCCCCATGTGTCCGTTGCTGTTCTGGAATCCGCAACCTATGGAGTTCCGCAAATCCGCCCGCGAGCTATTTTTATTGCCAACAGATTTGGGATGCAAAATCCCTATCCGAAGCCGCAATAGTTGCCGGAACAATACAAAGCGATTGAGTCAGCAATTGATGATTTACCAGAGTATACTCCCATCCCAGAAATTAACCACCAATGGACTCGTCATTCTGTTGAGTACATGGAAAGACTTGCTAAAGTTCCACCAGGCGGTTCTTTGTATGAAAGCTACGCCGATGCTTTCAAGCGACAGTATCCTGGAAAACCCAGTATGACTGTTAAAGAAAATCACGGTGGCACTCATATTCATCCTTATCTTAATCGCGTTATTTCTGCTCGCGAAATGGCTAGATTGCAAACTTTCCCAGATTCATTTATTTTTGAAGGTTCAATGAAAAAGGCAATGTGGCAAATTGGAAATGCCGTGCCGCCCCGTTTAGCAGAGTGTATCGGTTTTGCACTTATTCCATATTTGAGCGATATTGCTTTGAACAGACATAGCTCAGTTAGTATGTTCCTCCTACTAAAATCTTAAATCTTAAATTAGTAAAAAACACAAGCGCATCTCAACTTGCTATTAATGGTTTTGTCAGATTCAGAAGTCCATTAGCCTTCTCTTTCAGCTTATCAACCTGTCATTTATCATTACCTACTAAATTTCTCACTTAATTATCCAAATAGGAAAATGCTTTTTGAGATAATTGTTCATCGGTAAATATCCCTACTTCTTTCAAAACATTACTCAATACTTTTTTACTCAAACGTAAAAGCTTTTCATCAAAAGATTTCCAATCAGTATCCGATCGTTCTTTTATTATACGAATATGCACTTTATTTCGACTGTTCCTTAATTCATTTATATTATCATAAATTTCTTTGTTTTCACCTAAAAGCTTTTTGTTCCTTGCTTGATCGAGCATTTGGTATAAAGTCATCTCTTTCAGGATGGGATCTTTAAGTTTGAAAGATATGTCACTTTCAATCTTATAGTATTCTCCGCGAGAATTTTTTTTAATACCCGAAACTTTACCCGTAACTGATTTCCACTCAATAGTATCTGTTTCATCATTGTTAATTCTTTCAAAAATTTCATTTTCAATTTTATACTCTTTGCCCCAAGAAGCTTTTTTAGTATTTTCTATCTTCATAACTGATTCCCACTGAGTAGTTGCTGGTTTACCCCGAGTCAATATTAAATAGTATAATATTCCCTCAATTATTCCTACAGTAATAACAACAATACTTTTAATTGTCTGTCTTTGTAAAACATTTGTTAGCCTCAAGTATTGATTTTTATCGCTAACCAGAAAATCAAGATATTCCAAATGTTGCAGATTGTAGCAAATATTACTTGTTAAAGCCTCCCGATATTGATATTTTGTATCATCTTTTTTTATAAAATGCTCCATCAAGCATCTTAAGTCATCTATCGGCGTAGGGAAATACTTTGGCACTTGTTGTTGGTTAATTTGACCACTTTCTACTGTTCCCATAATTCTTTACCATTCTATAATAATTTTCATTTCCTAATTCATTAACCCATATAAATGAGCTACCCCTATCATCTATCTTAGCTTCTCAACCTTTTACTAGCAATCTTTCGCGTCTAGACATTCTGGACTAGGATTGCGCTCGCTAACATTCACTACATATCAACAGTGTATTATTATATACTGTTGTACTCATAAATTTTTACATTTCTTAACCAACTCATCAATATAGCAACAATTTCATGCAGCCTGAAATAATCGTTCTAGCAACTTATTAATACATCTCCTATCAGTACAGGATGATTGTTGATGTAGACAGATTCTGGTGATGGTTTTTGTTGCAACATAGTATCTCTTGTTACGCTATCTGTAATGGTTTCCCCAACGTCTTAGGTTCTGGTAAAGGTTGGCCATCTTCTTGATAGATTTCAATCAAGGTTTCTAACAATTCTTGTCCGTGTTGTGCCGCTTCCTCGTAAGTGTGTCCGTGAGTGCAAGGCTGCATGACATCGGTAAACTCCGGCAAGCTGACAACAAAAAGTCGATCTTCTTTTGACCACTGAATGATGAGACTGTAATGGCTATTCATTTGGAACCATTTATTGGCGAATAGAGAAGAATGCCAGCTAACGAGGTTTAGCATATTGTAGCCGATCGCCCGAAATTCCCCCTCCCGACTGAAGACGGATGCTTCGCAGATGTACAATAAGACGATCGCATTCCCCAACTCCCACCGTGATAGAGCGCTACACTTTGCCCGAAATGGGCAACATCTGGACTGAAACCGCCAAACTGAAAAGCTGGCTGCAAGTAGAAATCGCTGTCTGCGAAGCTCAAGCCGAACTCGGCTACATCCCCGCCGCCGCAGTCGAAGAAATCAAAGCTAAGGCTAATTTTGACCCCAAACGAGTCCTCGAAATTGAAGCCGAAGTCCGCCACGACATGATCGCCTTCTTGACAAATGTCAACGAATATGTAGGCGATGCCGGCCGCTACATTCACCTCGGCTTAACCAGTTCCGATGTGCTCGATACCGCTTTGGCGCTGCAATTAGTCGCTAGCGTCAATATCTTGTTAGAACGTGTCGAAGAATTGAGTCAAGCTATTCGCTATCAGGCTCAACAGCATCGCAATACCGTCATGGTTGGCCGATCGCACGGAATTCACGCCGAACCCATCACCTTTGGCTTTAAACTAGCAGGATGGCTGGCAGAAGTCTTTCGCAACCGCGCCCGATTAGTGAATTTGCGATCGTCCATTGCAGTCGGCAAAATCTCCGGCGCAGTCGGAACCTATGCTAATATTGACCCGCGAATAGAAGCGATCGCCTGTCAAAACCTCGGACTCGAACCCGATACCGCATCCACTCAAGTCATTTCGCGCGATCGACACGCCGAATACGTCCAAACCTTAGCACTCTTAGCAGCATCGATCGAGCGTTTTGCAGTAGAAATCCGCAACCTGCAACGCACCGACGTTCTCGAAGTCGAAGAATTCTTTTCCAAAGGGCAAAAAGGCTCATCCGCCATGCCCCACAAACGCAACCCGATTCGATCGGAAAGACTCACAGGGATGGCGAGAATCGTCCGCGCCAACGCCGTCGCAGCCTTAGAAAATGTGGCGCTTTGGCACGAAAGAGACATCTCTCACAGTTCCGTAGAACGGATGATTTTGCCCGACAGTTCCACTGTCACTCACTTCATGTTAGTAGAAACCACAGACTTAGTAAAACACCTGTTAGTCTATCCCGAAAACATGAAACAAAACATGAACATTTACGGCGGAGTCATCTTCAGCCAGCGAGTGATGTTAGCCTTAGTAGAAAAAGGGACCAGTCGCGAAGACGCCTACAAAATTGTGCAATCTTGTGCTCACGAAGCTTGGAACAAACCGGGCGGCAATTTCTACAATTTAATTGCTAAGGACGATCGGGTAACAGCTAAGATGACGACCAAAGAAATTGATGATTGTTTCGATCCACAGTATCAATTGAGGCACTTAGATTTAGTGTATCAGCGCTTGGGAATTTGAGGATAATTAACAATTAAAAATGACGCATAGAGAACAGA
Organism: Microcoleus sp. S13_B4; assembly: GCF_036700885.1. Taxonomy (NCBI): domain Bacteria; kingdom Bacillati; phylum Cyanobacteriota; class Cyanophyceae; order Oscillatoriales; family Microcoleaceae; genus Microcoleus; species Microcoleus sp. S13_B4. The sequence goes on from NZ_JAUBPU010000012.1 coordinate 85,874, forward strand.
TCGAGCGTTCTCGCGCTTGTCCCACAGTCCGCCGGGGGTTAAAACCCCCGTCTCATAGCTAAAGTCGGTTAAAACCGACTGAAAGACTCATAAAATAAAAGTTTTAGAGAAATATTTCAGTCCTCTTCAGAGGACTTTAGCTATGAGACAGGGGTTTCAACCCTTGTCGGTCTGGCGGGCTGGCAGACAAGAGGAAAAAGGCGAAAATCCCCGAAGATGTGAATTGTGAAAACCCATATAAAAGCTCAAATTAACAGAGTGATGAAAATTCGTCGATTTACAAGATATCTAATTGTATTCATCCTCGTATTACTATCTACAACCACACTGAATTATACAAGATCGATTCGCGCCCAGGAGCCGCCACAAGTGCAAATTACCCAACCAGAACCAAACCCAGTAGTACCTGAAAGTATTTTCATGAGTCAACTTCCGCGTTCGGCGCGACTGGTTGACATCCGCACCGTAAATCCCAACATTCGCCTCGATATCCGATACGCCACTACTAATAATTTCTTGAAACGAAAACTTTACCCTATATCCAAATGCGCTTTGAGAAGTTCTGTTGCTCAACAGTTAGGGCTAGTTCAAACAGATTTGGAAAAAATCGGATTGGGTTTGAAAGTTTACGATTGCTACAGGCCTTTCTCTGTCACTAAGCAAATGTGGCAAGCTTGGCCAGATCCGCGCTATGTTGCTAATCCTGCTAGGGGTTCGCGGCACAATCGCGGTGCTGCTATTGATTTGACTTTGGTCGATCGCACTGGCAAAGAATTAGAAATGCCTACACCTTACGATGATTTTACCGAAAAAGCTCATGGAGATTATCAAGGCGGCAGCGCAGAATCTCGGAAAAATCGTCAAGTGCTTAAGGATGCAATGAAAAAACAGGGACTTATCGGTATAACAACTGAATGGTGGCACTTTGATTCGGAAGATTGGCAGAAGTTTGCGATTCTGGATATATCGCTTTCGGAGATTCCTTAATTATAGTAGCCGCTTTGACCGTAAGGCTATAGACTAGAAGCAGTTTCTTTTCCTTTACAGCTATCTGAAGGAAAGCAATCGCGGGCAGTTATGATAGCTTTACATTCTGTGACGAGAATGTAAAGTTTATTTGCCCCTACCTACTTATCTAAAAAGCCACTGGAAAATTTTATGTTTAGTTATTGGTTGGTGAATCAAAATTTACTAGCTTTGGTCGTTAATAATGCAGTAGACAATAGGAGTATATTAACTACATTTACTATTTTGTCTATATTAATTTTAATTAGCTTCAAAAAAAGTGTAAGAGAGCAACCTTTATCAATTTTACAGACTAATCAAATGAAAGGAATTGCCATCCTGATCATCATTGTTCATCATGTAGCTCTTGCTCTGGGCAATCCGGGTTATTTATCTCTTCTTCATCACCTAGGTTTTCCCAGTGTATCTATTTTTTTGGTACTTTCGGGATATGGAATCTTTTTATCTATACAAAAAAAAGGATTAAATAACTTTTTTTCCAAAAGAGTAATGAGAGTTTACATACCATTTATCTTAGCCATGACTTGTAAAATTTTAATATTTGATTATTTTATATTAAACAAAAGGAGTAGTGTTGGAAATTCTTTACTCAATATATTTTTGGCTCCCTCAACTTTGGATATGAATATGTGGTTTATAGTATATATTCTTTTTTGGTATTGCATTACTTATGTAATTTTTAGTTTGAATAAATTGAATAAATCTAAAATATCTTATTTTTTTTTAACGGCAATACTTGTCGGTATTTCACCAGCACCCGACACCTGGGTTGATAATTCTTTTAGTTTTCCGTTTGGTTGTTGGATAGCGGCAAACTCCAAAATAATTATTGAAAAATTGGAAAACTTACTCGGAGGGAAAAAGCCAAAATTATCTGGTATTTTTGCTCACCTAAAAAACCACCTCAATCATTATATTGAAACTTTTACTTTATATCTATCCTTTGGTATTGTATGTTTACATTTATGGGTATGGATGAAATCCCCCAGTGCTAATGCCAACATTTATTCTCCTCTAATTAATGTTATTGCTCACGATATTATAGGTATTTCCTTCTCTATTTTGATAATTGGGTTAATAATCTTATTAGGGAAATTCCAAATTCGCTCTCCCTTTCTAAACTTTTTAGGCGAAAACTCTTTTGAACTATATTTAGTTCATGGTACATTGCTGAGTTTATTCACGCTCATGTCAGGAGTGGATTTTGCGGTTACTTTCTTTGTTTATTTCATTATTGTCTGTATCAGCAGCATAGCTTTGAAAAAGCTTAGCTCCTTAGTCTCTGACTTATTATTAAAAAATGTTAGTAATAGTTAATGTTAATTCAGGACTAAACTCCTTACTAGGAACCTGCACATTTATCGCACTTGTACTAAAAATTCGTATTCGTATCCCCGGAAATTGGAGTCTAATTGTAATTTGTAATTCCCAGTAACTGGCACTTTTCCAGTCCACTCTGTTTCATTGCCTTGATAAGGATCTTCAGCTAAAAGTTTGCCACTAGGAGTTATAATTTGCGGGAAAACCTCTTTCCGATTCCTAACAGTCATTGTTTGACCTTTTCTGGCGCGAATCCGGTAAGAGTGGCTGCCGCCGCCGATAATTCGACCTTTGACGATCGCCTCATCTCCTCCCGGCAGAAAATTAATCTGCTGGTTGATGTTAGAACAACTGCTTTCGGTGCGTCTTTTCGCAACCCAACCGGGAACTGGATCGGTAATTCGCAGCCAACCGTTTTGTTCTTCGGCGACTGAAACAAAGGTATTATTTTTAAGTTTTCCTACTATTTGGCTGTCGCTTAGTTGCGGGATCGATCGCACATTTAGCGGTGGATTGCGATCCCTGACTACAGCCTGGGTGATTTTGCAACCAGAATTTGGCGGTGTGACAACTACTGGCTCAACTTTTCGCGGAGAGACTCCTGCAACTAGCGAGGGTTGAAGTGCTGGGGTTTTGGCTGGTTGAGATTGAGATAGGGGAGATTCCGGGGCCTGGGTTTGTGCTTGCAGAGATTCTGGTTGCCGAGATTCGGGGTTGTTGCTCGGCACCGGTGCAATCTGGTTTCTGGTGGATATCGGCGATTGTGCAAGGGGAGGATTGGATTGTTTCATCGCACCCGACTGTATAGTTGCAACAGCCACTCCCACCGCTGTTGCCAGTCCTGCTAAGCTTACTGTGATGATTTGAGCCTTCGTAAATGACATAAAAAACCCTCTGTGTATCTATACTAATAATTTTTGTTTGGGAGTTGAGGCGATCGCGAGTAAATTTATAGTGGAAATACCTAGTGCGGGCCCCAGGGTCAGGATTTTTAGATAAAATTTCAGACCCATAATTGTCGCAATAATTTGAGTCAATATATACTGGACGCCTATACTGATGGTAATCTTGCTCTGGGTTATTTGCGCGCCAATTTACGAAAGTAAGCGTTCAGCGCGAGGTACATAAAATGTCAAAATTGATTCCTCTGAGATTACAACCACCTCGCGATCGATTATTGGAGGAGGTGAAGCAGGAAGTCCAAGCAGGACGATCGCAGTCTTTGCACGCCGCTGTGCTGGCTAATCTCAGTCAAGACTCGTCGTCTGTTGGTGTTAACCGCTGTTGGGATGTGGAAGTGAAAGCGGGCAACCGTCCGAGTTTTCGGCTTCCTCCCAAAGCAAGCGTTGCTAAAGTGTTTGATCGCAGCGGCGGCAAATTGGTAATTTTGGGAGCCACGGGTGCAGGCAAAACTACGACGCTGCTAGAATTAGCTCGCGTGTTAATTTCCCGCGCCCAAAAAGATGTTAGTTTGCCAGTACCAGTGCTGTTTGAACTCGGATCGTGGAAAGCAGAATCCGGGGCGATCGCCGATTGGTTAATTGTTCAACTTCAGTTCAAATACGGCATCTCTCCTGCTGTCGGCAAAAAATGGATCGCCGAACAAAAATTGCTGCCTCTCCTCGACGGCTTGGACGAAGTGGAAACCCACCGCCAAAATATCTGTATTCAAGCAATTAATGAGTTTGTTGAAAGCGAATTTAAACCCAAACATTTAGTAGCTTGCAGCAGTTTTGAAGCTTACAAAAACTGCGAAACGAGATTTCGCCTGCAAGCCGCAGTTTTATTGAAACCTTTAACAGAAACTCAAATTCAAAATTATCTGCTAGAAGCCAGAAGCCGCGAACTTTGGTACAGCATTGAGCGCGAGCCGGAGTTGTTGAAATTGGCAAAAGTTCCCTTGCTTCTGAGCATGATGGCTCTGGCTTACGACGATATTTTAATTGAAGCTTGGAAGCGCATAACTTCCGCAGAAGAACAGCGCAAATATCTGTTAACTGCCTATATTCGCCACCAAATGACCGGGCAAGTCAAGCAGTATCCCAGAGGTAAGGAACTGCGGCCGGAACAAATTCGCCACTGGCTGGGATGGTTGGCCAGAAGGATGGAACAGCAAGGAATTCAAGAATTTTACCTCGATCGCATACCGTCTAGCTGGCTGCAAACAGCCGATGAACGGCGCAAGTATCTGTTTGGAGTTAAGCTGGTTGGCGGGCTGATTTGGGTGATTTTGGGATTAATTGCCAGCCTAGTCTCCGGGTCGATTTGGGAATTAATTGCCGGTGCTGTTGCGGCGGTAATTAGTGCTTTGTTGCCGGGAATTCCGGGGATTGAAAAGTTTATATTGCACCTCGTGCTGTGGTCGAAGGGCTACATTCCTTGGGATTACAGGCGTTTTCTGGATGCTGCGAGCGATCGCTTGTTGCTGCAAAAAACTGGCGATCGGCGCTATCGATTTATTCACGATTTACTGCAAAAACATTTTTCGGAAATCTAAAAACCGGGACTTGACAAAATCAAATAATTATGATATCCGTCTTGCCAATCGTGCAGGGTTCAATTGCCGAATTTGCGATCGACTCCTAGATCGACACCCCCAAAAGGTTAAGATTCTAATCTGACCCTCCTGCAATCATTGCTTCACCTCTTATGGCAGAAACCTTATTGTTCAACGCCCTCCGCGAGGCGTTAGACGAAGAAATGGCCCGCGACTCCGCCGTATTCGTACTCGGCGAAGACGTAGGCCAATACGGCGGTTCCTATAAAGTCACCAAAGACCTATACAACAAATACGGCGAACTTAGAGTGCTCGACACCCCGATCGCCGAAAATAGCTTTACAGGCCTGGCAGTAGGCGCAGCAATGACGGGACTGCGGCCAATCATCGAAGGCATGAACATGGGCTTTTTGCTGCTGGCCTTCAACCAAATTTCCAACAACGCCGGAATGCTGCGCTACACATCCGGCGGCAACTTCAAAATGCCAATGGTAATTCGCGGGCCAGGCGGCGTGGGCCGGCAACTCGGCGCGGAACACTCCCAGCGCCTAGAAGCATATTTCCAAGCAGTACCCGGTTTGAAAATAGTCGCCTGTTCGACTCCCTACAACGCCAAAGGACTCTTAAAATCAGCCATCCGCGACGATAACCCGGTTCTGTTTTTCGAGCACGTCCTTCTTTACAACCTCAAAGAAAATTTGCCAGAAACAGAATATTTAGTGCCGCTGGACAAAGCAGAAATTGTGCGATCGGGCAAAGATGTCACAATCCTGACTTATTCCAGGATGCGACACCACGTCATGCAAGCCGTGCCCACCCTGCTAAAAGAAGGTTACGATCCAGAAGTAATCGACCTAATTTCTCTCAAACCCCTGGACATGGAGACCATCGGCGCATCCATTCGCAAAACTCACAAAGTAATTATTGTAGAGGAGTGCATGAAAACAGGAGGCATTGGTGCCGAACTAATTGCTTCGATTAGCGATCGATTTTTTGACGAACTCGACGCACCAGTTTTACGCCTGTCTTCACAAGATATCCCCACACCATACAACGGTAATTTAGAAAGACTGACAATTGTGCAGCCCACGCAAATTGTCGAGGCAGTCCAAAAAATGGTAGCTTTGCGAGTATAAATAGTGATTAGTCAGTAGTCATTGGTGGACTGTTGACTGTTGACTGATGACTGTTGACTGATGACCGATGACTGATGACTGTTGACTAAAATCAGCCAACTGCCAACTGACAACTGACCAATGACTAATAATTAAATATGCAAAAACAACGTTCAATATTAGCCCTAATTTTTGTTTTAATCATCGCCGCCATTACTGTAACAGTAACAATTCCGACGCGGCTGGGATTAGACTTGCAAGGAGGGTCGCAACTCACAATTCAGGTAAAAACTACCCCCACAATTCCCAAAATAGACCAGGGAATGTTAGAAGCAGTGCGGCGGATTGTCGAAAACCGGGTTAACGGTTTGGGCGTTTCCGAAGCATTAGTCCAAACAGTAGGAGAAGACCAAATTCTCGTGCAGTTGCCCGGAGTAAATGACCCGCAGCAAGCAGAACGAGTTTTGGGTGGCACGGCCAAGCTAGAATTTCAGGAACAACTGCCCGGAACAGAAGCACAATTAGGCATTGAAAGGCAGTTGCAGCAGGAATTGCTGGTCAAACAAACAGCATTGAAAACTAGCAACAATGAGGCCGCTATTAAAGAAAATCAGGCTGCTTTGAAAAGAAGCAATGAGGCGATCGCCAAACTCTTCAAAAGCAGCGGACTCGGTGGCGAAAACCTCAAAGACGCTCAACCTCAACCCTTGGCGGCTGGGAAGAACTGGAACGTTGCTCTCCGTTTCGATACCAAAGGAGGCGAACTCTTTGCCCAAATAACGAAAAATTTAGCCGGCACCGGACGCAGTATCGGTATTTTCCTAGACGAAAGAATGATCAGTTCTCCAGTCGTCGGCGTTGAATTTGCCCAGACAGGAATTACTGGTGGGAGTGCCGTAATTCAAGGCAACTTTACAACCCAAGAAGCCAACGATTTGGCAGTGCAATTGCGCGGTGGCGCTTTGCCTGTGCCTGTCGAAATTGTAGAAAACCGCACCATCGGCGCTAGCTTGGGTAGAGACAGCATTCAAAGCAGTATTAACGCAGGTATCGGCGGCTTAGCTTTAGTCTTGATTTTCATGGTTGCCTACTATCGACTCCCCGGCGTAATTGCCAATATTGCTCTGTTAATTTATGCTCTGTTAACTTGGGCAGCTTTCGTGCTTTTGGGAGTGACATTAACGCTGCCGGGAATTGCTGGTTTTGTGCTCAGCATCGGGATGGCCGTGGATGCTAACGTGCTGATTTTTGAGCGCACGCGGGAAGAGTTGCGGGCGGGGAAATCACTTTATCGATCGGTAGAATCGGGTTTTTACCGAGCTTTTTCCAGCATTTTAGATGGCAACGTAACTACTCTCATCGCTTGTGCTGCTTTGTTCTGGTTGGGCGCTGGTTTAGTTAAAGGGTTTGCTGTAACGCTGGCCTTGGGCGTGGTAGTAAGTATGTTTACTGCTATTACTTGCAGCCGCACTCTACTTTTGGTAGTGTTGGGCTTTCCAGCATTGCGGAAACCTCAGTGGTTCTGTCCTAATTTGTCGAAAACTGCTAATAGTTAACAGTTAACGGTTGACAGTTGGCTGTTGACTGTTGACTGTTGACTTCTTTTCTCTTCCTTCTTCCTTCTTCCTTCTTCCTTCTTCCTTCAAATTATGAAATTCAGTGTTATCAAACAGCGATCGATCTGGTGGAGTATGTCCGCCGCTATTATCCTCGCAGGTATAGTGTCGATGGCGATTTCTTGGACTCGTCCCGACATCCGCGCACCGCTGCGCCCAAGTTTAGATTTTATCGGTGGCACTCGCCTGCAATTTGAACTCGACTGCACGAAACCGGAAAATTGTAAACCTATCGATCTTGCTGCTGTGCGCGAAGTCCTGGACGCCCAAGGTTTGGCAGGCAGCAGCATTCAAGTTATCGGCAAAGAACAGCGCGGTTTGTCGCTACGCACGAAAACTTTGGATGTCGAACAACGTACAAAGTTGCAAACAGCATTGAACGAAAAAATAGGCGCTTTTGCCCCGAAATCTACTCAAATTGATACGGTTGGGCCTACCCTCGGTAAACAATTATTTACTTCGGGATTGTTGGCTGTATTTCTTTCGTTTGCTGGCATTACTATTTATCTGACAGTCCGATTTCAGTTAGATTACGCCTTTTTTGCTTTTGTAGCTCTGTTTCACGACGTGTTCATTACTGTTGGTATTTTCTCAATTTTAGGTTTAGTTCAAGGTGTGGAAGTTGACAGTTTATTTGTAGTGGCAATCTTGACAATCATCGGTTTTTCTGTTAACGATACAGTGGTAATTTACGATCGCGTGCGCGAAGTAATCAAGCTAAATCCGGGACAGTCGATCGATCAGATTGTCGATGATGCGGTCATGCAGACCCTGGGAAGGTCAATTAACACGACGATGACAACGCTGCTGACATTGTTTTCAATCTTTTTGTTTGGGGGCGAAACCCTCAAATACTTTGCTTTAGCATTGATTGTCGGCTTTATTGCGGGTGCGTATTCGAGTATTTTCATTGCCAGTACGCTGCTAGCTTGGTGGCGCAGTCGCACGGGCCACTCTATCCCCGTCCCCGTAGAAGGAATCAACCAGTCAGAGGAAGTTTAATTGACTGTTAACTGTTGACTGTTGACTGTTGACTGTTGACTGTTGACTGACTAATAACTAATGACTAATAACTAATGACTAATGAAAGCGACGCAAATTTTAAAATAGAAGTCCAAAGGCTTCACAAACTAACAGTTTACGGCCGCTGGTTAACTGTGATAGTGCTGTGGATTAGCGTCGGTTCTTTGAGCGTTTGGGGTTTGCGCCGCGAAATCGCTTTGTGGTTAGAACACCTCACTTGGGCGGCGGTGCGCTACGGTTTATCTTTTCATCGCTGGCCGACTCTCGGTTTGGGTTTGTGCTTGGGAATGACTTTAGCTGTGCTAACTTGGCAAAGTCGTAATAGAGTGCGAGGATTGCCCCAGCGGGAACAACAGGGTTTGGAACAACAAGTGCGCCGCATTCGCCAGCGCGGGCCAAGCCATCCTTTGTGGAAGTGGGTTTGCAAAGGTTCGCGGTAGCGATGGGCTTTATTCTTTAGTCTCAAGCCAGAGGAACCAAAGTTTGACTCTTAAGTGCTTTCAACGGCCGAGTCCCTAACTTTTATTGCTTCTTCCTTCTTCCTTCTTCCTTCTTCCTTCTTCCTTCTTCCTTCTTCCTTCTGTTGTATCACGCAAAGCGAGGCAAAATATGTGCTGCGGAAGACTGTTGAAGCGGAATTTCGATCGCAAATTCTGCTCCTTTTCCCGGTTCCGAAAAGCACTTCAATTCGCCGCCGTGTTGGTTGACAACAATTTCATAGCTAATCGACAGTCCCAAACCCGTTCCTTGGCCGACAGGCTTAGTAGTAAAGAAAGGGTCAAACAACCGCTTCCGAACATCTTCTGTCATCCCCGGGCCGTTGTCAGAAATCTTAATTAGTACCTTTTTCTTCTCAATTAACTCCGTGCGAATCCGAATCGCAGGAATCAGGCGGGTAGAGTTAGAAAGTGGTGATTGACTATTTGTACAAGGCTGCTTTTGCTTGCAGGACGACTTTTTATGGCTTTTTTTATCGGTATTTTCCTGTTGGTTCGACTCAACCAGAGCGTAAATGGCATTAAGTAAAATATTCATAAATACCTGATTGAGCTGTCCGGGATAGCACTGCACCAGCGGCAAGTCGCTGTATTCTTTGTGAATTTCTATCGCCTCCTGCCCCGGTTTCCCTTTAAGCTGGCTTTGCAAAAGCATAATCGTGTTGTTGATACCGTCGTGAATGTTGACGTGCTTCATTTGAGCTTCGTCTAATCTGCAAAAATTCCGCAGCGACAAAACGATGTCGCGCACTCTTTCTGCACCTTGCTGCATAGAATTTAAAACTTTCGGTAAGTCTTCCACTACATAATCGAGTTCGATTTTTTCTGCTTCCGCTTCAATTGCTGCGATTGGTTCGGGACAGTGCTGTCGATAGATCTCGATCATCCGCATTAAACCTTGCGTGTACTCTTTAGCGTGGTGCAAATTGCTATAAATAAAGCCGATCGGATTGTTAATTTCGTGAGCTACTCCTGCTACTAACTGCCCCAAAGAAGACATTTTCTCTGTTTGAATTAGTTGAGTTTGAGTGCGCTGAAGTTCCAGCAAGGCAAGTTCGAGGTGTTGGGCTTGATGTCTCAATTGCGCTTGCGATTCTCGCATCGCCACGGTTGATAACTCGTGAATTTGCAACTGAGAAAGCAGCAGTTGGTGTACGTCTAAAAGTTTGTAAGTTTCCGGTTCTACTTGTACTACAATTGGTTCGTGGATTAATTCGGGCGATCGCTCCAAAGACTGCCGCACTGCGGTCATAATTGAGGTTTCGCGATCGAGAACCAACATATCAGTTTTAGTAAAGCGGTAGAGTATGACCAAAGGCTGTTGAGAAAATAACTCCAAGCTGTAGGGGCGGCTCATGTGTTCAAAATAACGCCGCCGCGAAATCATCCCTATAAACTTTCCTTGCTGAGTGATGATAATACCCGGAACTAAAGGGTTTCCTTGAAAAATTTTAGCAACTTCGTCCCCCGGACACTCAGACTCTAGAAGAAAGTCGTACAGGGTTAATTCCTGTAGAGTCGATCGCAAACCCAGTGGCGATTTTAGGGGACTCAACCCGTCAGTTTCATACACGGCTCCCTCCTTTGGTAATTGGCAGTTGCGGTTGGCTGCTGGAGTCTTGCCTACTATTTAGACTGCCTTTTCAACTCTTTTTAGAGCTTAGTTATCAACTTTCCTCTGCTCCCTGGAATCCAGTTAATTCAGCAGGATTTTTTTGGCCTTAAATCGTGCTGGTGTCCCCCGAAACGATATTGCAAATTAGATTGATTTAACAGTAAACACCTCTTTGAAACCTGACTATGTATTAAATTTTAGATATCCAAGATTTTACCAATCCGAATATAGCAGTCATAACTATTTTTAATGTTTGATGACCTTAATGTGGTTCAGATGGATAGACATCTGCGACCTGTGGCAGTACATTTCGTATTACCCCTTGCGTAAAATTATATTATAATAAGACAACAATAGCGACAACTCGGCAGCCGATCGCCCGATTTTAAAATTCAGGCAAAACAGGTTTCCGGCAATTGCCCATAAATCTCAATTGTCAGTTTTTTTGCACAAATACCGATCGCACTCAACCCGCAGATTGTATTGTAGGTAGTCTCCGAGCTAGGGACAGCCGATTGCGAGCAATTTGTCAAGTTCGGCAGCTTATACTTTAGCCACATCGAGACTCCAAAGCTGCACCGACGAAATTTTTCCCAGCCGATGCTAAAGTTGTGCGATCGTAACTAAAACTCACTTTCCACACATCCGCTTAATGTGCCTTAAAAGTTTCCACAAAACTACCGTCGGGCCACGAACTTGAGATTCAAACTCTGTCGCTGGCAAATCCGACACCGAGAATCAAGAGGAAGCAGAAAGAAATAATTCTATTTTACCCGACTTTTCCCCAACTTCAACTTCAATTTGAGGAAGTTGGTTTGGTTACGATAATATTTCGATCATTATTATTTCTCCTCCCCCTTGATTTTAGGCAATTCTCATTAGAAACTCTAAGATGTTGATTTGAGGAACATCGGGGGGTGGGGTTTGGTTGGGCGATCGCACTGAGCTAAATTGAAATGACATTTGAGGAAAGTAAGCGACGGTTTCCATGTGCGGTTTGCCGAACTAGAGGTGGTAACTCTATAGACAACGGGACGATCGTACTTTCAGTACAATGTCAGTATTTCAACCGGTACACCTGTTGAGTCTGAGTCTCTAAGAGTGTGAAAGTCCCTTTAATCCTTGGGCTGTCTGGATCGGAGGTTTTTGAAGAGTAGGGCGGTGCGAGGCCCAGAAGCAGACTGTTAACCAAGCGGCACTAGGGAAGTCGGCAGCTAGGGCCTACCGAGGAAGGATTTTAGGCGATCGCCGTTAAAGATCAAGAGAGAAAAGCACGATAGTACCAGCAGCAATATCACCCAAAAGAATGATTGATTGACAAAAAGTGGCGTGTTATATTTCTAAATAATTCTATACAAAAATACTTTTACCTAAAAGGAGAACAAAAAATGGACACCCCTACAGAGCGCCTACAAGAACCGGTCGGGACAAGAGAACTCGAATCAATACCTGTATCTGATAAAGTTTCTTCCCAAAAAGTTACTGAGGTTAATTTTGAAACGACTCCTTTAGAAACCCCAGCTTATACTCACGACAAAGTTAGCGTCGAGGAGTTGAAGATTAACGGCAACGATTTGGTTGCTAAAGTTAAAGAACTAATTCACGAAGGCAATATCCGCCGCATCATTATCAAAAATGAAGAGGGACGGATATTGGTAGAAGTTCCTCTGACGGTGGGAGTAGTCGGGGGAGTCATTGGTGCCGCATTGTTTCCAGTCATTGCAGCAATAGGAGCGATCGGTGCATTAGTCGCTCACATGACCATCATCATTGAAAGAACCGAGTAAAAAAACTCAGTTCTTAGTAATAGGTGATGTCCGGTTAATTTCCCGTAATCAAGCTTGTTGGTAGTGAGTAAGACCCTCCTCTCTTTATGCAGGAGAAAAAATGGTTTTTATTACTACTAACTTAATTGTGGTTATCTAACCGGACTTAAACAAATTTCAAGCCCAAACAGCCTTTATAAATAGAAAGCAAGTAACTGTTACTAATCTCTTCTCTTTTTTCCCGATTTATCTGATGAATTGTCTTGCCCCTCCGGCCGTAAAGTTGCCACTTTTAAGGGTGTCATGAATCATCTATAGCCCGACTAAATCATTTGTGAATTTCTTACTCCCGAGCGAGCGGGTTCCGGGAGGGTTGGGGTGGGGTCAAAAATTTACGACTCCTGCGATTGCTATATGCTTGCTCTGCAAGCATTATAAATAATTCATTTAGCCGGTATTCTTTGTTGAAGTCCGGCTACTTCTATTCCTTTAGGGACTGGGGCAATCACTCTGAGGGTAGAGCCTGCTTAATACCTTGGCGAGTTAGATTGGATACAAATGAAGGAAAAACCAAAAGTTCTCTAAACTCCCTAAGCAGAAAGCTGTTAAGCATTTAAACTGGCATGAGCCAAACACCCAACGCTTATACGTGAATCTTGACAGTAAATCAAAATAAGTGATTTAACTGCTCAACAGCTGAGCTCAAGTTTTCAAACCAGAGCATCTCCTACAGACAAAAATTTTTTGAATAGTTGTGGCTAAGATAATTATGAAACCTAACGAAGAAAATAGCTCTAGCCGTGAAATTCATCAAGAAGTTCACACCGATGCAACTAACGGTCACGTCAGTACAACGCGAACTACTACAAGTGTTCCGAGTACAACAGAGAAAGCTTCTAAAGAAGCGGCTCATCACCAAGGTTATGTACAGGGTGAAACGGCCGAAAACCACCGCCAACTTGGAGTCCAAGAAGTCCGCGATAATGAGAATGCTGGTCGCGGGTTACTGTTAGGGATTCTTCTTACTTCTTTGGTAGGCTTAGTTCTGGGCAGTGTATATTACTTCAATCGGGGTGAGGAAGCTCCTACTCCTACTGCTGCTCCTGTGATTGTTGTACCGAAAGCGAATCAGCCTTCACAAACACCTGCTCCGACTCGGACTATAGAGAGAGAAAAAACGATCATTCAAAAGATTGTTCCGGTTCCGGTTCAACCATCTCCAGTTCAAAAGGCAAGTCCGGCTCCTCAAGCAAGTCCTGCTCAAAAGGCAAGTCCGGCTCCTCAAGCAAGTCCTGCTCCCAATATCAATATTACAATTCCAAATTCACAGCAGCAAGCAGCACCATCTCCATCTTCGCCGTCAAATAATAGCAATACTACGGTTCCGAATTCGCAGAGGGAGCCAGCTTCCACTCCGCCAACTCCAGCACCTGAGAGTTCAGCTACTCCATCTCCAACTCAAGATGAGGGCGCTCCGGGAGCAGGTACCAGCGGCGGAACTAATACCGAAAGCCAGAGCGATTCTAATTCTACGAATACGCCTGTACCTGAGCGCAACTCCGGCGCAGAGGGTGCGACTGGTTCACCGCAATAGAAGTTGGATGTCGAATTAGTCCGCTAGGGGTTCAAATCCCAGACTCATAGCTAAAGTCCTTTAAAGAGGACTTTTTTTGATGGTTTAAACTGAGATATTGCACCATTCTCAATAATCTTTTTTTGGGCGGGATCTCCTGCCTACCCCACAAGAAAACTCATTCTTTGTGGAACAGGCCCGAAAGCCTTTTAAGCGAGAATGGTGCAACATCTCAGACTAACCGGACATTGTGGCTGAACTCAAGAAACCTGGTTTCTGCGATGGAAAACGTTTTAAGAGTGTGCCAACCTATCCTAAGAAACAGTTTGGTGAACTAATTTAACTTTCCCTAAAGCCGTCTTCCTGCTGTCAAAGAGTTTCATCACGCCGGAGGAGATGGTCTCGATGACATCGGGAGCGCAGTAAGAGAGAAACTCTTCCGACGAAGTAGGCTCTGCAAAAAACTCTTGAGCTTTCTTCAAAAAGTTTTCTGTTTCAGAAAAGCCGATAGATTTGATAATAAACGTAGCTACGGGAGAGTTTTTAATATCATAGGGAGATTCTTGATTTCGTCCTATTGCTAACAAATTTAAAACCTCTTTTTCCAACTGAGTTTCTAATGGGTAGGCGATCTGTTTGTTGGGCAAGTAATCCTCCAAAACCGAGGTCTTAAATCCGGGTGCACGCAATTCTCCCATCATAGTAGAAAGGGGAATATCGCGCCCCAAACGGTAGGAAAGAGCTTCTAGAATGGCGATGGTAATTAGCTTGACCCCCAGATAAAGTTTAGCAACTTCGATATTTTTGCGAGTTCGGGCAATCAGGTTAGCGTAGGTTGCATCGTCCGGCTCTTGCATAAACTGCTGGAAAACGAGTTCTGGTTTGAGGAAGTTCAAAAATCCTTCCATTTTTTGCAGAGACTTGCGATATCCGGCAACAGTATAGGAATTTACATGGATCAATTCGTGGTTTGTTTCTGGCATCAAGTTCCAGGTATTGTCTAAGAAATTAGAGGACTTGGGAGAGGCAAAATTCTCTACATCCCGATTTGCTAACCTGACCGCTCGCTTGACAATTTCTACGGTTTGGGTATCGCTCCATCCCAATTTAAAATCGCGGTTCGCACTTACCAAACGCTGGTGCAACAGTTCGATAGCACTCAAACCGCTGGGCGAAAGCGGACGAAAAGGAATAGTAGCTTCGATACAAGCGGCGATTTCGGCGATCGTACTAGCTGGCAAAAAAGGCTCCAAACATTTGGCAGCAATAACGGCACTCAAAAATTCGTTTTGACCGGCAAACGGAGAGAGAGTCTTGCCGGGAATAAACCCAAAGACTGAGGCCACGAGGTGATACATGACATCGTTCGGTAGTTCGGTTTCATCTCTAATAACTAACTGCGATCGCACTTCTTTGACAAAAGGACAAAGGGCGCTGCTAATATTAAAACTAACGCCCTGATCGACTTGCACGTACACGAGGTCGTGAAACAGCGCAGCCAGCACCTCGATCGGATCGACTGACCCCCCGACCTCAAAAATGTGTTCCGACGTGTGAAAGTAGCGCCAAGGCCCTCTCATCGTTTGAATGATTAGCTCAGCTATCTGCTCCAGCTTGGGAATGTCTACTCGACCTCCCAATTGCTTGATCGAGCTTACCAAGCAATCCAAGCACCGTTTTTGTTCTGCCAAAAGCTCCATTTACACACCTCCAGTGCATTCCCTGATTGTCTTGCGCTTGATTGCATGGTATCAAAACGCGCTGCGATCGTGCCATGATTTGTCACTCAAAAATTTTAAATTTTAGGGTGAAACACCGAGAGGGGGCCAGGGAAAGAGGAAGAGAGAGCAAGAGGGAGGGAGAGGGAGGGAGAGGGAGAGCGAGAAATTAAATATTAAAAATTAGGTCGTTGTGGAGATTAGGGCTACTTGGGCGATCGGTATCCTAAATTACACTAAAGATGACAAAAAGTGGGTAAAAAATTGATGAATTCTTGAGGAAATTATGATGATTTTTTGACAAAAGCTGTGCCTGGGTATCATTTACACCAGCTTCAAACTGCGTTGGTATAAATACTGCGTCCGACCTCAGAATAAGATTCCTAGACGTGCTGATAAACCTCTTGATATTTGCGGTGATACACTTCAGTTGAGTAGCTTTCGGGCAGTTGGCCTAAAACTGCCGCGATCGCCACTTTACCTGCTGCTTTGGTTTGCTGTCGCATCCCCCAATCTAACACTAACAGAACTTACGCAACTGTCACAAGTCATCCTGGTACCATGCAGCACAAAATCAGGCAATAAACATGGGAATATGGGGACGTTTCACTGGCTCAATTAAATAATTAGACAACATCAATCGAGCTTAAATACCTCCTTAATCCCTCAGTCCCCCTCTGCTGGGAATTCGTATGTTTAGAAGCGATTTAAATCGCCGAATCAACTGTTATCTTCCCAACTTCTTTAAGAAGTCGGGGATCGGGGGATTGTGTCTTTTGAGCCGTTGCTGACTTACTGCATCCGATCGATCGTCCGATACTGCACCGCCTCCCCCACATGATTCGTTTTCAAGCTTTCATCCCCCGACAAATCAGCAATAGTTCTAGCGACCTTCAAAATGCGATCGCTAGCCCTCGCCGACAGCCCCAACTTCCGAATCGCCATCTCCAATAAATTCCGAGAAGCATCATCCAACTGACACCATTTGTTAATGTGACTGCTTTGCATCTCCGCATTACAGCGCAAACTAGATTCCGACTGAAAACGGCGAGTAGCGATCTCTCGCGCCCGCTGCACCCTCACCCGCACCGGTTCCGACTCCTCCCCCGTCGGCTGTCGCGTAATTTCCTCGGGTTTCAAACGATTAACCGCCACTTGCAAATCGATCCGATCCATCAAAGGCCCCGAAAGTTTTGCCCAATATTGCTCCCTCTTTTGCGGCGAACAAGTACACTGTTGGATCGAATCGCCGTAATAACCGCAAGCGCAAGGATTCGTACTCGCAACTAAAGTGAATTGAGCCGGAAACATCACCGATTGTCTAGTTCGAGAAATCGTCACATAACCATCTTCCAGCGGTTGTCGCAAAAACTCTAAAACATCTCTTTTAAACTCAGTTAATTCATCCAGAAAAAGAATGCCGCGATGTGCTAAAGAAATTTCACCCGGACGCGGAAAACTGCCGCCACCTACCAAAGAAGGCCCCGATGCCGAATGGTGAGGACTGCGAAAAGGCCGATCGCCCACCAAGCTCCCTTTATCCTTCAACAACCCAGCCACCGAATGAATTTGAGTTACATCCAAAGCTTCATCAAAAGTCAGCGGCGGCAAAATACCCGGCAAACGCCTCGCCAACATAGTCTTACCGCTCCCTGGCGGTCCCACAAAAATTAAATTGTGTCCCCCCGCCGCCGCAATTTCCAAAGCCCGCCGCGCGTGAGTTTGCCCCTTTACATCCTTTAAATCTAGACCTGAAAACCGCGTTTTTGCTAACTCTTCTCGACCGTTTACTTCTACAGGCGAATAAACTTCAGGATTGTTCAAAAAATCAGTAACTGCAAAAATATTCTCAAAACCATAAACAGATATTCCGTGTACTAAAGCCGCTTCCTGCGCGTTACCAGCCGGTACAACCAACCCCGAAATACCCATTTTTTGAGCAGCAGCGGCGATCGGCAAAACCCCAGCCACAGCCCGCAAACTTCCATCTAAAGAAAGTTCCCCTAAAAACAAATAATCTCCCAAAAGTTGACCGCTGACTTGTTCCGATGCTGCTAAAATGCCAATGGCGATCGGCAAATCAAAACTCGGCCCTTCCTTCCGCAAATCCGCCGGAGTCAAATTAATCACAATACTCCGCATCGGAAAAGCATATCCCGAATTTTTCAGCGTAGCCCTAACCCTTTCCTTAGCTTCTTGCACCGCAGAATCGGGCAATCCCACAACCACAATTTTCGGTAGCCCCCCTGACACATCAGCCTCAACACCCACCTTTACCGCGTCAATTCCTACGATCGATGCACTCCAAACCCTAGCAAGCATTTTTCTTAATCCTTAATTTGCCTGTCCTTGATTCATCATCTATTATGATTAACAATGACTAATGAATATCGGGAGAGGCAAGAAAAACTTTTCCTTGCCTCTTCTTTTTCTCCTCTTCCCTCTCTCCTGCTGGGTCTTCCCTCTTCCCTCTTCCCAACATCCGTTACATCCGTTACAGAATCCGTTGCCGAACTTCCTTCTTCCTTCGTTAACAACCCATGACAACTCAAGAAACGCTTTTCAGCAAAATCATCCGCAAAGAGATTCCGGCAGACATCGTTTATGAAGACGACTTGGCCCTCGCGTTTAGAGATATCCATCCGCAAGCACCCGTCCACATCCTCGTCATTCCCAAACAGCCTATTGCCAAATTAGCCGATGCCGAGTCGGAAGATCATGCTCTCATGGGACACCTGCTGCTGACTGTCAAACGGGTAGCAGAACAACTCGGACTTAGCAACGGCTATCGCGTCGTCATTAATAGCGGCAGCGACGGCGGCCAAACTGTAGACCACCTGCACCTTCACATTCTCGGCGGACGGCAGATGAAATGGCCCCCAGGCTAAAGCCTAATTTTTACGCTGAACTTGCGGACTCATCCTCAGAAACCCGGTTTATTTCTATTGCCCAGCGCTTCAGAAACCGGGTTTCTTTTTTCGTCAATAAACCCGGTGGATTCGCTCTGATTGAGAATGCAGCCCGATCGCACTAGAAACCCGGTTTTCAGTATTCTCTCGATAAAAATTTCCCCTCGCAGAATCCACCGATGATATGTAAATAAATATTAAAAATCATCTCTTCACGACCTAATTAACAGATATTTAAATAGAAAGAGAATCGACCTGAACAAAAATAATTTGCTCGAACTGCTGAACCAAGCTACAGACAATAGATTCAGTTCTTCTGGCCGCTGTATTTAACCGGTTAGGTGTGTAATTTTACTTTGTAAAAAAATACAAATATTTACTAATAATCAAGTTTTTGTAAAAGTTTGTAAAATGTTTAAATTGTCAGCAGGAATCCCTTGGCAAACTTTAGTGAAGGGTGTTACTAATATAAGCGTGGGGCATCCCCACAACGAACCTTGAAAATTCAATTAAGCAATCATAAACCAAATGACAACAACCGTACAGCGTCGCGAAAGCGGCAACGTTTGGGAGCAGTTTTGCAACTGGGTAACTAGCACCGAAAACCGCATTTATGTGGGTTGGTTCGGCGTTTTGATGATTCCCACCTTGCTGAGTGCCACCATTTGCTACATCATAGCCTTCATCGCTGCTCCTCCAGTGGACATCGACGGCATCCGCGAACCAGTTGCAGGTTCCTTGATGTACGGCAACAACATCATCACAGGTGCTGTTGTTCCTTCATCGAATGCGATCGGGCTTCACTTCTATCCCATCTGGGAAGCAGCTTCCCTCGATGAGTGGTTGTACAACGGCGGCCCCTACCAATTGGTAGTTTTTCACTTCCTCATTGGCGTTTTCTGCTACATGGGTCGTGAATGGGAACTGTCCTACCGCTTAGGTATGCGTCCTTGGATCTGCGTCGCTTACTCTGCACCAGTTGCAGCAGCCACCGCAGTATTCTTGATTTACCCGATCGGACAAGGCAGCTTTTCTGACGGTATGCCCTTGGGTATCTCCGGCACATTCAACTTCATGATCGTGTTCCAAGCCGAGCACAACATCCTGATGCACCCCTTCCATATGTTGGGAGTTGCTGGTGTCTTCGGCGGTGCTCTGTTCTCCGCCATGCACGGTTCCTTGGTAACATCTTCTTTGGTTCGCGAAACAACCGAAACTGAATCTTTGAACTACGGTTACAAATTCGGTCAAGAAGAAGAAACCTACAACATCGTTGCAGCCCACGGCTACTTCGGTCGTTTGATTTTCCAATACGCGAGCTTTAACAACAGCCGTTCTTTGCACTTCTTGTTAGGTGCATGGCCAGTTGTCGGTATCTGGTTTACCTCTTTGGGTATTTCCACGATGGCGTTTAACTTGAACGGTTTCAACTTCAACCAATCCGTTATCGACTCGCAAGGTCGCGTCATCAACACTTGGGCTGATGTCATCAACCGCGCTAACTTGGGTATGGAAGTAATGCACGAGCGCAACGCTCACAACTTCCCCCTCGACTTGGCCGCTGGTGAAGTCACCCCAGTAGCAATGGTTGCTCCTTCCATCAACGGCTAAATTTTAGCTATCGATTAACACAAAGCGCTCCTAGAAATAGGGGCGCTTTTTGTTTTGGCAAGTAGAATTTGATAGATTTTTTTCTGTTAAATCTGTTAAATCGCATACACTGCGCGTTGCCTAGCTTCCTTCTTCCGGATTAATCTGATATATTAATTAAGAATTATTATTTTTGGCAATCATCAAAGTGGCGATATTTAACAGGCACAAATTTGAAAAACTCGCGGTTCATAAATCCAAAACATTAGCCTGGGCGATCGCATTTTTTAGTGGCATTTTGATGGCATTGACAACCGCACCCGTAAATGCTTGGCTATTGGCTTGGGTAGCCCTAGTTCCCCTCTGGATTTTGGTTGTTAGTTATGAAAGACCTCTTCCAGAAGTAAAACAACAAAAATTCTTCCTTCTTCCTGCTTCATTCTTCCTTCTTCCTTCACTCTGGGGAATTGGCTATCACGGATTAGCTTTATCTTGGATTATGGGAATTCACCCGATGACTTGGTTGGGAGTTCCTTGGTGGCCGAGTTTGGCGATCGCACTTTTTTGCTGGGCATTCATCACCCTCTGGGGAGCCGCCTTAGCCGCCATTTGGGCGTGGCTATTTGTAATTCTCAACTCCCTAACTTTACCAGGCAAAAATCCTATTCTTATTCTTAACTCCCCCCCTTTACAAGGGGGGGCTGGGGGGGATAAAGCTCATTTATTAGCATTAACTCGCGTTTTAATTGGCACAGCTTTGTGGTGTGCCTTAGAAAGTATTTGGAGTACAGGTTCGTTGTGGTGGACATCACTATCTTACACGCAAAGCCCTCACAATTTAGCAATATTGCACCTCGGTCAACTCTCCGGGGACAGCGCAGTAACAGCCGCTATTGTAGCAGTAAATGGCTTAATCGCCGAAGTTTTTATAGAAGGAAGAAGGGAGAAGGAAGAAGGAAGAAGGAAGAATTGGATTGGTTATATTTTGCCTGCTAGTTTGTGTGTAGTTTTGCATATTGCAGGATGGAGCTTATACAACCGCCCTTTGAATCAAGAAGCTGCAACCGCTTTAAAAATTGGCATTATTCAAGGCAATATTCCTAACGAGATTAAGTTTGACTCAGCGGGTTGGGGGCGCGCTTTGGAAGGTTACACCACTGGATACAAACAGTTAGCCGACAGGAAAGTCGATGCTGTGTTAATTCCAGAGACAGCTTTGCCTTTTATCTGGACAAACGAGTATCAGCGTTCTACTCTTTCTTTTTACCAAGCTATTCTCGAACGCGGCGTTGTGGCTTGGGTTGGAGGATTCGGACAGCAAGATGATAGTATCACTAACAGCTTATTGGCGATCGATCGCACAGGAGAAATTGTCGATCGCTACGATAAACTAAAGCTAGTGCCTTTAGGGGAATATATCCCTTTTTACGAAATTTTAGGCGGGATTATTAATCGGCTTTCTCCCTTAGATGCTCACTTAGTACCCGGCAATTCTAAACAATTGTTTGATACGCCGTTTGGCCGCGCCATTGTCGGAATTTGTTACGATTCCGCGTTTGCGGAAATTTTCCGATATCAGGCGGCGAATGGAGGCGAATTTATGATCACCGCTTCCAACAATGCCCATTACAAACCGCCAATGTTGGCTCAACATCATGCTCTCGATGTGATGCGAGCAATTGAAACTGATAGATGGGCAGCTATCGCAACTAATACGGGTTACTCTGCTTTTGTAAATCCTCGCGGCGAGACGGTTTGGAAGTCGGGAATTAATACCTATGAAATCCGAGATGCTACTATTTATCGGCGGCAAACTCGAACTTTGTACGTGCGGTGGGGAGATTGGCTGACACCTGTATTGTTAGTATTGGCTGGGTTAATGCGGTTTATTGTTAAAAATTAACCCGTAGGTTATACCATTTTAGATTTTCGATACCAATCTAAAATCTAAAATCTAAAATCTAAAATGGAATGACTCTACTTCTCTTTCACGTGTTCGTGAACGCTAGGAGATAAAGAAATTAAATCGTCCATATTGCGCTGCATGGCAGCACACATATTGTCCAAAGGCAAATCATTGGCATCGTGCCCGAAGGGATTTTCTATTTCAATGCCGATTTCTTCGATGCCGAACAAAGTAAAACTAATTAAAGCCACAACAGCGCCGGTTCCCCAACCCAAATCCTTCACCATTTGAAAGGGCAGTGCCAAACAGTAAAGCAACAATAGTTGTTTCAAGTGAATCGCGTAAGCCAAAGGGATAGGCGTCTTCAAAATCCGCTCGCAGCCGCCTAATACATCAATCATAGAGTTGAGCAACTCCTTCATAGCAGTTAACTGATAAACATCCAGGCAATTGCGCTCGTACTGCTCGTGCATATAATCCTCAATCCAAAAGGCAATTTCTAGGGGTGGATTGTTCATTGATTTGAGCTTTTGGTACCGCGCTGGGGACATTAACGGCTCCAACTCTGGATTGACTGATTCTTGCCGCAAGTGCAGTTTCATTGCCACTGCCAAGGCAACTAATAGGCGCAGTGCTGACTTTTTTTCTATGATATCCTGCGGGTCTTTTTCCTCAATTGCTACCCAGATTTGACGAGCCAAATTGCGGATGTTATTGTTTAAAATACCCCAAAATCTCCGACCTTCCCAAAATCGCTCGTAGGCTGTATTTGTCCGAAAAACTAACAGTAAACCCAGGACAATACTCGGTACAATACTCGACAAAATTGGCATGGAAACCGGCAACTTAAAAAAGTGCAGCAGGGAAATAAAAACTCCAAAGCCGCCGCACAGCAAAACGCGGGGCAAAATTGAGGGAATGACAGACCCCCGAACCTGTAATGCAGTTTGAAACCAAGGTCGTCGATCGACACTCATGCAAGTCTCCTCATTAAATTAGTAGTCTGCGCCCTAGTGCGGGCAGCGCAAATGCCTGCTACACTTAGTTCTTCGACTCCCGCCAGTCGATTTGAGATTCGAGATTTTAGATTGACTCCACAGATAAATCTGGGGGGTTGGGACTTTGGTCTAAAATTTTTTGGTTTCCACGACTGCTGTCAGGGCTTGTATCCCTATTTGGGTGCGGTGAGAGGTTCCGAAAAAAGCTTTCCTACAAACAACCTTTGGATTTTACCCAAAAAACTCATCTTTACGCTCAATCTAAAACCTAAAATCTACAATCTACAATTGATTGACGCAGTGACTTAATTCGGTAAGATTAACTATGTATCTTTAAACCTCAGCTTCCGTGCAAGAGCTACCGACATCTGTGCCCCCGCATTTTCACCGATTGCCAAACCAACGGTGGCAAATTTATTCGCCTCAACCACAGCAAGCCGAACAGTTTGCCACTGAAATCGGTTTGTCGCCCTTGCTGGCACAGGTACTGATTAACCGGGGAATCGATTCTCTTAAAGAAGTGCAAGGGTTTATCGAACCCGAATCTCTGGTTTTGCCCGCGCCAATGGATGAGTTTCCCGATTTGGCTGCGAGTGTCAAATTGTTGCGGGAGGCGATTTCGGGAGGGCGAAAAATTGCGATATGCGGCGACTACGATGCTGACGGGATGACGAGCACCGCTTTGTTGCTGCGAGCTCTGAGGCTTCTGGGGGCGAATGTGGATTATGCTATTCCCAGCCGGATGCGAGAAGGTTATGGGATTAACGATCGCATTGTAGAAGAATTTCACTCGGAAGGTGTCGCTCTCATTCTCACGGTTGACAACGGAATTGCAGCCTACGGCCCGGTTGCCAGAGCGCGAGAACTCGGTGTCAAAGTTATTATTACAGACCACCACGATTTGCCGCCAAAACTGCCGCCGGCTGATGCTATTCTCAACCCGAAATTAATTGCAGAATCTTCGCCTTATCGCGGTTTGGCTGGCGTAGGCGTTGCTTATGTTTTGGCGATTACTTTGGCTCAGGATATGCAAAAAGTTGGCGGGTTGGTGAATCCGCTGCTGGAGTTATTTACGTTGGGAACTATTGCGGATTTAGCGCCTTTGACTGGAGTTAACCGCCGCTGGGTGAAGCGTGGTTTACGGCTGTTGCCTCACTCGCAATTGGCGGGTATTCAGGCTTTGATTCATGTGGCGGGAGTGCAGCCGGGGAGTGGGGAAAGCCCCTCAATTCTTAACTCGCAAAATAAAACTAATAATTCCTTAAAGCCTGAAGATATTGGTTTTCGACTTGGGCCCCGGATTAATGCTGTGGGGCGCCTGGCTGACCCTCAAATTGTGATAGAGTTGCTGACTACGGACGATCGCGAATTGGCTCTCAAAAACGCAATGCAGTGCGAACAAATTAATCAACGCAGGCAGGAGTTGTGCCAGGAAATTGAGCAGGAAGCCATCGCTTGGTGCGAGAAAAGTGATCTCAACTTGCAGCAAGAACGAGTTTTAGTTGTCGTGCAACCGGGTTGGCACCACGGGGTGATCGGGATTGTGGCTTCTCGGTTAGTGGAACGCTACGGCGTACCTGTGTTTATTGGTACTTTTGAGGATGAGGCTGGCGAAAACGAGGCTGTAGGGACGGTAGCCCATAAAATTGTCCGGGGTTCGGCGAGGGGAATTCCTGAGTTTAATGTATTTGACGGGCTGAATTTTTGCGCGGATTTATTAACTAAATTTGGCGGACACAAAGCGGCGGGCGGTTTTTCTATGCCAGCCCATAATCTTGAACAATTCCGCAATCAACTGTCAATTTTTGCTAATCAATGTTTGCAGCCGGAACACCTAAAACCCCTGGTTTCAGTAGATGTGCGAGCGGATTTGGCTGAGATTAATCTCGACCTTTACCGACAAATTGATGCTCTGGAACCTTGCGGGATCGAAAATAAGGCTCCTGTATTTTGGACGCCTAATGTGTGTATAACTGAACAGAAAATTGTTGGTAAAGGAGGTCACGTTAAACTAACTGCAACTCAAGATGGAAATGTATCGGCTAGTGTGAAGGCGATTGCTTGGCGTTGGGGCGAATATTTTCCTTTGCCTCGGCGGGTTGATATTGCTTACCGATTGCGGGAAAATAGTTTTAATGGCAAGACATCGGTTGAGTTAGAATTGTTGGGTGTCCGGCTGCCGGCAAATGCTGCTAGTTCCAGGCCGCCGATGTTCGGAAAAGTTGAGTTTCATTACTGCGATCGCACTTATTCTTGCAGTCTATCTCCCGCCGGGTCGATCGAAGAATTGAGAATTCGCAACTCTCAAGGACAAGTTTTGGCTGTTGCACCCGGACAAAACATCGGTTTGTTAGGCAACTCCCGCAAAGATGCTAGAGAAGTAGATGTATCTCTACCTTTTTTTGAGAATTTGATTCAAACTGCTAAACACGCCCTGGGTATTTGATAACTCGGTATTTGATAAGAAAGCTCGTGCTTCTGGGAAAATTGGCGATCGAGCGTTGTGAATTTTGAATAATTTAAAACTCAAAACTCCCAACTCTCGATCGCCCCGGAGCGTGCTATAATTACAGGTCGCCGCCTTTAGCTGCCAAGAGAAAAATCACGATCGGGCCCGAAAGCACGACGGCTGCGAGTAAAGCTACCTGAACAATGAGTTGGTAGTCTACACCAGCCATACCACTGAAAAGATCGGTTATAAAGTCCATGTGTCCTCCTGACTGTAGTGATTAAGTCTAGATTGTTGAATTAGAAAATCCGCTTCTGATTTTACCGGGCGATCGACCATATTTTTTAAGGAACTTTACAAAATTCAACAAAATGTAAACTATGATCGACCTCTCAGTGACAGCAAACCAGGGACTTGATGCCCCTTCCCCGAAAGTGAGCGGAATCTAAAACCTAAAATCTAAAATCGAACG
This sequence comes from Microcoleus sp. S13_B4, assembly GCF_036700885.1. NCBI lineage: Bacteria > Bacillati > Cyanobacteriota > Cyanophyceae > Oscillatoriales > Microcoleaceae > Microcoleus > Microcoleus sp. S13_B4. The sequence continues at coordinate 111,964 of NZ_JAUBPU010000012.1, forward strand.
CCCCTGGAGGAGATCCGCCTCGGGCACTGGCAATTGATATACTTGAAGAACCCCCAATCTCCTAAAGTTTGGTATTTTCCAGATAATGCTCCGAATCTAAAATCTAAAATCTAAAATCTAAAATCTAAAATCAAACTATGGCTACTTGGCGTTGTGTAAAGCAGTGCGGTGCTTGTTGTTACCTCGACCCAACAGAGCGCCCCGACCTAGACGAGTATTTATCTGAAGACGAATTATCGCTCTACTTGAGCTTAGTCGGAGATGACGGTTGGTGTATCAATTTTGACAGAGCGACGCGAGAATGCGGAATTTATGCCGATCGACCGCGCTTTTGTCGGGTAGACTCAGAGGTGTTTCAGGATATGTACGGCGTTGAGCCGGCCCAATTGAACGATTTCGCGATCGAGTGCTGCTTGGAACACATTGAAGATCTTTATGGCGATCGATCTTTGGAAATGATCCGCTTTAACTCTGAAGTCGGAATTCTCGCCTTACCTGACGGTGTTGCATAATTGCGGGATGATTTTGATTGTTTTGGCTGATGGGCCCCTGATCCCGAAGGCGTGTATTTTCACAGCAGGCGGGACACCCCACAACCATCCTCCTCAAATTTTGCAACGCCTACCTGACAACTAACAATCTCCCGGTTTCTCACCGGGAGAATGTCAAAATAAACAAATCAAGGAAATATCGCGCAGTTGAGTTGAGCTATGAGTAATCGAGAGGGTTTTACAGGGGGATTTATTGCCGGAGCTGCCGTTGGCGGCTTGGTGGGTGCAGTTTTGGGTGCGGTGCTGTCGCGGCGCGCTGCTGAAGCTTTGCTGAGTGAACCTTCAGACCCAAAAACCAGAAAAATCCGCCAGAGGAAAGCCAGCCAACTCGAAGCCGAAGGGATGGAAGTAGCAAGGCTGAGTTTAGAAGATAAAATTGCCCAGCTAAATCAGGCAATAGATGACGTGCGGCTGCAACTCGGCGACGTAAACGGCAACGCGCAGCCGCACAACAATGAGGGTTCGATCGCCCAAGACTCCTGAATCGATTTAAAATTTTAGATTAGGCTGGCAGATCAATGCGGGCGATCGGTCAACTGTCGCACATTTCTCTCTTCATCTTTCCAGGTAAAAGGGGGAGACAGAAGGAACAAGGAACAACAAAAAACGCTCCTGGTCTCCCCAACTCCCACTCCCCCCACTCCTCCAGCTATGCTAAACTCACAGTTAAAGTGTCTGTAAACTTTACTCAAACTACAAGCAAAATTTATGAGTTCTTCAATAGGCCTTTTGGCAACCACGCTAGCGACATTTCTGCAAATCTATCTAGTCCTGATGATTTTTCGGGTGCTGTTAAGCTGGTTCCCCAATATCAATTGGTACGATCCCCCGTTTTCGATTTTGAGTCAGTTAACAGATCCTTACCTGAATCTATTCCGCTCGATTATCCCCCCCTTGGGAGGGATTGACTTTTCGCCAATGATTGCGTTTTTTGTACTTCAGTTCGGCTCAGAATTCTTGATCGGTCTTTTGACCAGCTTGCAAACATCCTTGTAGTTTGAAAAGCTTAAGTTTTTAAGCATCGAGCGTAAATTGTTTGGCAGACCTAGCTGCCTGCAACTAAATTTTAGATTTGACATTTTTAGATTAACTCCCCGGTTGAAAAGCTGGGGAGTTAATCGTACATTAGAAATGAGAAATTACCACCCACTCAACAATCTCAAATCTAAAATCTACAATCGAAAACTGCATTGCGGTTTCACGGGCACCCAACCCAAAATCTCTTTCTCAGCAATCTAAAATCTCAAATAGTTTTGTTAACGGCGAACCACGCCAGTAAAACCTGTAGCTTTAAATTGCTTGAGCTTCAAAGGTGTTCGTTGATTGGCAGCAACGGAAATTCTGAGCTGAAAATCGCTAACTCCGGGAGGAACTTCTTCTATCGAACCTAAGCGAGTTCGGTTTTGCATCACCGGATTGTCGTCGGCATCATAAATGCGGCCGAAAATATCGGCATTGACAACTGGTTTGCCGGTGCTATTTTCAGCTTTCCCAGTAATCAAAAAGCAGGTAGCTTCCATAGAACTGCCGCTGGTGACTGTTCCTTCTCCCATTTCTGCCGGACATTCGCGATAGGAAAGGTCGGAAAGTTTAATCTGCGTCAGAGCCCAAGCAGGTGGAGTGAAGACCAAACTAAAAATTCCGATTAGGCAAGTAGCAAAAAAAAGGCTGATAGCTCGAAATTTCATAAATTGCAGCGCAAGTATATTTTAATTCTCAGCTTAGCGCGAATTCAGCCTCAAATTCCTACTTATACGAATGCTGAAAACTACAGCTACTTTTTGAAGAAATGGCATTAGTCTAGACCTAAATGCTGGCGCAAGGCTTGGCGCATCACATCAACTGGGACTGATTCTTGATCCAGCCAAATTTTTAAGGCGGCTGCTCCTTGTTGAACTAGCATTTCGAGTCCGTCAATAGCTCGCGCTCCCCGAAGCTTCGCATCTTTGAGAAACTGGGTAGGATTAGGGGTGTAAATTAAATCATAGACGATCGCACCTGCTGAAATTCGATCGATCGCACCATCCGCAACCGGCGACTTTTCCCCCTGGGGATACATCCCCACAGGCGTCGTGTTCACCAGCAAATCTGCCTGCGAGATTAACATTGACAAATTATCCCAAGTATGAACCTGCAAATTCTGCACGGGCATCGGAGAATTGACCCAACTCTGCTGAAATTCCGCTAAATTTTGTTCGCTGCGGCCGACAACGTGAATCTCTGCACATCCCAATTGAGCGCATCCAGCCACAACAGCTCTCGCCGCCCCGCCATTCCCCAAAATTACCGCTACTTTCTGACTCCAATCGGAACCCCCCCTAGCCCCCCCTTGGTAAGGGGGGGGACAGGATTCGACAGCCGTATTGCCCCTTTCTAAGGGAGAAATTGAGTCTTTAGCCTCTCCTTGATAAGGGAGGGTTTGCAGGGGCGCGAGAAAGCCTTCAACGTCAGTATTTGTGCCGCACCAACCTTTGTCAGTCAGGTATACGGTATTGACTGCGCCGATCGCTCGGGCGATCGGGGAAACTTCCGACAGCAGCGGTAAGATTGCTTGTTTGTGCGGAATCGTGATGCTAAATCCCCGAACGCCGATCGCCGCAAATCCTGCAAGAGCAGCTTTTAAACCCCCTGGTTTTACCGGAAACGGCAGGTAAACAAAATCGACTCCCAAGTGGGAAATAGCAGCATTGTGCATCGCCGGCGACAGAGAATGTTCGACGGGATGACCAATTACTCCCAACAGTTTAGTAGTGCCTTTAATCATTTTTGTTAGTTGACTTGACTGTTGACTGTTAACGGTTGAGTTTTGTTAGTTTTCATACCAGATCCTGCTACAGTTGGGCCCTTATTCTTTAGTCGGCTATGAGTGAACTTCGTTGGTTCAGAAGCGATTTTCCTCGCCGAGTGACTGTCAACAGTCAACTGCCAACTGTTTCCCGAAACTCTTTGGCGTCAGCCAAAATCGGATTGACATCAAACCAATAATCTTCGCCGTAACGGTATTCAAACACCCAGAGACTACGCAGCAAGATTTGGTATTTAGTTTCCCCGTTCACAGTTTTGGTAGCGGATACTTGGCGCAGCAATTGCCACTCATCAGGTTCGATCGCCAAAGTAAGCTGGTGGCGGCGCTGGACGATCACATTTTCCAAAGTTTCCCGCGACAGAGGAGGGTCTTGTTTCTGCAGACAGCCATACAGCAGTTGCAGCAAATTGCGGACATGACCGCCGCTGACTCGACACAGGCGATCGAGAGTTTCCGCAGAGTCGAAAACTTTGCCCACCAAAACATAGCGCTGCGAAGGATGCACCATCGGAAAGGCCCGCGCCAGAACCATCTGCCGCAGCAATTCCACACCCTCAGAGCACTCAGAACCGTCGCTCAACTGCACCGGCACCATCGGCAAAACCTTCGGATCTACCCCAAAGCGATTGGTCAACTGGCCCAAATCGTTAGAGAAAATCAGCACCAAAGGAATTGTATACACGACGTGGCAATTTAGTCTTGCCAATTGTTCGCCGCGATCGACAAACAGGTATTCCGGCTGCAGCCGCCCCGTCGGTTTCGCGCACAGGTGTATGCGATCGAGATTGTCGATAATTACTACAAGTCCTTGTTTCCCTTGGCGCTTGAGTTCTTGATTAGCCGGTTCTAGCAACTCCTTATTCAGCGCATCTAAAATTACGTTAGTTCGCGGCTCCAAATATTGCCTCAACTCGGATCGCAGATTCGGAGCATCTTTCGCCTTAGCAGTAATTTTGCCAATTCCCAACGCCAGAGAAAACTCTCCTTCCGTGCTGGCATTTATTTCCCCAACACCAGGGATATTAGCTTCAGCGCTCAAGTCGATTTGAGTTTGAAAAACATCAGCAACCCCTTTGAGCAAAGCTTTAAAACCCGTCGGTTGCAGCTTGATTTTCATTTTCTCAATGCTTTCGCTCACCTGACGAGCAACGCTCAACAAAATGTCAGTGATATCTACATCTGCCATGTCTAAGTCTTTACTCGACTCAAAGTAAACAACATGAAATCCTTGTTGCTGCAATTGAGCTTGCAGCCGCAGCAATTCTGTTGATTTACCAGAGCCGATGTGACCGGTGAATAATTGACAGGTAGGTGCATCGGGGGACAGACGGCTGATGGTGCGCTCCAATTGTTCGACGATTGTGCCGCCCCGCACTGAAGAGAAATCGATATAGTATTGTCGGTCTTTTTGATTTGCTACTGCCAGGGTGTAGCTGGGATTGCAGGCGCTATAAAATTGCTGTAAATTTAGTTCCATACCCTGTTCGCTCAAAACTACATTATGCCCTAATAGCTTATTCATTTAGCTATTTTACTAATCCGAACAAGTGACCAGTTTATTCTGCTGTTTTACGGGGCGCTCAATATTTTGGTACCTCCCTAAACCAGCACTCAAAAATTATACTTAATTTTTGCGGACTGGCAATGAAGGGAATTCACTAACACCTCCCATAACTAAGTAATTTATCCTCGTAAAGCGAGCGCGACTTCAGTGACATCAAAGACGAAAAATTGGCAGTAATGTTCTCGGCTCAAAGTGGCTCTTGGAGTACGGTTAACCGAAAAACAACAGGTAGTAATTAGGTATCCAGAAACCAGGTTGTTTTAATAATACCTTCGCCATTTTTCCAGTAGGTTGGGATATTGTGAAGCGAAATCAACAACAGATTTTAGATTGACCATTTGAGATTTTAGATTGGAGCAAACATTTAAAATCTCAAATCTCAAATTTAAAATTGATGGCGTTGGGTAGGAGTGCCTCAACCCCACCTACTTTCTTAAAGCCTTGTGACTTAGGCACGAAGGTGTTATTAAAGAAACCGGGTTTTTCGGTGTGATCTTTTTTTGGGCTCTACTTATTTTTGATCAATTCTACCATTTTGTGACCGAAACCTGCTGCCGAAGCGGGGTTTTCGCCTGTGACGAGCCTGTTGCTCGCCAGAACGCAAACTTGAAAATTAGGAATTTTCGTAACATTAGCCCCGCATTCAATTAATTTTGACTCCACCAAAAACGGCACTATTTCAGCCAGTCCCACAGCAGCTTCCTCTTCATTAGTAGAAGCAGCCACAGTCTTATTTCCAATCAGGTGATCACCCTCCCACTACTTAAGATTAACTAACGCCGCCGACCCGTGACAGACAGCACCGATAATGCCACCTGCTTCGTAAATAGCAGCAGGAATCGCAGCAAGTTCGTGGTTAAGCTGTTGCACATTTAAACTGTGATACAAGCATTACCCTTATTTTTGATTTTGCGACCCCATTTAATTATTAATT